>NZ_JAQQDB010000007.1:0-277926 GCF_046030135.1 Caballeronia jiangsuensis
CGCCCCCCCCCAGGCCGCGCGCGGGCCCTTCTCAACGCTCCGTGGCGCACAGGCTCATCAGCTCCGCGGCCTTCATGCGCGGGTCCATCGCACGCAATGCAGCGAGCAGTTTCCCGGCTCGATCCGCACCCAGCACATCGACGGTGAGTTCCATGAACTTCGCGTCCTGCTCCTGCTCGGGCATCGGATTCTTGTCGGTGCCGATCGGGTCTTCCACGAATACATGCTCGGAAGCGCCGTTCCTGAAAGTGACCGTCACATCGGCGACGAACTTGCCCGGATAATCTCGCTCCAGCGCCGGTTCCTGGGTGATGCGGATGCTGCGCGCCATGTCGATCACGGGCGTCATGTCGACCTTCCCGGCGAGGTAGTCGCGATGGACCGGATAGCCATTGCCATTGCCGAGCAGCGTGAAGGCAGCTTGAATCGGCAGGCTGAACTGCACATGCTCGATGTTCCTCGGCTCGTACGCATTGGCGTTGGCCGTGCCGACGACGACATTGAAATGAGGCGAGATCTTCAGATGCACGTCGGCAATCTCGTCACGATGGGCTGAAAACGGACGCAACGCGTCGATGTAGGCATGCGTGCAGTAACACGCACAGTAGGCCTTGAGCCAGACGGTAGCGATCTCGAAAGGCCGATCCGAAGCGAAGCGCACTTCGGAGCCATCGCCCGCCGGACGTTGCAGGAAGGTGCGGAAAAAGCCCTTGTTTCCGCTGAGGAACGCGCGCGGTCCTGTGATGCCGGCCTGGGCCATGTCGGCGGCGACGATGCCGTTGCGCGTGCCGATGCCGGCGTGGATGCGCTTGATGGAGCCGCCGGTGGAGGTGTATTCGGTCGTGCCGGAGACATGGCTCAGCGCGATCGCCAGCGCTTGCAGCGTCGTTTCGGCATCGAAGCCGCGGAGTTTGGCGGCGACCGCCGCGGCGCCGAAGTTCGACAGCGTGCCGTGCGGATGAAAGCCGCGCTGCAGCAGATCCGGCGAAGCCAGCAAGCCGATGCGCGCGTAGACTTCGTAGCCCGCGACCATCGCGGTGATCACTTCCTCCAGCGACGAACCGAGTTCCTCGCCGATGGCCAACGCAGCCGGGATCACGCAACTGCCCGGATGGCTGTAGCTGGGACCGTGGGCGTCGTCGTATTCGAATCCATGTCCGTAGGAACCGTTGACAAAGGCGGCGTCCATGGCGCTCATCGTCAACGTTGAGGCGCTCACGCGGCTCGTGCCCGGTCGCTGCTGGCTCGTCGCGTACTTCAGCAATTGTCCGGACCACGGCATCTTCGAAATGCCGATCTGTACCGCGAGCTGGTCGCGCATCAGCCGGTTGATGCCGGCGTGTGCGTGCGCGTCGATGTGCTCGTATCTCAGGTCCTGGATGAACTGCACCACCGCCTGTTCCAGCGGAGGGCAATTGGATGGCACCGAGGATTGTGCTTGCTGTGTTGCGGTCATGGCAGTGTCTCCTTGGAAGTTATGAAAGCAGGTTCGAGCCGGCCGTGCAGGTGCCGGTCGAAGTCAGGTCTGGTTCGGTGCCAGCGGGTCGAGAAGAACTTTGACCACGTCGTCCACTTCGTCGAATTGCAGAATGTCGCGGATCATGTTGTCCACGGTTCGCCGGGCAAGCGGTATCGCCGAATAAGGCACGCATAGCCTGAATTTGGCGATGAAATCTTCTGCGGTGAAGGGATTTCTGGGATGTCCCTTCACGTAGATGCATTCTTTCATCAGCTCGCGCCCGTCGCGCAGCCTGATGGTCAGACGTGCACCCCAATCGGACACGTCGGGGTTCTCTTCGGCGGTGATGCGCGTCATCAACTCGCGCACCTCGGGCCGGGAACGTGCCTCGTCGCTGTACGACTCGAGGAACACCTTGTCGTCGAATGCGGCTATGGCGACGACATAGGGCAGGCTGAACTGGCACTCGGGCACCGTGACCGGATTCCATTTCTTCTCCTGCGGCTCGCACACGGCGCGCCAGCCCGGCGTGGAAGTCTCGATGTGAATGCTCGCAATATCGCTCGCGCCGAACTCGCTTTCCTTCATCGCCTCGCGGATGGCGTCGATGGACGAATGCGAGAAATAGCACGCGCTATAGCCCTTGGTGATGATGTTTTCCATCTCCCAATGTTCGCCCAGATCCTTGAGGATGAAGTCGGGATCGGTCTCCCAGCGCGCCGTGGAGAGATAGCCCTTGGGACCGAGCAGCACCTCGGCACGCGGCCCGGTGATGCCGCGTCGAGCCAACTGGCAACAGGTAATCGCTGCCTGGCTCACGAGCCCGTGATGCATGCGCACCATCAGCGTGGCGGGCGAGTAGATGCCCATGGTGTTGGGTTGCGTCATGGTGCGTGCGATGCCCTGCGCGTTTTCCAGTTCCTCCTGCGTCAGCCCTATGAGTTTGCCGACCGCGGCCACGGCGCCAAAGATGTAGTGACCGCCGCATTCGTGGTGCCTGATCGCGCGATTGATGACCTTATAGGCCGTGCCCAGCCGCACGAGCGTTTCCTGACCGACGGCCATCGCAGCCAAAAACGCCTTGCCCGACACCGGGCCGCAAAGACCGGTCGCGGCAAGCAGCGTCGGCACCACGTATTCGGTGATGTGGCCGGCCTCTTCGTGCAGATCGCCGCAGTCCATCGCGCGCGGCATCGGGCCCATCGCCAGTGCGGCTTCGCTGGCCGGCACGCGGCCACCGTAGAAGGGCAGCGGCGTTTGCGGATTGCCGCCGCGCTCCTTCACGAGCGACACGACAGCGGGGATGCCCTCCATCGCGGATCCACCGATGGTCACGCCCATCGCATCGAGCAGGGTGTGCTTGACGTGACGGATCACGTCGGCCGGCAGGTCGGCGTACTGCGTCTCCAGCGCCATCCGGCACAGCGTGGCCATCGGGTCCTCGACTCCCTGCGGCGTGAATCTGGTCATATCGAAGTCTCCATTCTTTTGCTTTGTGTGATTTGCGGCTTCGGCGTTGTCTCTATTAACTACGATTAGTTAGGCGAAGGCGTGTGAATTGTCGCGGCGTGATTCCGGATTCGATTTGTCACGATGTATAACGCGTGGACGCGCGACGGGGCAATGCAACTGGCGTGGACGTTCCGTACTCTGACAAGGCATCTACCGACATATCGCAGACCCGTGCGGCTAAGTCTTGTATAAGACATAAGACATAAGACATTTGACGAGGTAATCCGTCTCGATTACAATGGCGATAAAAGCAGCGCCCGGAACAGCCTCGGTGTGGCTGAAAAGCCTTTCCCTGAAACGCAATACCAACGGTCCCCCATGCTTGAAAATTTTCGTGCTCACGTAGCCGCACGCGCCTCGCTCGGCATTCCTCCCCTGCCGCTGACGGCTCAGCAGACCGCCGAACTGGTCGAATTGCTGACGAATCCGCCCGCCGGCGAAGAGCAGATCCTGCTCGACCTGATCACCCATCGCGTGCCCGCCGGCGTGGACGAAGCCGCCCGTGTGAAGGCGGGCTTCCTGGCCGCCGTCGCGAAAGGCGAGACCGCCTGCGCGCTGATCTCGCGCGCCCGCGCCACCGAACTGCTCGGCACGATGCTGGGCGGCTATAACATCGAGCCGCTGATCGAACTGCTGTCCGACGCTGAAGTCGGCACCGTCGCCGCCGATGCGCTGAAGAAAACCCTCCTGATGTTCGATCAGTTCCACGACGTCAAGGAACTGGCCGACAAGGGCAACGCGAACGCGCGCGCCGTGATTCAAAGCTGGGCCGACGCCGAGTGGTTCACGAGCCGCCCGGAAGTGCCGCAAAGCCTGACCATCACCGTGTTCAAGGTGACGGGCGAAACCAATACCGACGACCTCTCGCCTGCTCCGGACGCGACCACCCGCCCGGACATTCCCATGCACGCGCTCGCGATGCTGAAGAACGCGCGTCCCGGCATCACCCCGGAAGAAGACGGCAAGCGTGGGCCGGTCAAGTTCATCGAGTCGCTGAAGGAAAAGGGTCATCTGGTCGCGTATGTGGGCGACGTGGTCGGCACCGGTTCCTCGCGCAAGTCGGCCACCAATTCGGTGCTGTGGTTCACGGGTGAGGACATCCCCTTCGTTCCCAACAAGCGCTTCGGCGGCGTGTGCCTCGGCGGCAAGATCGCGCCGATCTTCTACAACACGATGGAAGACGCCGGCGCGTTGCCGATCGAACTCGACGTGTCGAAGATGGAAATGGGCGACGTGGTCGAACTGCGCCCGTACGAAGGCCGTGCGCTGAAGAACGGCGAAGTGATCGCCGAGTTTCAGGTCAAGTCCGACGTCCTGTTCGATGAAGTGCGCGCCGGCGGCCGCATTCCGCTGATCATCGGTCGCGGACTGACCGCCAAGGCACGCGAAGCGCTGGGCCTGCCCGCATCGACGCTGTTCCGCCTGCCGCAGCAGCCGGCCGACAGCGGCAAGGGCTTCTCGCTGGCCCAGAAGATGGTCGGCCGCGCCTGCGGGCTGCCGGAAGGCCAGGGCGTGCGCCCGGGCACCTACTGCGAACCGAAGATGACCTCGGTCGGCTCGCAGGACACCACGGGCCCCATGACCCGCGACGAACTGAAGGACCTGGCGTGCCTCGGCTTCTCGGCCGATCTCGTGATGCAGTCGTTCTGCCACACGGCGGCGTATCCGAAGCCGGTGGACGTCAAGACGCACCAGACCCTGCCGAACTTCATCAGCACCCGTGGCGGCATCGCGCTGCGCCCCGGCGACGGCGTGATCCACTCGTGGCTGAACCGCATGCTCTTGCCCGACACCGTCGGCACCGGCGGCGACTCGCATACGCGTTTCCCGATCGGCATCAGCTTCCCGGCCGGCTCGGGCCTCGTCGCCTTTGCCGCGGCTACCGGCACGATGCCGCTGGACATGCCGGAATCGGTGCTGGTCCGCTTCAAGGGCAAGATGCAGCCGGGCGTGACCCTGCGCGATCTGGTCAACGCGATCCCGCTCTACGCCATCAAGCAAGGCATGCTGACGGTCGCGAAGCAGGGCAAGAAGAACATTTTCTCGGGACGCATCCTTGAAATCGAAGGTCTGCCCGAGTTGAAGGTCGAGCAGGCGTTCGAGTTGTCGGATGCTTCCGCCGAGCGCTCTGCCGCCGGGTGCACGGTGCACCTGAACAAGGAACCGATCATCGAATACCTCAACAGCAACATCACGCTGCTGAAGTGGATGATCGCCCAGGGCTACCAGGACCCGCGCAGCCTCCAGCGCCGTATCACGGGCATGGAGCAGTGGCTCGCCGACCCGCAATTGCTGTCGCCGGATGCGGACGCCGAGTACGCAGCCGTCATCGAGATCGATCTCGCCGACATCCACGAGCCGATCGTGGCGTGCCCGAACGATCCGGACGACGTGAAGACGCTGTCCGACGTGGCCGGCGCCAAGATCGACGAAGTGTTCATCGGCTCATGCATGACGAACATCGGCCACTTCCGTGCCGCGTCGAAGCTGCTGGAAGGCAAGCGCGACATCCCGGTCAAGCTGTGGGTAGCCCCGCCGACCAAGATGGACCAGAAGCAGCTGACCGAGGAAGGCCATTACGGCGTGTTCGGTACAGCCGGCGCTCGTACCGAAATGCCGGGCTGCTCGCTGTGCATGGGTAATCAGGCACAGGTGCGCGAAGGTGCGACGGTCATGTCGACCTCGACTCGCAACTTCCCGAATCGTCTCGGCAAGAATACGAACGTGTACCTCGGCTCGGCGGAATTGGCCGCGATCTGCTCGCGTCTGGGCAAGATTCCGAGCAAGGCGGAGTACATGGCCGACATGGGCGTGCTGGAAGCTGACGGCGACAAGATCTACAAGTACATGAACTTCGATCAGATCGAAGACTTCAGGGAAGTGGCCGACACAGTGAAGATGTAAGCGCTATTGAGCTACGGCGTGTTGTTCTCGTCGTAGTGAAGGGCAAGGGCGCCGCGGGCATTCAGCCTGCGGCGCCTTTTTTGTTGTGGCTACATTGCCGATTGCTGGTAATTTGCGATTCCGACCTTATCGACGAGGCCGATCTGAATCTCGAGCCAGTCGATATGCTCTTCAGTGTCGTCCAGAATATCGACAAAAATCTCTCGCGACACGAAGTCCTTTACCGATTCGCAATAGACGATCGCCTCCCGGCACTTCGCCTGCGCCGATTGCTCCAGTTTCAGGTCGCATTGAAGCACTTCCAGTACATCTTCGCCAATGAGCAGCTTGTCGAGATCCTGCAAATTCGGCAATCCGTCGAGCATGAAAATTCGCTCGATCAGCTTGTCCGCGTGCTTCATCTCCTCGATCGACTCGTCGTATTCGTGCTTACCGAGTCCTTCGAAACCCCAGTGCTTGTAGAGCCGCGCATGCAGGAAGTATTGATTGATGGCGGTCAATTCGTTCTTCAATTCGGCATTCAGATATTGAATAACCTTCGGGTCGGATTGCATGGCGCCTCCTTCCTCGTTGCACGATTAGATGAAGGATAGACGACGGCTGCGAATACGCCGCGAATGCAAGCCGTTCCGAACGGCTCCTTTTTTTCATCTCATCGCGACGTGAGGATAGTATCTTGCGGATACACGGCAATCTGGAGCAATCAGTGAAGAAAATCCTCATCATCGGGATCGGCGCGGGCAATCCGGAATACGTCACCGTTCAGGCGATCAACGCGATGAACCAGGTCGACGTTTTCTTCGTGATGGACAAGGGCGCATCGAAAGCGAAGCTCGTCGAGTTGCGCAAGGAGATCGTCGAGCGATACGTGAAGGACCGCGATTATCGGATCGTCGAGGCAACGAGTCCGGAGCGTCGTCGAGACGTCGCGAGCTATCTCGATGCAGTCGAAACGCTGAATCACGAGAAGCAGGCCGTGTTCGAGCGTCTGATCGAGGAAGAACTGCGTGACGGCGAATGCGGCGCATTTCTCGTGTGGGGCGATCCGTCGCTCTACGACAGCACGATGCGCATCATCGAAGCCATCGACCAGAGCGGGCGGCACGAGTTCGAGTATGAAGTGATTCCCGGCATCAGCAGCGTTCAGGCGCTCGCGGCGAAACATCGGGTCGCACTCAACACGATCGGGCGCGCCGTCGAGATCACGAACGGCAGAGGCATCGCGGAAGGTTTTCCGAAGAACGTGGACAGCGTCGTCGTGATGCTCGACGCGCAGAATGCGTTTCGGCAGGTCGCGGATGAGGATGTCGATATATTCTGGGGCGCCTATGTGGGCACCGACGACGAAATCCTTATGGCCGGCAAGCTGCGTGAA
Source organism: Caballeronia jiangsuensis (assembly GCF_046030135.1). Lineage (NCBI taxonomy): Bacteria > Pseudomonadati > Pseudomonadota > Betaproteobacteria > Burkholderiales > Burkholderiaceae > Caballeronia > Caballeronia jiangsuensis. The sequence continues at coordinate 7,251 of NZ_JAQQDB010000007.1, forward strand.
GTGATGGACGATATCGAGCGGGTACGCGCCGAAGCACGCGAGCGCAACGGCTGGATCATGGACACGTATCTCCTCAAGCGCCGCACGCAGCCGAAAGACTGAAAACGAAAACTGCCACCCGAAGATGGCAGTGAAGCTCGACCCGCGTCCGGCGATCAGGCCAGTTGCCGGAGCGTCCGTGCCGCCGCGACCATGTTCTTCAGCGCCGGGATGACCTCATCCCATTGACGCGTCTTCAGGCCGCAATCAGGATTCACCCAAAGCCGCTCGGCGGGAATGCGCTCCGCCGCTTTCTTCATCAGATTGACGATGTGCTCCTGGCTCGGGATGTTCGGCGAGTGAATGTCGTACACGCCCGGCCCGATCTGGTTCGGATAGTCGAAGTCATCGAATGCGTCGAGCAGTTCCATGTCGGAGCGTGACGTTTCGATGGTGATGACATCGGCATCCATATCCGCGATCGACGCGATGATGTCGTTGAACTCCGAATAGCACATGTGCGTGTGGATCTGCGTTTCGTCACGCACCCCGTTGGCCGTGATGCGGAACGATTCGACCGCCCAGCGCAGATACGCCTTCCACTGCGAGCGGCGCAGCGGCAGGCCTTCGCGCAGCGCCGCTTCGTCGATCTGAATCACGCGCACGCCGGCTTTTTCCAGATCGAGCACTTCCTCGCGGATCGCGAGTGCGAGCTGATGGCACGACACCGAACGCGGTTGATCGTCGCGCACGAACGACCAGTTCAGGATCGTCACCGGACCCGTGAGCATGCCCTTCATGGGCTTGTCCGTTTGCGATGCGGCGTACCTGGTCCACTCGACCGTCATCGCCTCGGGACGGCTGATGTCGCCGAAAAGAATCGGCGGCTTCACGCAGCGCGAACCGTACGACTGCACCCAGCCGAAACGGCTGAACGCATAACCATCGAGTTGTTCGCCGAAATATTCGACCATGTCGTTGCGTTCGGCCTCGCCATGCACGAGCACGTCGAGACCGAGCGCTTCCTGCTCCTTCACGGCGCGCGTGATCTCACGTTCCATCGCGGCCTTGTAGCCGGCGTGATCGAGCGCGCCGGCCTTGAACTGGCTGCGTGCGTGACGGATTTCGCCCGTCTGCGGGAACGAACCGATGGTCGTCGTCGGGAAGGCGGGCAGACCGAGAATCGCGGCCTGCTTCTTCGCGCGTTGCTCGTAGGCGCTCTGACGCTTGCCGAGCGCCGCGTCGATCTTCGCGATGGCGGCCTTGACCGTGGGATTGTTCACGCGCGGCGACCGGCGGCGGCTTTCGATCGCGGCGGCGTTCGCGGCGAGCGCATCGGCGACCACGGCGCGACCTTTGCTCAACGCGCCCGCCAGCACGTTAAGTTCGTCGAGCTTTTGCAGCGCGAACGCGAGCCATGACTTGATTTCGGCATCGAGCTCGGTTTCGCTGTTCAGATCGACCGGAACATGCAGCAGGGAGCAGGACGGCGCGATCCAGAGACGATCTCCGAGTCGCCGATGCAGCGGCTCCAGCCATTCGAGCGTCGCGCCGAGATCGCTCTTCCAGATGTTGCGCCCGTTGATCGCACCCACGGACACGACCGCGGTTTCCGGCAATTGGGCGACGGCATCTTCGATTTCGTCACGCGCGTTGATCGCATCGATATGCAGGCCGTCGACCGGCAGCCCGCATGCGAGCGCGAGGTTGTCCTGCAACGGCCCGAAGTAGGTTGCGAGCAGCAGGCGCACGCGGCGCGCCGACAGCGCATCGTAGGCGGTGACGAATGCATCGCGCCATGCCGGATCGAGTTCGGTGACGAGCGCAGGTTCGTCGATCTGCACCCAGTCCACGCCCAGTGCCGCGAAATGGTCGAGAAGCGCCGCATACACCGGCAGAAGGCGCGGCAGCAGCGCGAGCCTGTCGGAGTCGTCCTTCGCCTTGCCGAGCCATAGATACGTCACCGGACCGATGATGACGGGCTTCGCGTTCACGCCCTGAGCGCGCGCTTCGCCGAGTTGTTCGATGAGACGCGAAGCATCGAGCCTGAACTGCGTGTCCGCTTCGAACTCCGGCACGATGTAGTGGTAGTTCGTATCGAACCACTTCGTCATTTCGCCGGCCGCGACGCCGCCGCAGCACGCGGCGTGATCTTCCGCGCCCTGCGCCGAACGGCCACGCGCGACGCGGAAATAGTTGTCCAGCGCATCGCCGTGAAAACCGCGCACGCGCTCGGGCAGGTTGCCGAGCGTGAAGCTCATGTCGAGCCCCTGGTCATAGAACGCGAAGTCGCCGACGGGCACATAGTCCAGATGCGCCTGCTCTTGCCAGTGGCGCGCGCGAAGCCCGGCGCCGGTCGCCTTCAGCGCGTCGCGTGACGATTCGCCCTTCCAGTATTTTTCGAGCGCGAATTTCAGCTCACGCTTCGCGCCGATGCGCGGGAATCCGAGGTTGTGTGCCGTAGCCATCGTGCGGTGTCGTCCGTAGAGAATAAATCATGGACGATGATAGAATTTTTGATGCATGAATAAAAATGGATTGTTTTCATGCATCGATTAACTTTTTTCATGGAGCGGGCGATGCTGGAACGCAGTCATCTGATGGTCGTGCGGGAAGTCGAAAAGCAGGGCTCGCTGACCGCCGCCGCCGACGTGCTGAATCTCACGCAGTCCGCCCTGAGTCATACGGTCAGGAAGCTGGAGCAGCAACTGGGGACGCCGGTCTGGACGCGCGAGGGACGCAGCATGCGGCTCACGCAGGCCGGGCATTATCTGCTTGGCCTCGCGAACCGCATGTTGCCGCAGTTCGAGCAGGCGGAAGTGCGCATGAAGCAGTACGCGCAGGGCGAGCGCGGCACCTTGCGCATCGGTATGGAGTGCCATCCGTGTTACCAGTGGCTGCTGAAGGTCGTGTCGCCTTATCTCGCACGCTGGCCGGACGTCGATGTGGACGTGAAGCAGCGGTTCCAGTTCGGCGGCATCGGCGCGCTTTTCGGCTTCGACATCGACGTGCTCGTCACGCCCGATCCGCTCAGGAAGGACGGACTGCGATTCGAACCCGTGTTCGATTACGAGCAGGTGCTGGTCGTCGCCGAAAACCATGCGCTGGCTTCCGCGGCCTATGTCACGCCCGAGCAGCTTGCGTCCGAAGTGCTCATCACCTATCCGGTCGAGACGGACCGGCTGGACATCTACACGCGGTTTCTGACGCCGGCGAACGTGGTGCCGAGACGTCACAAGGTGATCGAAACCACGGACATCATGATGCAGATGGTCGCGAGCGGGCGCGGCGTGGCCGCGTTGCCGCGCTGGCTCGCGGAAGAATACGCGGACCGTATGCCCATCACGCCGGTCAAGCTTGGCAAGAAGGGCATCGCGAAGAAGATTTACCTCGGCGTGCGCGAGGCCGACCGGTCGATCGATTACCTTGCGGCGTTCATCGCGCTGGCGCGTGAGGCGGACTGGGCGCAGGCGCGCATCCGGGCGTGACGGCGAAGCAAGCCTCCGCTGTCGCGGCTATCGCTGCGTCATCGCCCCGACTACGTCCTGGGTCTTGACGACGGCATGCGCGAGAAACGCGTAGTTGACCATCGCGGCCTTGTAGCCGTCGCCCCAGGTCGGATGACGCGGCCCCGCCGTGGCATCGGCGACAACGTACACTTCGAAGCCCTGCTCGATCAGGTCGCGCAAGTGCGACTCGACACACATGTTGGCGAGCATGCCGCCCAGCACGACCTTGCGCACATTGCGCTTTCGCAGTTGCAGCGTCAGGTCATTCGTCTGAGGACCGAATACCTTGTGCGGACTTACGACGACGGTATCGCCGTCCTCGATGTACGGCTTGAATTCGTCGAGCCAGTCAGCGCCGGATTTCTCGAATCCGCTCAGATTCAGCGCTCCCGCGCGAGCGAACGTGCCGCTTGCGAACTCGTCCGCTTCGAGCGGGCCATTGAACTTCCATGCACGATCGGTCGGATAAAAATAATGCGGCGAAATGAAAACGGCGAACTGCGCCGCTTTCGCGGCCTTGAAGATTTGCAGCATGTTCTCGACGGTTCGGTTCTCCGTCACGCTGGCGCCAACTGCGCCCCAGTTTTTCCCGAGCGGGCTGAGCACGTCGATTTGCGGATCGATAAACACGACGGCCGTGTCGGCCGGATCATATTTCATGGTTCGAGCTCCTTACGGTGTAGTTCGCGCGATATCGCCCCGGCGAATTCAACACAGTTTAGGCAACGTGCCGAATCATTCAACAGGAAATCGGCGCCGCCTGGCCTCGGCTCACTCCGCAGAAAATGGAAGAAACGCGTATCGTGTCGCGTATCCACGACTTCATTCGTTCCATGAACCCTATCCGCCTCGACCCGTTGCGCGCGATCATGATCGCCGCCACCGTTTTCACACTCACGCTGACCGGGTGCGCGTCCTCGTCGCTGAGCTCGCAATCGCAGGCAGCGAATTCCAGTTCGCTCGACGCCGCCATCGCTGGATCGCAACGCACCGACAAGGCCCGCGCGCGCGACATCTATCGTCACCCAAAGGAGACGTTGCAGTTCTTCGACCTCGGTCCAACCCAGGCGGTGCTGGAGATCGCTCCCGGAGGCGGATGGTACACGGACATTCTCGCGCCCTATCTGCACGACGCAGGCCAGCTTTATGAGGCGCAGTATCTCAGCACGTCCGCCGATCTCGCCGCCGAGGACAGCGATACCGATGCCGCCTATCGGCGCAAGCTCGCGGCCGCTCCGGCGGTGTATGGCAACGTCGTTGTCGGTACGTTGCACGCAGGCCGGTTCATCGGCTTCGACGCGCATGAGCGGTTCGACCGCGTGCTCACGTTTCGCAACATCCACAACTGGATCAAGGACGGACAATTCGATGCCAACCTGCGCGCGTTCCATGACGCGCTGAAGCAGGGCGGTGTGCTGGGTGTGGAAGAGCATCGCGCGCGCCCCGGCACGACCGTGCAGCAAATGATCGACACCGGCTACGTGACCGAGGCGTACGTCATAGAGCACGCACAGGCGGCCGGTTTCCTGCTGGTCGCGCGCAGCGAGATCAATGCGAACCCGAAGGATACGAAGGACTATCCGCACGGCGTGTGGTCGCTGCCGCCCACCTACAGGGGTGGCGACGTCGACCGTTCGCGCTATGCCGCGATCGGAGAGTCGGATCGCATGACGCTCAGATTCGTCAAGCCGTAGCGATGAACGGCGATCAATCGCCGGTTCGCATCATCAGTTCTCCGTCGATCGTTTCGACGGGGAGCTTCGTCAGACACAGACCCTTCGCGCCGACCATGCAGCCCGACCTGATATCGAAGCGCAGGCCGTGCGCGGGGCATTGCAGGACATGACCGTCGAGACGGCCGTTCGCGAGCGAGGCGCCGCTGTGCGGACATGAATTGTCGATTGCGTGAACGACGCCTTCGACGTTGAAGAGCACGACGCTACGTCCTTCGACGAATGCGAGCATGCGCGAGCCGGGCGCGAGGTCGGTGCCGCCGGCAATCGATATGTTGTGCGTCATGTGTGTCGTGCTCAGTCGTGCTCAACGCCACGCGCTCAGATCGTCGCAGGGCGTGTGCGCATCCATCCAGTCGTAGGGTTCGTGCTGTCGTCCCCACGACCAGTTGTGCGCGCAAGCCTGGCGTCGCGCGGGCTTCGCGTCCAGATCCGATTTCGATTCGACGGAAGCGGGGCCATTCATCGGCGAAGCGTTTTGTACATCGACGGACATGCTTGAATCTCCTTCAAAGTAATGCCCGAATGCGGACAAAGGTTCGATCGCACGGTCCTGAACGATCAAGACCGCGAAAGCGAGAGCAGAGGCTATGCAAGCGGCTTCTGCGCAGGTTCGTTGGGCGACGCCTGCTCACGCAGAGCATCGATGCGGCTCAGGTCACGCGCATATCTCGACCGGCCGATGGCGAACGCGATCATCGCCGCGACGCTCACGAGCGGAATCAACTGCAGCGCGCCCAGAAGACCGATGCGGTCGGCGATCGCGCCGGTGACGAGCGGACCCGGCGCGAGACCGATCAGATTGTTCGCGAGCGTCAGCGTCGCGAATGCCGAAGCATGGATCGACGCCGGAGTCAGGTTCGCCACCATCGCGCCCGCCGGGCCGGACGTGCCCGCCACGACGAGAATCCCCACGCCGAGCAGGACGAGTTGCAGCGGGCCGGCATCGAGCCTGAAGCCGATGGACAGGCACACGAGCGAGAGCAGGCAGTAGACGACCGCGGTGATCCATTTGCGCGAGGGCGCATTCCTGCAGATTCGGTCCGTGACGACGCCGCACGTGACCATACCGACGCCGCCCAGCAGCACGAATACCGCTGCGCCTGCTGCTGCCTTGTCGGCGGGCAGCGCATAGTAGCGATTCAGGAAGCTGGGCATCCACGCGATCACGGCGCCCATGATGAAGAGCTGCAAGCCGCTGCCGATATACGCGCAGACCACCGAAACCGTCGAGAAAAGGCCCGCCAGAAGGGTGCGCAGGCTCGTGCGCACACCGTCTTTCTGCCGTTTCGCAGCCGGGACATCGGGATACCGCGCGGCGATGCGCTTGTCCGATACGACCAGCCGGTAGGCGATCACGAGCAGCAGGCCGAAGCCGGCCATCGCGCCGAAAGACGCCCGCCAGCCGAAGTGCACGGCGACGAATCCGCCCAGCGCCATGCCGAGCACCGAGCCGAACGCGCCGCCGGCCATGAAGGCGCCGGTGAGCGTGGAGCGCAGGTGCGACGGGAAAATGCTGAGGATGAGCGCAATCCCCACGCTGCCGTACGCCGCTTCGCCGAGACCGACGAAGGCGCGGGCGATCAGCATCTCGCCGTAGTTCGTGGCGACGGCGCAGCCGAGCGTCGCGACGCTCCAGAGCGCTGCCATCAGCACGAGGCTGCGCACGCGGCCCCAGCGGTCCGCGAGGACGGAAAGGGGGAAGGTCAGAAGGCCGACCATCAGCGCGACGACGCCGCTGAGCGAGCCCAGTTGCGTGTCGGAGAGGCCCCAGGTCTGCTTCAGCAGAGGGAATACCGCGTTGAGGACCTGTCGGGACATGTAGTCCGACAACAGTAGTCCGAATGTGAGCGCGAATACGATCCACGCGTATTTGCGCGATACGGCCTTGCCGGCGTTGATGTCGCGCGCGGCGGGCTCGATGCAGTCGATGTCCAAGATTGTCTCCTCCGATGTACGGCGTGGGCCTCGTCGTGCGCGTGTTCGCGCAGCGTGCCGTCGATTTTTCTGACCGGGAAGTCGGGCTTCCCGGCCTGCGCCGTGGAGTTTCAGGTTAGAAGTATGGGCGCGGCGACCATCGCCGCGCCTTCATGCCGTGCTTCAGGCTGCGCGCAGCGGAACGTTGACCTGGCCCGGCTTGCGGTTCGGCGCCATGCCGTTCGCTGCAAGCGTCTCGTCCGCGGTCTCGTACTGCACGCCGATACGGTAGATCTCGCGCGCTTCCTTGCCGCTCGCGATCTCGCGTCCCAGTTCGCGGGCCACGCGCACGCACTGCTCGATCTGCTGTACCGACGTGAAGCGGTTGCCGTGCTGATCGATGATCGTATCTTCGATGCCGCAGCGCGGATGCAGACCCATCGACATCGCCATCATGTTGAACGGCAGGACGTTCTTCAGCAGCGACTCGGCCGTGAGCGTGCAGCCATCCGGCGCGCGGTGGACGAAGTTGAAGAAGTTGAACGGGTTCGGGCCGTCGAAGCCGCCGCCGATACCGATCCACGTCAGATTCAGCGGACCCTTGTAGACGCCCTTGCGCACGAGGCGTTCGAGCGTTTCGAGCGCATGGATGCCGGTGAGCTGGAAGTGCGGCTGAATGCCCGAAGCCTGCAGGCGGCGCAGATGCTCCTCGACCCATGCGGGGCCGGCGGGCACGGTCATTTCGCTATAGGCGGCCATGAACGCGGGATTCGACAGCGACGTGCCTTCCAGATACTCCGGATACAGCAGCTCCATGATGTTCATCTGCGTCGTGTTGATCGCGACGGTCACCTGATCGGGCTTCGGATCGAGTTCGGCGAGCATGTGGCGCGTGTCGTCGGAGAGCCACTTGGCTGCCTGGCCGTCGTCTTCCGGCGCGAACGAGATCGAGCCGCCGACCTGGATGATCATGTCGGGAACGGCGGCGCGCACGCCCGCGATCAGCTCGTTGAACTTCGACAGGCGCTTGGAGCCCTTGCCGTCCAGCTCGCGCACGTGCAGATGCAGAACGGTGGCGCCGGCGTTATAGCAGTCGACCGCCTTCTGGACCTGTTCGTCCATCGTCACCGGAATATCTTCCGGGAAGTCGGCGGGGGCCCATTCCGGACCGTACGGCGCGACCGTGATGACAACCTTGTCCTGGTTTTCGGGGTGAAGCGAATCGTCGAGGAATTGCATGTCTGGCTCCTGCTGAAAATGAATTCGATGTGAGGTGTACTGCGCTGCGCCGCGCAAATATCAATAAGGCACGTCGCCGATGATTCCGGCACGCTCCATCTTTCGATGGCAAGGCGGATAGTCCATGACCGCGTAGTGCTGCGTGCTGCGGTTGTCCCAGATCGCGATGCTGTTCTTTTTCCAGCGCCAGCGGACCTGGTATTCGGGGATATACGCCTGGCTGATCAGATAGCTCAGCAATTGACCCGCGCCCGGATTGGCGTCCTGGCCGAAGCGCACACGCGCGGGCGTGTGATAGTTCGTGAAGTGCGTAGTGAAGGCGTTGACGAAGAGGGTCGCTTCCTTCGTCTCCGGATGCGTGCGCACGACGGGGTGTTCCGCGTCCGGAAACTGGGCTTTCAGCGCGAGCCGCTTTTCGATCGGCATCGCGGCCCCGAAGCTGGCTTCGATGCTGTGGCGGGCCCGCAGGTCGGCGATTTGCGCCTTGACGTGCTCGGGCAGGTTCTCGTAGGCGAGAACCATATTGGCCCAGATCGTGTCGCCGCCGACGGGCGGCGTTTCGACGCAGCGAAGCACGCAGCCGAACGGCGGCGCGGCGCGCCAGGTGGCGTCCGTGTGCCAGGCGTTCTCGTAGCGATCGTTGGGCTGGTCGGGATTCTTGTAGATTCGCACCAGACCCGGATGCTCCGGATCGCTGCCGGCGACCGGATGATCTTCCAGCTCGCCGAAACGGCGGGCGAACGCGACGTGCTCGGCGCGGGTGATGTCCTGATCGCGCAGGAACACCACGCGATGCTTGAGCAGCGTTGCGCGGATTTCCGCGAACAGGCCGTCATCGTGCACCGCATCGGCGATGCTGACGCCGGTCAGTTCCGCTCCGATTGCGCAGGTAATTTGTTCGACGCGCATTATGTGTCTCCTCACACGACGAAAATGGATGAACCGGTGGTCTTGCGCGATTCGAGATCGCGATGCGCCTGTGCCGCATCCTGCAGCGCATAGCGCTGGTTGATCTCGATGCGAATGCGCCCGCTCGCGACGTGCCCGAAGAGTTCGCTTGCGAGCTCGCTCTTTTCGGCCGGATCGGCGATGTAGTCGGCGAGCGCGGGGCGCGTCAGATAGAGCGAGCCTTTCATCGCCAGCAACTGCGGATTGAACGGCGGAATCGGACCGGACGCGGTGCCGACGCAGACCATCAGACCACGGCGGCGCAGCGAGTCGAGCGACGATTCGAACGTGTCCTTTCCGACGCTATCGAACACGACATTCACGCCCACGCCGTCCGTCAGTTCCCGCACGCGCTTCGCGACATCCTCGTGGCTGTAGTTGATGACGTGCGTGCAACCGTGGGCACGGGCGATTTCCGCCTTTTCGTCGCTCGACACCGTGCCGATGACCGTCACGCCCAAAAGGCGCGCCCACTGCGACACGATCAGCCCGACACCGCCCGCCGCGGCGTGCAGCAGGATCGAATCGCCCGGCTTGAACGCATGGATGCGGCGCATCAGATACGAGGCGGTCAGGCCGCGCATGGTCATCGCGGCGGCGGTCGCGCATTCGATGCCCTCCGGCAGGCGGATGAGCGCTGCCGCGGGCGCGAGGCGCTCGGTGCTGTATGCGCCGAGCGTGTTGATGAAACCGGTGTAGGTCACCCGGTCGCCCTCGCGCACCTGATCGACGCCCGCACCGACGGCTTCCACGACGCCCGCCGCTTCCACGCCCATGCCAGCAGGCAGGGGAACCGGATACAGGCCGCTGCGGAAGTAGGTATCGGCGAAATTCAGGCCGACGGCCTCGTGACGCAGCCTGACCTGCCCGGGGCCGGGCATGCCGACCGGAACCTCTTCCCAGCGCAGGACTTCGGGGCCGCCCGTCTCGTGAAAGCGAATCGCATGTGCCATTAGTTTCTCCATTCATGCGCCCGAGCGGTCAGGCTCGCAGCGTGTACAGTGGTTTTTCGCAGCCGGGAACCCGGTCGCAGCGCCGGCCGCTTCGATGCGGGCCGGCAGATGCTGTTTCCTGGCGCTTTTACGCCGGATCGGCTGGTGTGTGAACTCATACGCATCGTAGTCCCGGATGGGCTTGCGCGACCCTCTCGCGTAGGGAGGGGTCCGCCTCCCGCCCGTCGCCCCCCTCCCGGCGCGGTGCGGGGACTTTTACAAGCGGTTTTCACGCGCGCCCGGTCTCATTGCTTCGCCCCTCCCACCGGGAGAGGGGCTGGAATCCCGTTCCTTTCGTATTCTTGCTACAAGCCTTCACACGCTGTCGCGATGCCGCCGGGTTGCGCCCGGTTCGCCGCCTCGGCGGCCATTCGACCGACGGGCCTGTGAAGCGCCCACCCACCGATTGCCCGGCCCTGACCACATACTTGTGCATCGGGATGCGTGCAAACCAACAAGATACGGAGACCTTATGAAGCGAAGCCTAACCAGCGCGGCGGTACTGCTGGCCTTTTCCGGAGCCGCACACGCGCAAAGCTCGATAACGCTGTACGGCGTAGTCGATTCCGGGCTGTTCTATCAGAGCACGGCAGCGGCGTCGTTCGCTCCGAACGCGCCCAATCTCGGCAAGGTCTATCGCTTCAAGGACGGCGGCATCTATTCGAGCGGCTGGGGTCTCAAGGGCACGGAGGACATCGGTGGCGGTTATCACATCAACTTCAAGCTGCAAAGCTCGTTCGACAGCGGCACGGGCAGAGCCGGCCTGAGCGACACGCCGGGCGTCACCGCCCAGTTCAACCAGTATGCGACGCTCGGCGTTTCGGGGCCGTTCGGCAAGTTGGACGCGGGCCGCCAGATCGTCCCGATGATCTGGGCGATGTACGACACCGACGTGCGCGGCGCGCAGTACTTCGGCAGCATCCTGACCGCGTGGCTCGGCATGAACCAGGCTGCGGGCTGGCCGGGCACGAACACGAACGGCGCGATCGGCGCGCTGTACGACAGCAACGCGCTCGTGTACGAATCGCCGAAGTTCTACGGCGCATCGTTCGCGCTGGAGTACGCGCCCGGCGGCGTCCCCGGACATTTTCAGGGCGGCACGCGCGAGTCGGCCGTGCTCAAGTATTCGAACTACGGCCTGAACCTCGCCGCAGCGTACTACAACGGGCATGACGCCAATCCGTTTCCCGCGACCTATCCCGCCACCCCGGCGATTCCGGCGACAGGGCAAGCCAACAACCGATTTTTCTACGCTGGCGCCCAGTACACGTTTTACGGTTTCTCGGTGTCCGGTTCATACGGCCATGGCAAGAACCCGGCAAACAGCAATCGTGCCGATATCGATATGTATTCAGCTGGTCTCGGCTATCGATTCACCCCCGCTTTGAAGGTGACGTCCGGTTTCTATTACCTGAAGGACAACAACAACTCGACGAATCATTCGAGCGAGTTCGCGGTGGGCGCGGAGTACAGCCTGTCCAAGCGCACGCTCGCCTATGCGCAGGTCGGCTATGTCGATAACCACGGAACGATGAACCAGACGATCGTGTACGGGCAGCCTGTCGCGCCCGGAACGTCGACGACGGCTGCGATGGTCGGCGTCCGCCACAACTTCTGACGCGCGGCCGCGCGACACGAAAATCCCGTGAACAATAAATGGAACAGTCCATGAAGAGCATCAAGCCATTCGGATCAGGTTTTGCGGCGTTGATCGTCCTGGCGTCGATCGGAGCCGCTTCTTATGCCGGCGACACCATCGCGGCCGCGAGCGCGCCTTCGGTTGCGTCGAGCGCGAGCGCGCCGGTCGCCACGCGCAAGGAAAATCGCGCGCTGCGCAAGCTCGTCTACGCCGAGTTCGCGAAGGACAAGAGCATCGACGCCGGCGATATCGGCGTCGGCGTGAAGAGCGGCGCGGTGACGCTGACCGGCACGGTGATCGACGCCGCGCAGATCGAGAAGGTCGGCGCCCTGGCGAAAGGCGTCCCCGGCGTCGTGTCGGTGACGAACAAACTGGCTATCAGGCGCAATTTCGCGCAGTAGTCCACGCGGCGCGCGGCCCTGCATCAAGGAAAATCAAGTGAATCACGACATGTTCGAACCCACCCAGTCGGCGTATGCGTACCCGCTGCTCATCAAGCATCTTTTGCACACACCGCTCGCGCACGCGCCCGATCAGGAGATCGTGTATCGCGGCGAGACGCGCCTCACTTACCGCGCGATGCGCGAGCGCATAGGGCGCCTCGCCAACGGTCTCGAGCGGCACGGCGCGATCATGGGCAGCACCGTCGCGGTGATGGACTGGGACAGCCATCGCTACCTCGAATGCTACTTCGCCATTCCGATGATGGGCGCCGTGCTGCAGACGGTCAACGTGCGGCTCTCGCCGGCGGAGATCGCCTACACGATCAACCACGCGGGCGCGCAGATCCTGCTCGTCCACGCGGACTTCCTGCCGGTCATCGAATCGATCCGCGATCAGCTCGAATCGGTGCGCACCTTCATCCTGATCGAAGACGAAGGCAGCGCCGCCGACGCGCACGCGATCCCGTTCGCGGACGAATACGAGAGCATGCTCGCCGCGAGCGAGGCCGCCTACGACTTCCCGGACTTCGACGAGAACACGCGCGCCACCACGTTCTATACGACGGGCACGACCGGTCTGCCCAAGGGCGTCTACTTTTCGCACCGCCAGCTCGTGCTGCACACCATCACGGGGATGGCCGCGCTCGCGAGCCCGGTATCGGGACAGCGCTTTCATCGCGGCGACGTGTACATGCCGATCACGCCGATGTTCCACGTCCACGCATGGGGCATGCCGTACATCGCGACCGTGCTGGGCGTGAAGCAGGTCTATCCCGGCCGCTACGTGCCCGAGCGGCTCGTCGCCCTGGTGCGCGATGAAGGCGTCACGTTCTCGCATTGCGTCGGCACCATCATGCACATGCTGCTCAATTGCGGCGAAGCGAAGAGCGTCGATCTCAGCGGATGGAAAGTGGTCATCGGCGGGGGCGCGCTGCCGCAGGGCCTCGCGCGCGCGGCGCTCGATCGCGGCATCGATATCTTCGCGGGCTATGGCATGTCCGAGAGCTGTCCCCTGATGAGTCTCGCGCAGCTAAAGCCCGGCAGCGAGACGCTCGGCCTCGACGAGCAGGTGCCCTTGCGCTGCAAGACGGGTCTGCCGCTGCCGCTCGTCGATCTGCGCATCGTGAACGAGGAAGGCGCCGACGTCGCACACGACGGTCGTGCGAGCGGCGAGGTCGTCGTGCGCGCGCCGTGGCTCACGCAAGGCTATCTGAAGGATGCCGACGCGTCGGAAAAGCTCTGGGAAGGCGGCTATCTGCATACGCAGGACATCGCGAACATCGATACGAACGGGTATCTGCAGATCACCGACCGCATCAAGGACGTGATCAAGTCCGGCGGCGAGTGGGTTTCGTCGCTGGAGATCGAGAACCTGATCTCGCTGCATCCGGGCGTCTCCGAAGTGGCCGTGATCGGCGTGAAGGACGAGAAGTGGGGCGAACGGCCCGTGGCGCTGATCGTGCGCAAGCCGCAGTTCACGCCGCCCGTGTCGGAAGAGGACATCCGGAATCACGTGCTCGGGTTCAGCGAATCCGGACGAATTTCGAAGTACGCCGTGCCGCAGGTCGTGAGGATCGTCGATCAGCTCGAAAAGACGAGCGTCGGCAAATTGAACAAGAAGCGGTTGCGCGAACAGTTCGCGTGATCGCTCGAAGGAAAGTTAAAGCATGAGCAAGACTGGATACAGCATGGCGACGATCGATGAGTTCGTCGGCCGTGAACTGGGTGTGTCGGAATGGGTCGTCGTCGACCAGGCACGCATCGACGCATTCGCGCATTGCACCGGCGATACGCAGTGGATACACATGAACGAGGAGCGCGCGAAGCGCGAGGGTCCGTTCGGCGGCACGATCGCGCACGGCTACCTGACGCTTTCGCTGCTGGCGACGCTCGCGATCGAAGTGGGCATCATCCCGGCGGATGCGTCGGCGGCCCTGAACTACGGGCTCGACAAGGTGCGCTTCATGGCGCCGGTCCGATCCGGCTCCCGCGTCAGAAGCCGCGTGATGCTGACGGATGTCGAAAGGAAGGGCGGCGGGCGGATCATCGTCAGGGCGGACAACGCGTTGCAGGTGGAAGGCGAGGAAAAGCCCGCGCTGATCGCCCAGACGCTCGTGATGATTCTGGCGTGACGGGTGAGCAAGGATGAAAGTTCGGAGATCGAGATGGCAGCAAACATGAACAGCGGCAACGACGACATCACGGCTGGCGCAACCGACGGCATGCTCGGGCCCAACCCGTTCGTCGGGCTGCGCGCCATCGACATGCTCGCCGCCGCCCGGCAGATCGGCACGCAGGCGATGCTGCATCCCGCGCTGCTGCTGGACCAGACCGCGGCGCTCGCGCGCGATCTGACGTCGGCGGTGAGCGGCAAGGAAACGTCCACGCCGGAACGGAGCGACAAACGTTTCGCCGATCCGGCATGGCGCGATCAGCCGCTGTATCGCACGACATTGCAGGGCTATCTCGCCTGGCGCGATGCGCTCGCCGGATTCGTCGAGCGCTCGGCGCTGGACGACCGGAACAAGGAGCGCGCGCAATTCGTGATGTCGCTCGTGACGGACGCGCTCGCGCCGACCAACACGCTGGCGGGCAATCCCGTGGCGCTTCGCAAGGCCGTGGAGTCGGGCGGCGCGAGCGTCGTCGCCGGCATGAGAAACATGCTCGCCGATACGCTCGGCAACAAGGGCATGCCGTCCCAGGTCGACAAGCGCGCGTTTCGGGTCGGCGGCAATCTCGCCACGACCCCGGGTGCGGTCGTGTTTCGCAACGAAGTGCTCGAACTCATTCAGTACACGCCGGCGACGCCGAACGTCTACGCGCGTGCGCAACTGATCGTGCCGCCGCAGATCAACAAGTACTACGTTTTCGATCTGTCGGCGAACAAGAGCATCGTCGAGTATCTGGTGAAGAGCGAGTTTCAGGTATTCGCCGTGAGCTGGCGCAATCCGGGCGAGGAACATCGCGACTGGGACATCGACACGTATGTCGCCGCGCTCATCGAAGCGATTCAGGCCGTGCGCGACATCACCGGCAACCCGGACGTGAACCTGCACGGCGCGTGCTCCGGCGCGATGACGATCTCGGCGCTGCTCGGCCATCTGGCCAGCCGCGGCGACAAGTCCGTCAATGCGGCCACGCTGATGGTGGCGGTGCTGGACAGCACCTCGCCGTCGCAGCTCGGGCTTTTCACCACGCCCGAGACCGTCGAGATCGCCAAGCGCAACAGCCAGGCCAAGGGCGTGCTGGCCGGCGAGGAAATGGGCCGCGTGTTCGCGTGGATGCGACCCAACGATCTGGTGTGGAACTTCTGGATCAACAACTATCTGCTCGGCGAAGCGCCGCCCGCCTTCGACGTCCTTTACTGGAACAACGACGCGACGCGTCTGCCGGCGAAGCTGCACGGCCAGTTGCTCGACATCTTCACGGGCAATCTGCTGAGCACGCCGCGGGGGCTGAAGGTCCTCGGCACGCCGGTCGATCTGTCCGCGGTCACTTGCGACACCTACGTCATGGCGGGCATGACCGATCACATCACGCCGTGGAAAGGCGTCTACAACACCGCGCGCGCATTCGGCGGAAAAACGCGCTACGTGCTGAGTTCGAGCGGCCATATCCAGAGCCTGATCAATCCGCCGGGCAATCCGAAGGCGAAGTTCTTCCGCAACGACGAATTGCCTGAAGACGCCGACGCTTGGCTCGCCGGCGCGAAGCCCGAAGCGGGATCGTGGTGGAGCGACTGGCGCGAGTGGCTCGCCGCTCGTTCCGGCGAACTGCGCGCGGCGCCGAAGTCGCTCGGCAACAGACGGCACAAGCGGCTCGCCGACGCACCCGGAACCTATGTTCTGGAGGCTTGATTAGCGGTTTCAGGCCCGCAGTCGACAGCCGACAAGCGCATCGAAAAAAAACGCCGCGCGCCCGCGCGGCGTTCCGTTTATATCCACATGGAAAAGAACGATGAAAACTGTGCGCACGATGGACATTCAGACCGTCACGATGGACGGTCAACTGCTTCGCGTCGGCATCTGGCGAGGCAGCGATGCTTCGCCGCCGCTTGTGATCTTCAATGGCATCGGCGCCAATCTCGAACTGGTACAGCCGTTTGTCGATGCACTCGGCGACGTGGAAGTCGTGATTTTCGATATTCCGGGCGTGGGAGGCTCTCCCGCGCCGCTCGTGCCGTATCGCTTTTCCACGCTGGCGGTGCTCACCGACAAGCTGCTCTCGCATCTCGGCTATGACGGGCAAGTGGATGTGCTCGGGGTATCGTGGGGCGGCGCGCTCGCGCAGCAGTTCGCGTATCTGTATCCGTACCGCTGCCGGCGGCTGGTGCTGGCCGCCACGTCGCCGGGCGTCATCATGGTGCCCGGACGGTTGTCCGTGCTCTCCCGTCTGATCGGCGCGCGGCGTTATCGCGATCCCGATTATTTGCGCGAAGTCGGCGCGGAGATCTATGGCGGCGCATACCGGCGCGATCCCGAGCTTCTGGAGGAACACGGCCGCCACATTCAGGCGCCGGGCGGACGCGGGTACGTGTATCAGCTACTCGCCACATGTGGATGGAGCAGCCTGCTCTGGCTCGGCTCCCTGCGTCAGCGGACCCTCGTCATGCATGGCGACGACGATCCGATCGTCCCGCTCGTCAACGCGAAGATCATCGCCAGCCGCATTCGTCAGGCGACGCTGCACGTCATCGAGGACGGCCATCTCTTTCTCATCACGCAGACGAGTGTGGTGGGGCCTTTGGTGCGCGACTTTCTGCTGGCGGGGTAGTTAGCAAGGGCGAGGATCGGGCGGCAAAACGCGCCGCCCGATCCTCGCCGCTCGCTCAGAACTGGTCTTCGGCGAGCGCGAACATGCCCTGATCACCCTTGGCGCTCACGATCGACGCTTCCAGCGCGACGGCCTGCGGCAGCACGTGATCGGCGAAGAAATGCGCCGTCGCGATCTTTGCGCCGTAGAACGCGGGATCGTCGGCGCGCCGGGTATTCGCCACGATCAGCGCGCGCGCCATCTGCCAGCCCGACAGCACGATGCCCGCGAGCTTCAGATAAGCCACGCCGCCCGCAAACACGGCATTGGGATCGTCTTTCGCTTTGCGCAGCACGAAATCGACGGTGCTCGCAAGCGCGGCGCGTCCGGCCGAGAGCCGCCGATGCATCGCGTCGAACGCAGCGCCGTCGTGCTGTTCGAGCGCGGCGAGCGTCTCGTCGATCTGCGCGAGGATCGCGCGAGCCGCCGCGCCGCCGTCGCGGACCGTCTTGCGGCCGATCAGGTCGTTGGCCTGAATCGCGGTGGTGCCTTCGTAGATCGTCAGGATGCGCGCGTCGCGAAGATGCTGCGCCGCGCCGGTCTCCTCGATGAAACCCATGCCGCCATGCACCTGCACGCCGAGGCTCGTGACGTCGATCGACATCTCCGTGCTCCAGCCCTTCACGATCGGCACGAGGTATTCGTAGATCGCGGAATGAAACGCGCGCGTGTCGGCGTCGGCCGCGTGATGCGCGAAGTCGGAGTGCGCCGCCGCGACATAGGCCAGCGCGCGGGCGCCTTCGGTCAGGGCGCGCATCGTCGAGAGCATGCGGCGCACGTCGGGGTGCCGGATGATGGCGACGGACTGTTTCGCGGAACCATCGACGGGACGGCTTTGCACACGATCCTTCGCATATGCGGCGGCCTGCTGGTAGGCGCGATCGGACACCGCGATGCCCTGCACGCCCACCGCGAAGCGCGCCGCGTTCATCATGATGAACATGTATTCGACGCCGCGATTTTCCTCGCCGATCAGATAGCCGGTCGCGCCGCCATGATCGCCGTATTGCAGCACGGCCGTCGGGCTTGCCTTGATGCCCAGCTTGTGTTCGATCGACACGCAATGCACGTCGTTGCGCTCGCCTAGCGAGCCGTCTTCGTCGACGAGGAATTTCGGCACGAGAAAGAGCGAGATGCCCTTGACGCCCTCGGGCGCGCCCGGCGTGCGCGCAAGCACGAGATGGACGATGTTCTCCGCCATGTCGTGCTCGCCGTAGGTGATGAAGATCTTCGTGCCGAAGACCTGGTACGTGCCGTCGCCTTGCGGCTCGGCGCGTGTGCGCACCAGCGCGAGATCGGAGCCCGCCTGCGGCTCCGTGAGGTTCATCGTGCCGGTCCATTCGCCCGAGATGAGCTTCGGCAGATAGCGCTGCTTCAGTTCGTCGGAGCCTGCGGTGAGCAGCGCTTCGATCGCGCCGTCGGTCAGGAGCGGGCAGAGCGCAAACGACATGTTCGCGGCGTTCAGCATTTCGATGCACGGCGTCGCGATGAGCTTCGGCAGCCCCTGTCCGCCGAAGTCGGCCGGATGCACGACGCCCTGCCAGCCGCCTTCCCCGTACTGCCGAAATGCTTCCTTGAAACCGGGCGTCGTCATGACCTTGCCGTCATGCCACTCGCTCGGATGTTTGTCGCCTTCGGCGTTGAGCGGCGCAAGCACCTCGCCGTTGAACTTCGCGGCTTCGTCGAGCACGGCCTGCGCGATTTCGAGCGTGGCGTCTTCGAAGCCCGGCAGCGCGGAAACGCTCGCCACGTCGGCGAGCTCCTCGATCACGAACAACATGTCCTTCAATGGGGCGGTATAGCTCAAAGTGTTTCTCCGGTGGCATCGATTCGACGGCTGCGGCAAGGCCTCGTCGTCAGAATGAGCCGAGGCAGATGCGCGGAAACGACTCGAGATCGGCGTGAGCGCCGCGAGCGATCGCTGGTCGATGCCTGATGTGTTGGGAAGTGCGCTGGGCTGATCTTAGAACGGGGATGTTCCGGCGCGCACCTCTCGCGGAGGGAGGGTTACTTCTTTCTCTTTTGACTGGCCAGCTTCACGATATCGCCCGTCGGCGCGCTGGTCATGAGCCGTCGAAGTTCTTCGAGCTCCACCCAGCGGCATTTGGAGATTTCATTGTTCGGACGCGGCTTCGCCCGGCTCGGGATATCGCAATAGAAGACGTGATGATGTTTCTGCTTGCTCTTGAAGTCGAAAAGGTATTTCGCCGATTTGCCGGAGAGCTGCGTTTCTTCCTTGAGTTCCCGAAGCGCCGCGTCGGGCAGATGCTCGCCCCGTTTGAGCATGCCACCCGGCAGAGCCCATTTGGACTCTCTTGCGACGAGCAAAATTCGTTTGCCTTTTCGACAGATGACGGTGGCGCGTTTCTTCAAGACTTGAACTCCGCGTTTTATTCTGATGTCGATTGCTGGAAGTCTCCGGCTGCGCGCAGCCCGGCGTCGATCGAGATAACCGACGCCTGAACCTTGACACGCGCAGCGTGCGCCAATGCTATTACAAAAGCAGGCCAATTCGCCAACGATAAATTAACCAGCGACGAATTTGAATTTGACTGTGTGACATAAAAGCGTCATCGAAATCCTGCCGTCGATCTTGTCGGGGCGATACCCGTCCTACAGCAGCCTTGACGCCGCCTTCAGACGGCGCTTCTGTTCCTTCTTGAGCAACCGGAGCGCTGCGTCGGTGCTCGTTCCTTCAGGCAATGATCCTCGATGCGCCGTCAGTAGCGCGCGGCTGGCGACGACGTCGTTCAATCCGCCGAAGCGCTTTTGTATCCGCTTCAGCTCCTTCAGACCCTTGCGCTGGTTTTTCTGCAAGAGCGGTTCGAAGAATTCGATGAGGTAACGGACCTTTTTCCCGGCCTTGCGGACATCGTGATACGAGTCGTATTCTGAGCGGCCCGCTTTCGACGCGTGTCGCATACGTTTCTTGAGCTGCTTCTGCGCCGTGGATACGCGCTTACGCGCGAATTTGGTCAAGGGCGTACGCGCCGGGGAGGTGTTCAACTCACGGTTAGCTTCGCTGATTGCTGCGCGCAACAGTTTCGTCAGATCCGAGTTCAGGAGCGTCTCGCGACTTTGATCCGCGGTTTGCGCTCTGTTTTGTCTGAACGCGCCCAGCAGTTCTTCGTCACTCTTTTTTCCGACGAGGCTGATCAGGATGTCCCAGTCGCGCGTGTTCCCCGCTGCGCTCGCGAGAAATTTCAAAACGGCGCGCTGCTCGTTGTCGAACTGCTCGTCGAGGATGGGGCGGTAAGCCCACAGCAGCGTGCGCAGCCGGCGCAACGCGACGCGCAACTTGTGCAGCTTCTCGGCGTCGGCGGTGTCTTTGAGGGCCGACGCTTCCTCGATGGCCTCGTGCACCAGCGGCTCGGCGTACGTCGCGAAGTTCGCTTCGGCTACTGATTCGCGCTCCACGGCGCGGTGGGTATCGTCCGTCGTCATGGCAGTGTCTCCGCATTTTCAGTGATCCTGTCCCTGAGGCAAAATGCGTGCCCCCGACGCGGCGCAGTTCTTTGTGGAGCGGCTGCATCGAATCACGATAGGTCCAGGCCGGAACCGCACGGAAAAGCACGCTCGCGCTATCGGCCCCGAGCCTCGTGATATGCTCCGCAGGGTGTCACGCAGGAGGTTACACCCGACATGACCGTTGCGGCCATTTCCCATATTGCTGATCAACCCCGCGAGGTTCGCCACCCGGGCGTTCTTCTCAAGGACTTCGTGCTGCCGCGTCTTGGTCTTTCCGTGAGCCAGGCGGCGCGGGATCTGGGCGTGTCTCGTCAGACGCTGCACCGAATCTTCGACGCCAGCGCGAGTCTCACCCCCGAGATGGCGGTGCGGCTGGAAGCGCTCTGCGGAATCTCGGCCCTGTTCTGGCTTCAACTGCAATGCGCCCATGATCTGCGCGACGCTCGCGCATCGTTGGCGGATGCACTGCCGCAAATCCCAAGATATCGGCTTTCTCGCACGGCGATGAAGCAGCTCGGAGCAACCGATGGACGCTAATATCGCAACGCCACAATATGCCCGAACGGGCGTCTCAGGACTCGACGACATTCTTGTCGGCGGTCTGAGCAAAGGGAACGTGTTCTTGTTGGAGGGCAGTCCCGGCACCGGCAAGACAACCATCGCACTCAGCTTTCTGATGGCCGGCGCGGAAGCGGGCGAGCCATGCCTATACATCACGCTTTCGGAAACGGCATCGGAGTTGCGCAACGGCGCTTTGTCGCACGGCTGGAGCCTCGGCGACGAGATCAGCATCTTCGAAGTGAGTCCCTCTGAAAACCTGCTCGATCCGGATCAGCAGCAAACGCTGCTCTATTCCTCGGATCTCGAACTGGGTGAGACGACGCGGCTGATACTCGGGGAATTCGAGCGCGTCAGGCCGAAGCGCGTCGTGATCGACAGCCTCTCCGAAATCCGCTTGCTTGCGCAAAGCTCCTTGCGTTACCGCCGGCAGATTCTCGCGTTCAAACATTACTTCGCAGGGCGCGACGCTACCGTGCTGCTGCTCGACGATCTGACTTCCGAAGCTGCGGACAAGACGGTTCATAGCGTGGCGCATGGCGTCATCAAGCTGGAGGAACTGTCGCCGCAGTACGGCGCGGAGCGGCGTCGTCTGAGGGTGCTCAAATATCGCGGTCAGCAGTTTCGCGGCGGCTATCACGACTTCGCAATCAGGCGGGGCGGCGTGTCGGTGTTTCCGCGGCTCGTCGCCGGCGAACATCGCACGAGCTTCGCGCGTACCCAGATGACGAGCGATGTGACCGAACTGGATGCATTGCTTGGCGGCGGCGTCGAGCAAGGATCGAGCACCCTGATTCTCGGACCGGCAGGCACCGGCAAGAGCCTCTTCGCGCTGCAGTTCATCGCCGCAGCCGTGAGGCGAGGCGAGAAGGCCGCGCTCTTCGTGTTCGACGAAGAACTCGGGCTGCTGTTCGACCGGGTTCGGGTCATGGGCATCGACCTCGAAGCGATGAGAGACGCCGGCAGTCTCCATATCGAACAGGTCGATGCCGCGGAGCTGTCGCCGGGCGAGTTCGCGCATCGCGTGCGCGCGAGCGTCGATACCGCGCGCGCAAAGACGGTCGTCGTCGATAGCCTCAACGGCTATCAGGCCGCGATGCCCGAAGAGAATGCGCTCGTGCTCCATGTGCACGAGTTGCTGCAGTATCTGAACCGGCAGGGCGCGAACACGTTTCTGACGGTCGCGCAGCACGGCCTCGTCGGCGACATGAAAGCGCCGGTCGACGTGACCTATCTCGCGGATACGGTCATTCTGCTGCGCTACTTCGAAGCGCTCGGCCGGGTACGGCGCGCCGTTTCGGTCATCAAGAAGCGCACGGGCGCGCACGAAGAATCGATACGCGAGTTTCGCATCGGCAAGAAAGGGCTGGTCCTGGGAGCGCCTCTGGAGGACTTTCAGGGCGTGCTGCGCGGTGTGCCCACGTTCGTCGGGAACTCGGCACCATTGCTTACTCCGAAGGAAGGCTAGGGCCGCATGTTCGAATTCGATCGATGTCCGGTGCTCCTGCTCACGCCTTCGGGGCGCGACTTCGCCGTCGCGCAGACACTCCTGGCGGCGGCCGGAATCGACTCGGCGGCGTGCGCGGACGTGCCGCAACTGGGTTCGAAGCTGGCGGACGATGTCTGTTGCGCGATCGTCGCGGATGAAGCCCTGAATGGCGTCGATCTTGTCGCGCTCTCCAGATGGGTATCGTCCCAGCCGCCCTGGTCGGACTTTCCGTTCGTCGTCCTGACGCGGCGCAGCGGCGGCGCCGACCGCAGGCCGATGGCCGAACGGCTGACGCAAGCGCTCGGCAATGTCACGTTCATCGAACGGCCTTTTCATCCGACGACGTTTGTGAGCGTGGTCGAGACAGCGGTGCGCGGGCGGCATCGCCAGTTCGACGCACGGGCGCGGATTCGCGAACTGCACGAAGGCGAAGCACGTTTGCGTACCGCGCTGACCGCCGGGCAACTCGGTTCCTGGACCCTGGACCTCGCTACGCCGACACTCACGGCATCCGCGACCTGCAAGGCGATCTTCGGGCGCGGAGAGAACGACAGTTTCACGTACGAGGAACTGCGCGCGAGCGTTCATCCGGAAGATCGGGAGCGCATGCAGGCGGCGGTCATGCGCAGCATCGAAACGGGCTGCGACTATGCCATCGAATATCGCAATGTCTGGCCGAACGGCACCGTGCATTGGGTCGATATCCGGGCGCGTGTCGTGCGCGACGACCTCGGCCGGATCACGCAACTCGTCGGTGTGTCGTCGGATATCACGCCGCGAAAGTCCGCCGAGGATCAGTTGCGGCGCTTGAACGAGTCGCTCGAAGGAAAGGTGCTGGAGCGCACGGCGCAACTGGAACACGCGCATCAGGCCGTCCTCGATGAAATCCGGCAACGCGAGCACACGGAAGATCTGCTTCGGCAAATTCAGAAGCTCGAAATGATCGGCCAGTTGACGGGCGGCATCGCTCACGACTTCAACAATCTCCTGATGGCGATCATGGCGAACCTGGAGCTCGTGCGAAAGGAGGTGCCGCCTGGAGAGAAGGCGGGACGTCTGGTGGAAGGTGCGCTCAAGGGCGCGCAACGCGGCGCGGCGCTCACCCAGCGATTGCTCGCGTTCGCACGACAGCAGGTTCTCAAGGTCGAACCCGTCAGGATGCCGGCGCTGGTGCACGGCATGTCCGATCTGCTCGAACGCTCGATCAGTTCGATGATCGAATTGACGATCAATACCGCGGACGAAATTCCGTTCACGCTGGTCGATGTCAATCAGGTCGAACTTGCAATTCTGAACCTCGTCGTCAATGCGCGCGACGCGATGCCCGACGGCGGCGTGATCGTCATCAGCGTGGCGCTCGCCCATTCATCGGGCGATGGTGAACTGACCGAGGGCGATTATGTCCGGGTCACGGTGAGCGACACGGGCACAGGCATGGACGCCGCGACGCTCGCGAAAGCCACGGAACCGTTCTTCACGACCAAGGAAGTGGGCAAGGGCACGGGGCTGGGCCTCTCGATGATTCACGGTCTCGCGCGCCAGTTACAAGGGGCGCTGCGTCTCGAAAGCATGGTGGGACAAGGCACGTGTGCATCGCTTTGGCTTCCGGTTTCCGAGAGCGGCGTGGCCGAAGCGGAGATGCCGATCAGACCAGCGGACAACATTTCCACCGAAACGCCGCCGGTACGCGCAACCATTCTGGTGGTCGATGACGACCCGCTCATCGCATCCAGCACTTCGTATCTTTTGCAGGATCTCGGGCAAGAGGTCATCGAAGCGAACTCCGGCGAAGCCGCGCTCGAGATTTTGCGAAGCGGCCGCGAAGTCGATGTCCTGCTCACTGATTTTTCGATGCCGAGAATGACCGGCGTCGAACTGGCGACCGCGGCGCGCACGCTCAGGCCCATGCTGCCCGTCATTCTGGCGACAGGGTATGCCGAACTGCCGGAAGGCGCGGAAGCGAATCTGCCGAGACTGCGCAAGCCGTATCAGCAGAGTCAGCTTCTGATGGAGATCGCCAAGGCGGTCGCGCCCAGGCATTGACAGCCTGAGACCGCGCGTGCGGCCTCAGGCGTCAACTCGTATCAGACCGAACGTTTGGCGGACGCGCGCGTGGTCTTCGCGATTTCGCCGCTCGCATCCAGAACGGTTGCGCTCGTGTCGCGCGCGGCGTCGCTGGCGGTGTCGGCCAGATTCGTGATGAGTTCGCCCGACGATTCCGCAACCGTTCTGACATCGTCGGTTGCGGCGTTCGCCATGTCGCCGAGCTTGATGCCGTTGCGCTCGTATTGATTGCGCACCTCGCCGATCATGTCGTCTTGCGTCGACGTGATGATCGACAGCGCATGCTGGCTGTATGAAGCGGCCTTCTGGGGAAGCTGCGCGAACATGACCGACTGCCAGCCGAGCACGTCGCCGGCGCCTGCTTCATCGCCCGCGCGCAAGAGCGCGTTGCTTTCCTCGACCACTTTACGAACCGTCTGCACGTTCAATTCCGTGAGCGCCTGCAGACCGCTCGCGAAGCGCCCGGTGACGTTGAGAAGCACTTGCAGGTTCGCACGCGCGATCGACGGAATCTGATAAGCGAATTGACCGGGATACTGGAACATTGACCACTCCTTTAAAGAGTCGAATGAATTTCGGTAAAAACGATGCGCAGACGAAAAGCCGCCTGCCGATCGCTCTTTAGTCTTCGTGTGGAGTCCGATTACCTCATCGCGATATGACAGCCGCGTGCACGCGCGACGAAAAACACGCACGCGACGGCGGACCATGACGTATCTCACGTCTGAGACGAAGCGAGTACGCGGCGGTTCCCATGTCGCGATGAAAATCTCGAGCACGCTCGGTCTAAATCCGTCGTGCGCACTCGTCGAGTAATGATGGCGGTACGATAGCTCCACATCCCCGCCGGCGGAATGCGCTTTGCTATGCAAGTCGAGGAAGAATCATCTTTCTGTTCCCTAAAACAGAGGCACGCATGGACGACTTCGAGACCATCTATATCGGCAGCGAAGACCCGGATGCGCTCGACGCTCGCATGCTATGCGACGAACGGCAGATTTACCTTGCGGCCATGACGGGCCAGAACGCGCAGCACGGCATCGCTTCAGGCGATCTGCGCGGCATGCGCGCCCGCTTCGTCGTAGCGAGAAACGCGATGGGCGAAGCAATGGGATGCGGCGCGATACGACGGCATAGCTACCACGTCGCCGAGGTGCGGCTGTTCTATGTTCGTCCGCGGTATCGCGGCCTCGAAGCGAGCTTGCTGTCCTATCTCGAAGAGCAGGCGCGCTTGCTTGGTTATCACACGCTGCGGCTTTCCGCGATGCGGGCAGAACGGGGTGCGTCGCGGGCCTGCGAAGCGAGCGGGTATCGTCGCGTACCGGCCGATCCGGACAGTCTTCAACCGGGCGAAACCGTGTGCTTCGAGAAACCGCTCGGTGTCGCGGATACGTGGACTGTGACGCCCGCAACGAAGTGACGGGTTTGTCGTCGATGTCAGCGAGCGTCGACCGCGTACCATCGACCCGTTTCCGGCGACACGGCGGCTGGTGCGCCGTTTAACCAGACTTGCTCTTCATCCGGTTGCGGTTCGGTCGAACAGGCGACGTCGAAGGCCATCTCAAGCGCCCGCGCAACGTTGCTGTCTTCGATGGGAAGTTCCCAGGTCAAAAATATTTGAACGAAATCCCGCTCCGGCGCAAAGTCGGACGCACTGAACCTGTCGCTGTGGCGCTGAATGACACCATGAGGCTGGGCCGTATCGAATAACACGGCGGTTCCGCGGACGAGTGGAATGCGGCGGCCAGTAGAAGGAAAATGCACGTCCAGACCTTTGTCCTCGCTCAGGAAGAGATTGCAAAAGGCCGCGCCGCCGTATTGCGCACCGTCATGGTGATATCTCGCCCCGCGACAGGCCATCAGCGCCACGTCACTCGAGGCAAGCACGCCGGGCATTCCGAGCGCGGCTGTCCAGTCGGACACTGCCTTCACGCACTGCCTGTAGTCCGGCCAGCGCGCGCGAGCGCGCGCCAGCGGCATTTCCTCGACATCCCCGCGTTCCAGAACGAGTCGCGACGATGTCTCCCTTTGCCAATCCGCAAGCAGGCTTGCAGAAGGCATAGGCACATCGAGCACGTCCGATAAAACGATGTCGCTTACGCGCCGGCTGCGGATGGCGTCGCCGCTCCAGAAGAAAGAAGTCAGCGTGTCTCGCGTCGATGCCGTCGAAGAGGAATTCATCCGCGAATTGTACCGATCCGGCGCTGTCCTCATCGTTCCTCACGCGGCGGCGAACACGCGTACCGCGATGTGTTCGGCGATCATCATCGTCGTCAGATTGGTCGGCGCGCTCGGGATGCCGGGCATGATGGACGCATCGACAACCATCAGGCCTTCGATGCCGTGAACGCGGCCGTTGCTATCGACCACGCCATCGTCGCCCATCGGCGCGGTGGATGTCGGATGCGCGTATGCGTCGAGATTGCCGAGGATCACGGATTCGAGATCCGCGTCGGACACGGATGCACCGGGCGTCATCTCTTGCGCGACCATCGCCGAAAACGCCTTCGAGCGGCCGATACTGCGCGCGATCTTCACGCACTCGATCATGCGGCGGCGGTCGCGTCCGGTCGTCAGAAAGTTGTAGACGATCTTCGGCGCGCTGCGCGGATCGCGATCGTTCAGGCGCACATAGCCGACGGATTCGGGCTGCGTCACCGATGCCGCGAGCACGAGCGCGCCGCCCGTCGGCGATTGCGCCGGATCGAACAGATGCGTCGCGGAGACATGCAGATCGAGATCGCCGGGCGTCGCCTCGGACGAAGCCGCCCACAGAATCGCGCCCGCCGCGGGAAACATGCCGTTCGCGCCGGGCTTCAGCGCATAGATGTTGTAGTAGAACGGATGCTCCTGAAGGCGCTCGCCAACGGGCAAATTCGCGACGAGCGGAATGCCGAGCGCGTTCAGATGCGCCGCCGGTCCGATGCCCGAACGCATCAGGATGGCGGGGCTGCCGAACGCCCCCGCGCAGAGGACCACGGTGCGCGCGCGATAGTGCTTGCCGTTCACGTCGATGAGGCCGGTCGCGCGCCTGCCCTCCATCGATACGCGATCGATCTCGACGCCGCCCTCGATCGTGAGATTGGAACGCGCACGCACGCCGTCATCGAGGAACGCGATGCCCGTATTGATGCGACGGCCGGAAATCACGTTCAGCGGATACGGCGACACGCCTGCCTGTTCCTCGCCGTTGAAATCCTCGACATACGCGAAGCCGCATTCGAGCGCGCCATCGACGAAACCGTTGACGGCCGGCGTCAGTTCGTGACGGCGTCGCTGGCGCACGGGCAGCGGGCCGTGACGTCCGCGATAACGATCGTCGCCGTCGGGCGTGTTCTCGATCGCCTTGAAGCAGTCGAGCACGTCGTCGAAGCGCCAGCCTTCGAGACCGCGCGCCGTCCACTTGGC
Organism: Caballeronia jiangsuensis; assembly: GCF_046030135.1. Taxonomy (NCBI): domain Bacteria; kingdom Pseudomonadati; phylum Pseudomonadota; class Betaproteobacteria; order Burkholderiales; family Burkholderiaceae; genus Caballeronia; species Caballeronia jiangsuensis. The sequence continues at coordinate 35,449 of NZ_JAQQDB010000007.1, forward strand.
GAAGTCCTCGGGGCGCGCGCGCATCGCGACGGCTGCGTTGATGGACGAACAGCCGCCGAGCGTCTTCGCGCGCCACGCCGGAATGTTCTGGCCGCCTTCGAACGTGTCGGCGCGATAGCCCCAGTCGTGCGCCGCATCGCCGCCGGCGTGATCGGCGTTCCATAGCACGGCGGGAAACCCATTGGGCCGATACGCATTGCCCGCTTCGAGCAGCAGCACGCGGCGCGACGGCTCGCTGCTGAGCCGGTTCGCGAGCACCGCGCCCGCCGAACCGCCGCCGACGATGACGATGTCGTATTCGCCGTTCATCGCGCGAACCCCTCGGCGACCTGGCCCATCAGCGTGGCGAACGGCATGTCGAGCGCGGCGTAGACTTCCAGTGCTTTCGGATCGGCGTTGTCGGCCATGATTTCGACCATCAGCGTCGCGTAGTCCGAGACCTCGATGCCGAGCGCCGTCAGACGCGCGAGTCCCGCTTCGTGCTTGTACGCGCTGAAGGTGCCGCAGGCATCGAGCGCGACGACCGGTTGATAGCCTTCCTCGCGTGCCGAGATCGCCGGCAGCGACGCACAGACTTCGAAGCTCAGCCCCGCGATGATCAGATGGTCGCGTTGCGCCGCCTTCACCTTATCGACGAAACGCGGCTCGTCCCATGCGTTGACGGTCGAGCGGTCGAGAATCTGTGCATCGCCGAGCGCGGCGCGCAGTTCGGGGATCGTCGGCCCCCACATGGTGTCGCGCGCCGTCGTCACCGCGATGACGGGCAGGCCGAGCGCCTTCGCGGCCTTCGCCAGGCCGACCACGTTGTGCTTCAGTTCACCGACCCCGATATCGCGCACGCCGGTGAAGAGTCCGACCTGATGATCGATCAGGAGCACGGCGGTGTTGTCGCGGGTCATGCGGGTTCTCGTCTGGGGCTTCATCATCGTCTCCGTGGATGGGTCAGAACGGAGCTTAGACGTCTGGCTGGCCGAGACAAGACGTCGCGCGTGGACGCTGCGTGCAACGCATTGGACGACGGATAGCCGGCCAATGACCAAGACTTGAACGCAGCGTCCGAGGCACTGGATGACGCCCCGTGTAACATCCCTGACGCTTGCCACGCCAATCACGTCACACGTATTCGGAAACGCGCACATGCTGGATCTCAACGACATGTACTACTTCGTGCAGGTGGTCGATCACAAAAGCATCACGGCTGCGGCGCGCTCGCTTGCGCTGCCGAAATCGACGATCAGCTATCGTGTGAATCAGCTCGAAGCGCAACTCGGCGTGCGGCTCATCAATCGCACCTCACGCCAGTTCGCGGTGACGGAGATCGGCGCGGAGTTCTATGCTCACGCGCGCTCGATGCTTCAGGAAGCGCTCGCGGCGGAGTCGGTCGTGCGTCAGCGCATGTTGTCGCCGAGCGGACTGGTGCGGATATCGACGGCCGTCGCGACCGCGCAGTTCGCATTGCGCCACGTGTTGCCGCGCTTCTGCGATCGCTTTCCGAAGGTACGTCTGATGCAGCGTCTGTCCGATGTCGAAGTCGATGTCGTCGCGGAAGGCTTCGACATCGCGATTCGCGCGCACAGCCAGCCCTTGCAGGATTCGACGCTGATTCAGCGTCCGCTCGCGCCGACGCCGTGGATGCTCTTCAGCAGCCCGGACTTCTTCGACGGTGCGACCTTGCCCGAAGAACCCGCGGACATCGCGGAGCGACGCTCGCTCTTCATGATGCGCGACGGCGTGCCCCACGAATGGACCATGCGCCGCGGCGAGACGGTGCGCACCGTGCGCGTGTCGCCCGTGTTGATGACGAGCTGCATGCTCACGCTCAAGGACGCGGCCGTGGCCGGACTGGGCATCGTCGCGTTGCCCGGCTATGTGTGCAGGGAGGAGCTCGCCCAGGGACGCCTCATGCGTGTGCTGCCCGAATGGACCTGCGGCGATGCGCAACTCACCGCGCTCGTGCCGTATGGGCAGAACCAGTTGCCTTCAGTGCGCGCGTTGCTGGATTTTCTCGTGCAGGAGATTCCGCCGTTGCTGTCGATGGAGGCGTAACGCGTGCACGCCGGCAGGCGTGCGTTCCATAGGAAACCGTCGCTCAGAACGGCTTGATCGCCACCTTGAGCACGCCGTCCCGCTGATTCGCAAAGAGGTCGTACGCGGCGACGATATCGTCCAGCTTGTAATGATGCGTCACCAGCGCGCCAAGCTCGACGCGCCCGGACTGGATCACGTTCATCAGACGCCTCATTCGCTCCTTGCCGCCGGGGCACAGCGCCGTGTTGATCTTGTGGTCCCCGAGTCCTGCCGCGAAAGCGCCGAGCGGAATCGTCAGATCGGACGAGTACACGCCGAGACTCGACAGCGTGCCGCCCGGCTTGAGAATGCGCAGCGCCGATTCGAACGTGCCCTGCGTGCCGAGCGCCTCGATCGACGAATCCACGCCGCGTCCGCCGGTGAGTTTGAGGATCTCGTCCACGACATCGCAATTCTTGAAGTTGAGCGTGACATCCGCGCCCATTCTGCGCGCCATGTCGAGCCGATGATCGTTGCCGTCCACCGCGATGATCGTCGTGGCGCCGAGCAGGCGGGCTCCCGCCGTCGCGCACAGCCCGATCGGACCTTGCGCGAACACGGCCACCGTGTCGCCTATCCGGATGTTGGCGTTCTCCGCGCCCTTGAAGCCCGTGGACATGATGTCGGGGCACATGAGGACCTGCTCGTCGGTCAGGCCGTCGGGGATCGGCGCGAGGTTCGCCTGCGCGTCGGGCACGAGCACGTATTCGGCCTGCGTGCCGTCGATCATGTTGCCGAAACGCCAGCCGGCCGTCGCCTTGTAGCCGTGACAGCCGCACTGGCCGCGCGCGATGAGGTAGCTGCCGTCCTGCGAGGCGACGCCGTCCTGCGCGGCGTAGGAGTTGAAGTTGGGACAGATGGCGCCGGCGATGACGCGCTGGCCTTCCTCGTAGCCCACCACCGCGCTGCCGAGCTTTTCGATCACGCCAACCGGCTCGTGGCCGACGGTCAAGCCCTTCGCGACCGGGTATTCGCCTTTCAGGATGTGCACGTCGGTGCCGCAGATGGTGGTGGTGGTGATGCGCACGAGCGCGTCGTTGGCGCCCACGTCGGGGATGGGCTTTTCGGCGAGTTCGATACGGCCCGGCTCGATGAAGACAGCGGCTTTCATCACGGCGGTCATGAATTCCTCCTTCCGTTCAGGTAGTTTCGGCACATCGTTAGTGATCCGTACTGCGTTCGAAAGATACGGGCTGCGCGACGTGGCTACCGGAACATCCTACGCTTCAACGCATCGCCGCTCCTTGATCTAACGCATGCTCCACGCTGCGCGAGCCGTCATCGAATCGTCATGGTGCGTCGCACAATTGCGACAACGCGCGACGGCACCCGCCGCTCTGCCGCAACTACACAAGTCCGCCCGCGGATGTGTATTCTTTCGAGGTCATGGATTTGGGGGTGGTGCCTGTGAAATACCCGCTGATTCTGGGCTTCGCTATCGTCGCGGTGGACCTCGTCGTCTGGCGCGGCCGCCTGCCTGCGCATGATCTCGCGCGGCTGTTCATCAGACTCGCGCTTTTCTTCGCGCTGAGCTGGATTCTTTTCACCTCGGGCCTCAGTCCTTTCACTCAGGCTCCTGACTACGGCGCGGTCGAGCTTCACTGGCTGGGACAGATTCTGGAAATCATCTGGTGGCTGATGGGCGCGCGTCTGCTCTCTCTTTCACTCGATACGCTGCTGCTGCCCAGGGCATGGCGCAAGCAGCGCCTGTTCTCGGACGTGTTCGGCGCAGTGGTCTTCCTCGCCGCGGCGGTCGCTGCCCTCGGCTTCGTGCTGGAACTGCCGGTGCGCGGACTCGTCGCGACCTCGGGGGCGCTCGCCATCGTGCTGGGCCTCGCGATTCAGAGCACGCTGAGCGATGTCTTCGCGGGCATCGTCATCAATACGACGGAGCCGTACGCGGTAGGCGACTGGGTGGTGATCGACGATGTCGAGGGCAAGGTCGTCGAGATGAACTGGCGCGCGACGCATCTGCTGACCGGTCAGGGAAACACGCTCATCGTGCCGAACGCTGTCGCGGCGAAGGCGAAAATCACCAATAACAGCAAACCGGGAGACGTCCACGGGCTATCGCTCATCCTCGAGATCGAACCCGAGGCGCGCCCGAAGACCGTCCTCGATGCCCTGGAACGCGCACTCACCGGCTGCAACGTCATCCTCGCGTCGCCGGCTCCGTTCGCCCGGATGAAGCGCACCACCACGAACTCCGTGCAGTACGAGGTGGTGGCCTTCGTCGACGACATGAACAAGAAGCTTGCGGTATCCAACGAACTCTTCGACCTCTGCTATCGGCACCTTGCGGCCGCGTGCGTCGTGTTGCGCGTTCTCGGCGTGCCGGCGGCGACCACCGCTTCTTACGACGAAAGAGAGGCGCTGCTGAAGCGCGTGAGTCTGTTCGACAGCTTGTCCGGCGACGATGTTTCGCGCTTGGCCAAACGCCTCTCCCGCCACGAATACCAGGCGAATCATCAGGTCCTGGCACCCGATACGGTGCCCGACAGCCTCTCGATCGTGCACTCGGGCGTACTCTCCGTCTCCATCATGGACGGGACGAGCAGTCGCGAAATCTCTCGCATCGGGCCGGGAGAGGCGTTCGGCGAAGCAGGCCTGCTCGCCGGGCTTGCGATGCAGGTCGCCATCACGACGCTTACGCCGTCGGTGCTCTTCAAGCTCGGCAAGGACGACATGACGTCCTTTCTCAAGGACCACGGCGAGGTCGCGAAGCAGATGTGCGAGCTGCTGGCGTATCGGCAGGACAAGCTCGGCAAGCTCACGACGCCGATGCCCGCCGAGCAGGAGAAGGGCCACTCGTTATTCCAGTGGCTCGTCGGAAAGGTCTGGAACCTGCATTCGCTGCACGACGACTCGAAGAGCAACTGAGGCATGAAGTCCTGTCTGAACTTTGCATCGGTATGATTCGTGATCGGGATATCCACACGGAAACACGATGAAAGTGAAGGAGAGCGCTCATGCCTAGCGTCGAGCAAGCACGACCGGCCACGCTCGTCGATTCTGTCTGGCGCGTGATGCTGCGGGTCGCATTCCCCCTCGCGCGCGCGTGGTGGAGCCTTCGACGGCCTCATCACGAAGGCGCGCTCGTCGCGATCTACGTCGGGCGGGCGCTTTTGCTCGTGAAGCCGTCGTATCGCCCGGAGTGGAATTTGCCGGGCGGCAGTGTCGATCCCGGTGAAACGCCCTATGCGGCGGCGCTGCGTGAAATCGACGAGGAGATCGGGCTCGCGTCCCATGCTCTGGTCCCTGCGGGCAGCGCCACCGGTATCTGGGACGGGCGCAGAGATACCGTGCATTTCTTCGAACTGAGACTCGACGCCTTGCCCGAGTTGCGGCTCGATAACCGCGAGATCGTCGCCGCGCATCTGGCATCGCCGGAGGAATTGCGCGGCATCGCGCTGACAGGGGCCGCCGCTGCGTACTGTTTCGCCGAAGCCGACGACTCCCGCAAAGTCACGACGCCCTAGCGCGGAGACGGCCGGACCGGCGCTTCTGTCATCATGTAGGGGCTTCAGCGAACCCAAGGGTGTCATGTCACATCTCGAACAAGAGAAAGCGAACGCCAGTGCGAACCATCTTGCGCGCGAGGGCGAAACCGGCGCGGACGGGCCGCACGGAAGCGAGGCGGGCGAGGAGTACGACGCGTCGGCGGTCGGCCGCACCGGGCCGCTGAACGAAGCGGCACTGCTTGGGCGCAAAACACCGCCGTGGCCGGATTCGGCGGCGGCCAATCCCGGCCACCACGCGCGCGCCGGCGCGCAAGGCACGGTGCGCGCGCTGGCCGGTTTGTTGTTCGGCCTCGCGTTGCTCGTCGCGGGCAATGGCCTGTTTCAGACGCTGATTCCCTTGCGTATTCTCCAGTCGGGCTATTCGACGTTCGTCACCGGTCTGATTCAGTCGAGCTATTACGCGGGCTTCATTCTGGGCGCCATGGTCAATCGGCGTCTTATCGATCGCATCGGTCAGCACCGGACATTCGTTGCGTTCTCGGCGGCTGCATCCATTCTCGCGCTCGCTTTCGGCGCGGCGCAGTCGCCCTGGATGCTGGGCGGCGTGCGCCTGCTCACGGGCGTCGCGTTCATGGGGCTTTATACCTCCGTCGAAAGCTGGCTCAACGGCACGGTCGAGAACGAGAAGCGCGGCCAGGTATTCGGTCTGTACGCGGGCATCAACTACCTCGCGGTAGGCAGCGGCCAGTTTCTGCTGAATGTCGGAGCGGGGACGGGGGCGCAGCAGTTCTCGATCAGCGCGGCGCTTTTTGCGGCGGCGGTGCTGCCGGTCACGCTGATGGAAGGCTGGCCCGCCAAGGTCGACGACGCGAATCTCGACCGTGTGCCTGCCCGAACCTGGGGCGAAAGCCTTCGCGAAATGATGGCGCTCGCACCGCTCGGCGTTCCGGGCTGCATTCTCGCCGGGTTCATCTACAGCAACTTCTATGCGCTGATGCCCGTCTATCTTCAGCGCTCCGGCTTCACGACGGAAGAACTCGCGACATTCATGGGCGTCGCGCTGATCGGCGCATTGCTGCCTCAGTATCCGATGGGGCGGCTCTCGGACCGCATCGACCGGCGGCGTCTCGTGCTATGGACGTCCTCGGTCTCGGCGATACTCAGCGTCGTCCTGTTCTGCTTCGATTTCCGCATCGTCACATGGTGCGCGACACTGGCTTATGTCGCTGTGACGTTCACGCAGTACGGGCTTATCGTGTCGCACGTGCAGGACCGCACGGAGTCGCACCTGCGTGTCGGCGTGTCCGCGATGTTGCTGGTGCTTTTTTCACTCGGAGGCATGACGGGGCCCACGCTGGCTTCCGCGCTGATGACGCTCATCGGGCCGAGAGGGCTGTTCCTGTTCAACGCGCTGTCGTGCATATTGCTCGCGCTCAGCGCGCGGCACGCGCTTCGGGTGTTCGCGCGGACGTCGACGGCCGGTACGGAGGCGGGCGAGAAATAGTTCCTCTTTTTTTGCGGCCGCGTGTCCATCGATACGCGGTTCGCGCGTCATCGTGATGGCAGCGCAAATTCGATGCGCCCGCCTCAACCCGTGACGGAGGCTCAAATGCAATACCTGTTGATGATCTATTCGCAAGAAGACCGCTGGAATCAGATGACCGACGCCGAGCGGCAGCAGGGCGTCGCCGCGTATCAGGCGTACACCGAATCGTTGAAGAAGGCGGAAGTGCTGGCGGGCGCCAACCGTTTGCAGCACACGAGCACGGCCACGACGGTGCGGCTCAGCGACGGCAAGCCGCAGGTGCTCGACGGACCGTATTCCGATTCCAAGGAACAGCTCGCCGGCTACTACCTGATCGACGTGCCCAATCTCGATGCGGCGATTGCGTGGGCGTCGCGCTGTCCCGGCGCGGCGCACGGCCTGATGGAAGTGCGCCCGGTGTGGACGGCCCCTTACGATGCGCCATCCGCCGCATGAGCCAGCCGTTGGGTGGCGCTGACGCTGGCGCTTCCACACGCGCGATTGCCGAGGCCGTCGCGCGCCGCAGTTACGGCAAGCTCGTCGCACTGCTGGCGATGCGCACACGCGATGTCGCCGCAGCCGAGGACGCGCTTGCCGACGCGTTCGCGGCCGCGCTCGCCGACTGGCCCGAGCGCGGTTGCCCCGCGAATCCCGAAGCGTGGCTGATGACGGTCGCGCGCCGGCGGGCGATCGACGGGGCGCGCCATCGCCGTGTCGGCGACGAAGTGACGAACCAGCTCGCCATCCTCGCCGACGAGATCGACGAGCGCGAAAAAGGCGCGCTCCCCGACCGGCGGCTCGCGCTGCTGTTCGCGTGCACGCATCCGGCGCTCGAAGCCGCGATTCGCACGCCGCTGATGTTGCAGATGGTGCTGGGCCTCGAAGCGAAGACGATCGCCTCGGCGTTCCTGATGTCGCCCGCTGCGATGAGCAAGCGCCTCGTGCGGGCGAAGCACAAGATCCGCGAGGCGGGCATTCCGTTCAGCGTGCCCGAGCGCGAGGAGTTGCCCGGCCGGCTCGCCGCGGTGCTGGAGGCCGTCTATGCGGCGTATGCGGAAGGCTGGACCGACCCGGCCGGCTGCGACAGCGGGCGGCGCGATCTCACCGGCGAGGCGCTTTTTCTTGCGCATCTGCTCGTCGAACTGTTGCCCGATGAACCGGAGACGCTCGGTCTGCTCGCGCTGATGCTGTATGCGCAGTCGCGTTGCGACGCGCGACGTGATGCGGCCGGCGACTATGTGCCGCTATCGGCGCAGGATCCGTCGACATGGAACGCGCCGATGATCGATGCCGCCGACGCGCTGCTGCGGCGCGCGAACACATTCGACGCAATCGGACGTTTTCAGCTCGAAGCCGCGCTGCAATCGGCGCATGTGCATCGCTGCCGGACGCATCGCCCGAACTGGGACGAGATCGTGCAACTCTACGATGCGCTGTTCGCGATCGCGGCGTCGCCGGTGGTCGCGGTGAACCGCGCGCTCGCGGTGGCGGAACGCGACGGTCCGCAGGCGGCGCTCGATGCGCTCGCGCCCTATGCCGGCGATCCGCGACTCGCCGACTATCAGCCGTACTGGGCCGCACGCGCCGATCTGCTCGCGCGTGCCGGCGCGTGGGCCGAAGCGCTCGCCGCTTACGATCTCGCGATCGGACTCGAGCGCGATCCGGCCGTGCGCCGGTTCCTGCAACGCAGGCGGGGCGAAGTGTCGTCGGATCGAAAGGCATGATCGGGCAATGAGGAAATGATCATTGCGGCCGCAAGTCTTTCACCCGCTCGAACGTCAGGATACCTACGCCTTCGCGGCCGTCCGTCCATGTTGACAGCACCCGGAAAAAGCACTCATAGTCCTTGCGGTGGAAACGAAGTGTGACGAGATCGCCGGCCGCATTGATCGGATAGCAACCCATCGAGGCATTCAATGAACGAAAAGGTCCTGATTTCCGGCGCCGGCGTGGCCGGTCTTGCGCTTGCTTACTGGCTCGATGCCGCCGGATTCGACGTCACGCTCGTCGAACGCTCGTCCGCGTTCCGGCGCGGTGGTCAGGCGGTCGACATCCGCGGCGTCGCGCTCGACGTGACCCGCGCGATGCATCTGCTCGATCGTGCCCAGGCGTTGCGAACGCGTCTGAAAGGCATGTCGATGCTCGACGCCGATGGCAACGAAATCGACCGCACCGAAGAACGCACCTACAGCGCGGGACGTCTCGACAGCGACGACATCGAAATTTTTCGGGACGATTTGTGCGAGCTGATCATGGGCTCGCTGAACGAACGCGTCGAGTTTCGGTACGGCGACAGCGTACGGACCATCGACGAAACGAGCGGCGGCGTCGATGTGTCGTTTGCCAATGGCGAGCAGCGCCGCTTCGATCTGCTGGTCGGCGCCGACGGCATTTATTCGAACATACGCAAGCTGCATTTCGATTGCGAAGAAGCGGTCGTGTTTCCGCTCGGGGTGATTCTCGCGCTCTTCTCGACGCCGAATCTCATCGATCTGCGCGACTGGCAGATCGGGCATCGCGTGGATGAATTCGGCTACGTGATCTACCCGAGCCTCGATCAGACGGAACTGCGCATCGGCGTTGGATTCGGCGCGCCGGAAGCGCCGGTCGCGCGCAACGACGTAAGCGCGCAGAAGCAGCTCGTCGCCGATCGATGCGCACATCTGGGCGGCGATTTCCCGCGCTTCATCGAAGCGATGCGCGGCACCGACGATTTCTATTTCAACGAACTCGCGCAAATCCACATGCCGTCGTGGTCGAAGGGGCGCGTCGTGCTGATCGGCGATGCGGCGCACTGCGCATCGCCGTTTTCGGGGCAGGGCACGAGCCTCGCGCTCGTCGGCGCATTCGTGCTCGCGCATGAATTGAAGCGCAATCGCGCGGATTTTGCTCGGGCGTTCGCCGCGTACGAAGAACGCATGCGGCCCTACGTGAAGCTGAATCAGGCGCTCGTCGATCTCGACAGAAAAGGACCGGTGCCGGATGAACAGCTAACCGAAGCAAAGAACGGCATCGATCTGAGCGATTTGCTTGAAACGACGCGTTGACGCTTCAATGCTGCTTCTGTAATCCCCGACGTTCGATTCGATTGCGCAACTGACCCGCGACGAACGCGCTGGTGGTCAAAGTCAGGTAAAGGGCGACGAGATCGTGACGCCATGCGTCCAGCGCAAGTTGATGGACGAGCAACGTCGGATCGGGGGCCGGGCGAAGCGCGTTCTTCGTTTCCGCGATGAGCGTCATCCGGATAAAGCCTCCCGCCGATAGCAACGGCAACAGCGCCGCGAACGCAAACAGCGCGAGCTTCATGCGCGATGCCAGCGGATGATGGCGCAAGCGAAACCATAATCCGAGGCATCCGTGTAACCAGCCGGGGGCGAGCAGCGCGAGTTGCAGACCTTGCGTGCCGCTCGTGAGCAGCATGACGACCACCCGCTCGTAGTTCGGCTCGAAGCCATAGAGCGCCGACGCGAGCCGCGTGGTTACCGCATGACGGATAAGCAACAGCGGCAAGCTGAGGCCTGCAAGAAGCCGGATCCATTCCGCGGCGGGCAGCGCCCAGTTGCGGCGGCCGTATATCGTGTGCAGTGCCAACGCGAAATGCGCGAAGGCGGCACCGTACAGTGCGATCGTTCCGGGTGCGCTGCGCCAGAGCCGCAGCGCGACTTCGAGCCCCCGTCCGGCGAGCTCCATTGACCAGAGCCCGAGCGCGTGATTGACGAGGTGCATCGAGAGATAAGTCAGCAGCACCATGCCCGTCCCGAATTGCAGGCGACGCAGAACAGCTTGCATCTGAAGCATCAACGCGCGCGTATGAATGACGTATCGCCGGAGCTTCGATGCGCAGCGCCGCAATACTGATTCGTCGCGCACTGTTGCAGCGTTTCGGCGAATCGCTCCAGCGCCGATACCGACCCGCATACGCTCCGATATTCCTCGTGGCCGATTCTGCCATCGAGAATGATCGTCAGCCCCGATGCGCGCGCCATGTCGATGATGTCCATTTCGATTCACCTTTCCGTGTGGCTTCATCTACAAGATCGTGCGCACGCGCCGGTTATTCCCCGGCGGGACGGATTCGGATGAAATAGCACGGTGGGGCGGCGTTCAAAACGCCCGGACATCGAGCCTACGCGTTGGCGCCGCCATCGACGGTCAATGTTGCGCCGGTGATGTAGCTCGCATTGGCGCTCGCAAGGAAAACCACGGCTTGCGCGATGTCCTCGCCTTTTCCGTAATCACCGGTGGCCGTCAGCGATTTCAGTGTCGGCCCGAACGGACCATCGACGGGATTCATGTCCGTATTGATGGAGCCAGGCTGCACCAGGTTCGCCGTGATCCCTTGCGGGCCGAGTTCTCTCGCGAGGCCCTGCGTGAACGCAACGAGCGCGGACTTGGACGCTGAGTAGACGCCGAGCATCGAGGCGGGCACGCGGTCGGCAAAATAGCTGCCGATAGAGACGATGCGTCCACCGGCCCCGAGATGAGGAATCGCGGCTTTAGCGGCGAGAATCGGTCCACGTACGTTCACGTCGAGCGTTGCGTCGATGTCTTCGATGGAAATGTCTTTGACATCGCCCATCCGAAGTATGCCGGCGTTGTTGATGAGAATATCGAGGCCACCGAGCGCTTCGACCGTCTTCTGCACGGACGCCTCAATCGCGGATGCATCGGCGCTATCGGCCTGAATCGCGATACCGCGGCGGCCCTCCGCTTCGATCGCCTTCACGACATGCGCCGCCTGCTCCGACGACTTTTCATACGTGATCGCGACATCCGCGCCGGCAAGCGCCAGAGCCTTCGCGATCGAAGCGCCGATACCGCGGCTTGCTCCGGTGACCAGAGCGCGTTTTCCTTGAAGCATCATGACAACCTCCATTACGTGTCGATGGATAGAGCGTTCAAACGGTTTGGTGAGTCAGGCGAAAAGCTGCTGAATTTCGGCGTACGGCAAGGGTTTGTCGTCGAGGGCTTCGGAACGGCCGTGCGCCAGAAAGTCGGCTGCCATCGCCTTCGTTCTGCCGAGCACGACTTGCGCGATGCCGCTGCCCGCGCTCAGCCGACGCACCCCGAGTTGTCCGAGCGTGGCCGCATCGGGCAGGCCGGGAAGCGCCATCACGTTCAGAGGCAACCGGATCGCGCCGACGATCGTCTCGATGTCCGACGGCCGCACGAGCGCCGGAAGGAAGAGACCATCCGCGCCGGCCGATGCGTAGAGATTGCCGCGAGCAATCGCCTCCTGCGGCTGTTTCGCTTGCTCGACGAGACTGGCAAGAAAGACGTCACTGCGCGCGTTGACGAAGAGGTCCACGCCGGCCTTCGCGACGGCACGCTTGATCGCCTCGATCTTCGCGGCCAGAAGCGGCGCAGCGTCCGGACCGTCTTCGATGTTGATGCCGGCAATGCCGAGATCGGCCAGTCGCATCACATGGTCCGCGACGGCTTCAGGCGTGTCGGCGTAGCCGTTTTCGACATCGACCGACAAGGGCACCTTCACAACACGCACGATGCGCCGCACCGAGGCGACGACTTCATCGAACGGAAGCGTGCGTCCATCGGGATAACCCAGCGACCACGCTAAGCCCGCGCTCGTCGTGGCGATGGCGGAAGCGCCCTGCGCCTCGATGAGACGGGCGCTGCCGGCATCCCACGCGTTCGGCAGACGAAGCGGTATCGACTGCTCGTGTAACTGCCGGAATGTGTTTGTGTTGGACATGACTGTTTCCTTGAGTCTCGAATGAATGGGAAGTATGGCGTTCGCCGGGCTCAGGCCGCTACCGCGGCTTTGCCTCCCGCGAACGATGCGATGCGGCGCGTCGCAACCTCGGAGACGAGAATCGCGATCACGACGGGAACGGCGGACAGATAGCCCAGGTTGTGACCGCCGACGATCGGAATCGCGGCAGCGCCCAGCGTGCCCGCGATGGATACGCCCACATAAGTCGCCGACGTATTGAGACCGACCAGCACCGCGGTCATCGGCGGGTTCAGGCTCGCGAGGCGGAACTGTTGCGGCACCAGGACGCCCCATGCACATGCACCCCAGATCGTCACCGCGATGGCCGCGCTCCAGAGGTGTGCGCTCGTGATCGGCATGGTGAAGATGACGAGTGCGACGATGGCCAGCTTGATCCGCACGACCTTGTGCGAACCGATCCGGTCGAGGATGCGTCCCGTCAGCAGGTTCGAGAACGTCCCGGCCAGTCCCCACAGCACCAGCAGTGCGCCGAGCACCGTGACGTTGTGGCCGGTCGCACGGTCGAACACGACGGAGAAGTAGCTGAAGATGATGAAGGTGCCGATCTGGGCCAGCACGGTCGTCGCGAGCGTCAGTCCTACGCGCGAATCGGTCAGCGGAGACAGACGTGCGCGAAGCGAGACGGCTGGCGGCAGCGGCACGTCGGGCAAAAACGCGAGGATGCCGGCGAAGGCCGCCGCACCGAGCGCGGCGACGAGAACCAGCGTCCAGTGCCAGCCCGCGAACCCGCCGATGACCGCGCCGATAGGCGAGCCGAGCGCGGTCGCGGTGGTCAGACCCGCCACGATGATCGACAACGCATATCCGCGGCGCTCAGGCGGCACGAGCGCCGCGCCGGTTCCGCTGGCCGCCGGCGAGAACATCGCCGCGCCAAGGCCCGCAAAGGCACGCGTAGCCAGTGCGATGCCGAGGTTCGGCGCCACGATGGTGCCGAGATTGGCCAGCACGAAAAGGCCGATGCCGGTGAGCAGCAGACGCTTGCGTCCGACGTTCGCGGCAAGCGCCGCGATGGTCGGGCCCAGCAGCGCGTAGCTGATTGCATAGACGCTGATCAACTGCCCCGCCGCACCGATGCTCACATCGAACGACTTGGCGATTTCGGGCAGGATGCCCGCGAAAACGAAGCTGTCGGTGCCCAGCGCGAACATGCCGAGCGAAAGTGTCAATAGGCGACGATCCATGTCAACCTCTCCTGAAGGATTGCGAATTGCGTTGCGTGACGAAACTATAGGGAAGCCAGCGGGATCGCACTACCGATCGGAAGTGGGAAGCTGTTCACCGTAAAGTGGCGAAGTGCTCGGTTGCTTTCCGACGACGTGCGAACGCGCGATAAGCCGGGCTAGTTCTTCGCGGCCATCTGTTGCTGCGGCGCATCCCATCCGCCGCCGAGCGCGCGGAAGGTTCTCACCGCGGCGCGTGCAACGTCCGCCTTCGTCGCGTCGAGATCGTCGCGCGATGCGAGCAGTTGCCGGTCGGCGTCGAGCACATCGGTGAGCGTGATCGAACCCGCGCGATACGCTTTCTCCGATAAGTCTCGCGTTCGCGTCAAGGCATCGACTTCCTGCTGAATCTCCTGTGCGCGAATCTCCGTTTGCGAGAGCGTCATGAACGCATCCTCGACGTCTTCGGTCGCCTTGAGCGCCGCCTCGCGATACTGCGCCAGCGCCTCCGCATAGGCGCCGCGCGCGCTTTTCACTTCGGCGTCCACCTTGCCGAAATCGAACAGACGCCAGCGCAGCGCGCCCGTGCCGATCGGCTGGAACGCCTTCGCGCTCAGTAGATGACTGGCCGAAGTGCTGTCGAATCCCAGCGCGCCGGCGAGCGAAATCTTCGGGTAGTACTCGGCAAGCGCCACGCCGATCCCTTCATTCGATGCCGCCAGATGCCGCTCCGCCGCGATGATGTCGGGGCGGCGCCGCAGGACATCGAGCGGGGTATCGGCGCTGCCGATCGCCGGTGCGTCGGGAATGGCGCCGGCGTGCGCGCCGAGTTCCGCCGCATAGGTGCCGGGCTGCGCGCCCAACAGCACATCGAGCCGATTCAACTGCGCTTCGAGCGATATCCGCAGGCTCGGCACGGTCGCGCGCGCCTGACGCAGCAGCGCTTCGGCCTGAGCCACCTCGCGTTCATCGGACGCGCCGGCCTGCTTGCGCGCTTTCACGAGCGCCAGCAGACGCGCGTCCGTGTCCACCTGATCCTGCGTGACGGCGAGGCGCGCCTGCAGACCCCGGATTTGCAGATAGGCGTCGGCGGCGTCGGCCGCGACCGACACACGCGTGCCGAGTTGAGCGGCTTCGGCGGCTTGTTCTTCTTCCGTGGCTGCCGCGTGCGCGCGTCGCAGGCCGCCCGCCAGATCGATTTCCCAGCTTGCCGTCGCGCCCGCGACATACTCTTTCTGATCGCGGCTGTAGTTCGGAAACGCACTCGCAAGCGTGCCGAGCGGACTCTGCACGCTCTGGTGCTGCGCCGAAAACGACGCGTTGGCATCGACGGTCGGAAGCAACTGCGCACCGGCCGCCTGCGCCGCCGCACGCGACTGCGCGACGCGCGCTATCGCAGCCTGAATGCTCAGGTTCTGAGCGAGCGCGCGTTGCACGACCTCGACCAGTTCCGGATCGTTGAAGCCGGTCCACCAGTTGTCGAGGCTCGGCGGGGGCAGCGTAGTTGGCCGCTCGGCGACGACCTGCGCGTTATGAAACGGCACCATATGCGTTTCGGGTTCGACGTAGTTCGGTCCGACTGCGCACGCCGCGAGAAACGCGCTGACGAACAGACTGCCCGCGATCGCTTTCGAAGTCCTGGCCAGGAGCGAGTTCATTTCACTTCTCCGCTATTGAGTTTGCGCGGCAAGGCACGCGTGCCGCGAATGCCGAGCTTGCGCACGAACGCATAGAACGCCGGTGTGAAGGCGAGGCCGAAGAGGGTCACGCCGAGCATGCCGAAGAAGACCGTCGTTCCGAGCGACTGCCGCATCTCCGAGCCCGCGCCATCGGCGATGGCAAGCGGCGCCACGCCGGCGATAAAGGCGAACGACGTCATCAGGATCGGCCGCAACCGGACATGAGCCGCGTGCGTGGCGGCGTCCTCCGCGCCGACGCCGTCTTCTTCCTGACGTTGCTTGGCGAACTCCACGATCAGAATCGCGTTCTTGGCCGCCAGTCCCACGAGCACCACGAAACCGATCTGCGCAAGAATGTCGATCGGCATGCCGCGCACATTCAGCCCGATCGATGCCGCGAGCAGACACATCGGCACGATCAGCACGATCGCGAGCGGCGTCTTCCAGCTTTCGTACTGCGCGGCCAGCACGAGGAACACGAACAGCGCGGAAGCGGCGAAGATCACGAGCGGCGACATGGTCTGCTCTTTCTGTTGATGAGCCAGGTCGGTCCATTCGTATGTGATGCCGTTCGGCAGCACCTGCTGCGCGAGCTGTTCCATGCGTTCGATCGCATCGCCCGACGAGAAGCCCGGGCCTGCCGCGCCCATGATTTCCGCCGCGGGATAGAGGTTGTAGCGCGGCACGCGATACGGCTGCGTGTCGTTGCGGAACGTCGCCACGCTGCTGATCGGCACCATGTCGCCCGACGCGTTGCGCACCTTGAGCCGTCCGATGTCTTCCGGCGTGCGGCGGAAGGCTTCATCGCCCTGAACGCGCACTTGATACGTGCGCCCCATGAAGTTGAAGTCGTTCACGTACTGCGAGCCGAGGTACAGCTCCATCGTCGAAAACACGTCCGTTGGCGTGAGTCCGATCTTTTCCGCCTTGAGGCGGTCGACGTCCGCATAGACCGACGGCGCGCCGGCGTTATAGAGCGTGAACACACCGCCGAAGGTCTTGTCCTTGTTGGCCGCCGCCACGAGCGCGTGCGCTGCGTCGGCGAGCGCTTGCGGGCCGAGTCCGCCGCGATCTTCGAGCATCAGCTTGAAGCCGCCCGCCGCGCCGAGCCCTTGCACCGGCGGCGGATTCACCACCACGACGACCGCGTCCTTGACCCCGGCGACGCGCTTGCGGAGTTCGACCAGCATCGAGGCCGCGCTGACGCCGGGCACATGCTTGCCGTACAGCGAAGGCAAGCCGTAGAAGAGCGTTCCGACATTCGGCGCGATGGTGCCGGTCGTAACGTCGAAGCCGGACACGGGCGACGTGTGCGTGACGCCCTTGAGCCCGGGTGCGTCGAGCACGATATCGTTGATCTCGCGAATCACCTTGTCGGTGCGCTCCAGACTGGAGCCGGGCGGAAGGAACGCGATCACCGCCTGATAGCCGATGTCCTGTTCCGGAATGAACCCCGTGGGCATTCTCGACATTTGCAGGCCGGTCGCCGCGATCAGGCCGGCATAGACGATCAGCATCACGGTCGTTGCGCGCACCGCGCGGCCCGTGATCTTTCCGTATCGGGACGACAGCCATTCGAACGACGCGTTGAAGCGGCCGAATACGGCATGATGCAGGCGGCCCAGCGCGGTCGAACCGCCGTGCGACTTCTCCATTTCGTGCGGCTTGAGCAGCACGGCGCAAAGAGCCGGGCTCAGCGTAAGCGACACGAAGCACGAGATGACGGTGGACGCCGCGATGGTGATCGCGAACTGCTTGAAGAACAGCCCCGAAATGCCGGACATCAGCGCGGTCGGCCCGAACACCGCGCACAAGGTCAGCGCGATGGCGATGATGGCGGTCGAGACTTCATTCATCGTCCGATGCGCGGCTTCGCGTGGCGTCATGCCGAGCGCCATGTTGCGCTCCACGTTCTCGACCACGACGATCGCATCGTCGACGACGATCCCGACGGCCAGCACCAGTCCGAACAAGGAGAGATTGTTGATCGACGCGCCGAACAGCGACAGGATGGCGAACGTCCCGACCAGCGACACCGGGATCGCCACCACGGGAATGATCGTCGCGCGCCAGTTCTGCAGGAACAGATAGACCACGCCGACCACCAGCAGAATCGCGATGCCGATCGTCTTGGCGACTTCGTGGATCGATTGCGAGACGAACGTGGTCGGATCGTAGATCCTGATGTAGTCGACGCCGGGAGGAAAGCTCTTTTTCAGCTCGGCCATCTTGGCCCAGACGTCGTGCTCGACCTGCACGACGTTCGCGTCCGGCGTCGCGATCACGAACCACGGCGTGGCCGCATAGCGGTCGGCATACGCCTTCGAGCCGTAGTCCACCGAGCCGAGTTCGACGCGGCCGATATCGCGAATGCGCGTGACGCGTCCTTGCGCATCCGACTTCACGATTACGTCGCCGAACTGCTCGGCGGTGCTGAGACGGCCCAGCGCCTCGATGTTGATCTGATAGGCGCCCGTGCCGCTGTTCGATACCGGCGGCTGATTCAGCACGCCCGCCGATACGGCCGCGTTCTGCGCGCGAAGTGCGGCGAGGATCTCGCCCGCGCTGATGTGATATGAAGCGGCCTTGTCGGGATCGATCCAGATTCGCATCGCGTACTGCCGCTCGCCGAATAACTGGAAGTCCGACACGCCGGGCAAGCGCGCAATCTGGTCGCGAACCTTGAGCATATAGTTCGACAGATACTCGGGACTTCGCGAACCATCCGGCGAATAGACATGAACGCCGAGCAGCAGCGCCTGAATCGTTTTCTTCACCTGCACGCCCTGCAATTGCACGTCGGCGGGCAGGCGCGAGAGCGTGTCTTCCACCCGGCTGCGCGTGAGCAGAAGGGCAGTGTCCGGATTCGTGCCGACCTTGAAGATCACCGTGATCGTCAATTGACCATTGCTCGTCGACTGGCTCGAGATGTAATCCATGTTCTCGACGCCGTTGATGGACTGCTCGAGCGGCGTGGCGACCGTGCGCGCGATCGTATCGGCCGATGCGCCGGGATACGACGTCGTGATTTGAATCGTCGTCGGCACGATGTTCGGATACTGAGCCACCGGCAGCTTGATCATGGTCGCGAGACCGATCAGCAAGACGAATATGTTGAGCACCGCGGCAAAGCGCGGATGCTCGATGAAGAAGTGAGTCAGCTTCATGATTTGGCTCCTTCGGCCACTTGCTCCGCCGAGAACTCGATGCTTCCCGCGCGCGGTGAAATCTTCGAACCGGGATGAACGGACGGAATGCCGTCGATCACGACGCGGTCGGTCGGCGCAAGCCCGGAGCGGATCACCCGCAGCCCGCCGCGAAGATCACCGATCTGTACTTTTCTCGGCTTGGCAACGTTCTCCGCATCGACGACATACACGATGTGGTCCGTCTGATCGTCGAGCACGGCGGCATCGGGCACGAGCAGCGCCGGTTGCGGCGCGGTCGTGGCGAGGCGGACGCGAGCGAAGCCGCCGGGCGTCAACGACAGATCGCGATTCGAGATCGTCGCGCGCGCATGGATCGTCCCGCTCGAACGGTCGAGCGTGTTGTCGATGAAATCGAGCGTGCCGACGCGCGTGAATCCGCTGTCGCCGGTGGGCGAGATGTTCACGGCATCGGCCAGCGGTCCTTGCCGGCTGCCGCGCGAACGCTGGAACGCGGCGTAGTCGTTTTCGCTGATGTCGAAATCCAGGTAGATCGGATCGAGCGAAACGATGGTGGCGAGCAATGTCGTCGGCCCGCTGCCGGCGCGGCTGCCGGACACCAGATTGCCCTTCGACACGAGA
Organism: Caballeronia jiangsuensis; assembly: GCF_046030135.1. Lineage (NCBI taxonomy): Bacteria > Pseudomonadati > Pseudomonadota > Betaproteobacteria > Burkholderiales > Burkholderiaceae > Caballeronia > Caballeronia jiangsuensis. The sequence goes on from NZ_JAQQDB010000007.1 coordinate 54,887, forward strand.
TGCGTGCCGATACGCCCGGTGAAAGGCGCCGTGATCCTGCAGCGATCCAGATCGAAGCGTGCGTCGCGCACCAGCGCGTTCGCGTTGTCCACCGCCGCCTGCGCCGCGCGCTGCTCGGCCACGCGCTGATCGACGTTCTCGACGGTTCCCGCTTCCGCGCGTTGCAGTTCCTGCGCGCGGGCGAGCTGACGCGTCGCGAGCGCGAGCCGGGCGTTGGCGGATTCGAGCTCGGCCGTCGCGCCGCTCAGCTTGATCCGATACGGTTCCGGATCGATCTCGAAGAGCGGATCGCCCTGATGAACGATGTCGCCGTCCTTGAAGTAGATTTGCGTCAGCGTGCCGCCCACCTGCGCACGCAGTTCCACGCGATTCACGGCTGAAAACTGGCCGAGAAACCCGAGCCGGCCTTCTATATCGCGCTGCAACGGCGCGCTAATCGTCACCGACGGCGGCGGTGGCGCGGCAGCCGGCGCGGCACCGGAGCCGTGCAGATGGAACGCCGTCGCGGCCACGGCGACGATCATCAGGCCGGCCACACCTTTGCCGATCCATCGAACCGGACCGGGGTTCGCCGCGATGTCCGGAGCGTCGACTCCCATCTCGGCCTGATCAATTTGATTATCCATGGCAATCCTAAGTGTGTTTGATGGCTAGGCGATGTCGAGGCGTATCCAGAGCGACAGCGATAGCGATCTGAAGGAGGCAGCGGCATCGGGCAACTTCCCGTCGATGACTGCCGGATAAGTTTCGTGACGCAACTATAGGCAAGACCGTTGCGGCACGGTACTGGCCGAAACCGGGAAGCTGTTCCCCGTGGAATGGTTAAGTTGCGTCATGAAACTTGGGTTAGGATGGGCGCCATCATGTATAGAAAACGCTTCGACGAAATGGATTGCTCGATCGCCCGCGCCCTCGACGAGGTCGGCGAGTGGTGGACGCTGCTGATCGTGCGCGAGTGCACGCAGGGCAGCAGCCGCTTCGACGAGTTCCAGAGCGGGCTCGGCATCGCGCGAAATGTTCTGACGGCTCGGCTCGAACGCTTGACCGAGCTGGGGATTCTCGAACGCTTCCCGATCGCGGAACGCGCGAATACGTTCGGCTACCGGCTGACGTCGAAAGGATCGGACTTATATCCGGTGCTGGTCGCGCTCATGCAATGGGGCGATAAATGGCTCAGGCCGAACGGCAAGCCGCCTATCGAGCTGGTGGAACATGCGAGCGGAAAGCGCGTCGAGCCCGTGGAGGTTCGCGGACCGGGCAGAGAGGCGCTGAGCTATCGGGACGTTCGCTTCGCCGCCGGTCCCGGCGCGACGAAGAAGACCCGAGATGTCATCGAGAACCGTAATGATCGGGTGCTTGGCGAGCGGGGCGAGGAATCGTGAAGGTTCGCGCCTGAAACTCAGCGCCGCTTCTGCTTGCCGAATCGCGACAGCGATTCCCTGAGCCGGGGCACGGCGAAGTCGATGAAATGCCGCAGTTTGATCGCCATGAGGTTCCTGGACACGTGAACCAGATGGACGGGCACGGGCTCGATTTCGAACTGCGATAGCAGTATTTCGATCTGTCCGCTGCGGAGCGCTTCATCGGCGTCGTGTTCGAACACGTAGGTGATGCCCGTGTCGGCCGCTGCGGCGCTGACGGCGGCGTCGGGCGACGTGACTTCGAGCCGGGGCTTCACTTCCAGCACGTAGACCTTATGCGTTGCGGGCAGCCGGAAGCGCCACGGCGACAGGTACGGGCTATTGAAGACGATGCACGAATATTTCACGAGTTCGTCGGGCTCGCGCGGCGGCGTGTGCGTTGCGAGAAAGGCAGGACTCGCGCATACGACCGGCCGCAATGCGCCGACGCGCGTGGCGATCATGTTGCTGTCCGGCAATTCGCCGATACGCACGGCGAGATCGGCGTGAGAATCGATGAGATCGATGTTCCGGTCGGAGAGAAGAAGTCGAACGGTGATGTCCGGATACTGCGCGAGGAACTGGTTGATGACCGGTAGCACATGCAGGCGGCCGAGCTGCACGGGCGCGGTGACGACCAGTTCGCCTCTTGCGGTCGCAAACTCGCCCGTGGCTTCGTGTTCCTGTTCGCGCACGAGTTCGAGGATGCGCCGTGCCGCCGCGACGTATGCCATGCCTGCATCGGTCAACGTGAGCTTGCGCGTGGTGCGGATGAGCAGCCGGCTTCCGAGCATCTCTTCGAGATCGGCGACCTTGCGGGTGAGCGTGCTGACAGGAATCTTCAGTTCGCGAGCCGCCGCCGACAGGCTTCCCCCGTCCACCGCGGTCACCAGCATTTCCATGGCTTCTAGTCGGTCCACCGCGTTCACTCACGTGGAATAAGGTCGCAGTATTGTATGGGAAGTGGCTAGCGAAGGCTCGAAGCCGAAAGCATGTTTCTGTGGAGATCGACAATGTACGCACAGGCTATCGCGCAATGCGTGGAAGCAGTCAGAACGATGGAAACGTATCTCGACAAGGCGGAGCGCTTCGCGAGCGCGAAGAAGTTCGATGCCGCCATTCTGCTGTCGACGCGGCTCGCTCCCGACATGGCCCCGTTGCTCTATCAGATACAAAGCGCCTGCGATTATCTCAAGGGTGGAGCAGCGTGGCTGTCGGGACAACAGCCTCCGCGACATGAAGATGACGAGCGAACGCTCGAAGAAGCGCGTGCGCGAATCCGCAAGACGATCGGCTTCGTCGAAAGCGTGGCGATCGAGCGTTACGCGGACGCGGCGAATCAGGTCGTGAAAGTATCGTGGGTGCCCGGCAAGCTGACCGGAGAAAACTATCTGCTGCAGATCGTGATTCCGAACGTCTACTTCCACGTTTCAATGGCTTACGCGATTCTGCGTGCAAATGGCGTCGATCTCGTGAAGATGGACTTCATCGGCCCGGTCGATGCGTTCGATGCCTGAATGGCGGGACGGCGCGGGAACCGGGACCTTCCCCGGCTTGAACGCATCACCCCGCCAGTAGCCCGGTCGCCAGTTCGCGCAGGCGCGCGCCGACGAAGCGCGCTGCTTTCGAAAGCGGGCGCTGCCGGGTGAAGCCGAGCGCGATCGTCCGCTTGATGGCCGGGCGCTCGATGCGCGCCGCAGCGAGACGGCCGGTTCTCTGCTCTTCACGCACCGCCAGTTCGGGAAGAATGGTGAATGCGCCGCCGCTGGCCGCGACCTCTTTCATTGCGATGAGCGTATCGACTTCCATCACGATGTTCAGCGACGTGCCGCTCTCGCGCGCGACGTGATCGAGCATCGCGCGCAAACCGTTCGGCGCGGCAGGAAGCACGAGCCGCAAGCCGGCGAGCTTCCTGAAGGCGATCGTCTGATTTCGAAAAACGTCGTGCCGCGGATCGCCGACAAGAAATGTATCGACGATGCCGAGCACGTCCTCGTGCCGCCCTTGCGCCGGGCCATACCGGTTGACGACGATCATGTCGAGCCGGCCATTGCCGAGTTGCTCGTCGAGCGTGCCGCTGAATCCTTCCGCGACATGCAGTTTCACGGCGGGCGCTTTCTCGCTGATGTCCGCGAACAGGAGCGGCAGCAATTGCGGCGCGAGCGACGGCAACAGGCCGATATGCACCGTGCCCGACAGCGCGCCCGCCGATTCCTTGACCGCCACCTCCAGACGCTCCGCCTGATTCAGCAGCAACGCGACTTCCGGCTGCACGCGCCGGCCGAACTCCGTGAGCATCACACCGCGGCCCGTGCGCTCGAACAGCCGGTCGCCCCATTCTTCTTCCAGTTGCGTGAGATTGCGGCTGACGAGCGATTGCGCGACGCCCAGCGCCTGCGCCGCCCGCGAGATCGAGCCGAGTTCGGCCACGACCAGGAAAGTCTCGAGCTGCTTGAGATTCATGGTTTCACAAAAGTCGATATCTGATATAGCCAATCTAACACTTCCTGATGGCGTCCGGCGCACGTAGCCTGTCGATCATGCAATCCTGATCGACGAAAACGACATGCTTACGAGACGAAACGACATCCTTCACGCGCCGGCGGCGGCGTTGTGGAATCCGGCATCGGTGGCGGTCATCGGTGCGTCGGACAATCCGAACAAGGTCGGCGGACGCCCGATTCATTACATGCGCCGCTACGGGTTCGGCGGGCGCATCCTGCCGGTCAATCCGCAGCGCGCCGAGGTGCAGGGTCTGCCGTGCTTCGCGAGCCTCGCCGATCTGCCGGAAGTGCCCGAGGCGGCGATCGTCGCGGTGTCGGGCGACGCCGCCAGCGCCGCGATCCGTGCGTGCGCGGACATGGGCGTGCGCGTCGCGATCGTCATGGCGTCGGGATTCGCGGAAACGGGCGAGGACGGCCGGGCGCTGCAGGACGAGCTCGTGCGCTACGCCCGCGCGGCCGGCATGCGCATCGTCGGGCCGAACGCACAGGGCATCGCGAATTTCGCGAGCGGCGCGGTGCTCAACTTCAGCACGATGTTCATGGAAGTCGAACCGCGGGACGGGCCGATCGCCATCGTGAGCCAGAGCGGCGCGGCGAGCGTGATGCCTTACGTGCTGTTGCGCGAGCGCGGCCTCGGCGTGCGCTATCTCGCGGCCACGGGCAACGACGCCGATCTCGGCGTATCCGATCTGGCGATGAGCGTGGCATCGGATGAATCGATCCGGCTGATTCTCGTGTACGTCGAATCGCTGTCGCAGCCCGCGATGCTTGCCGAAGCCGCGCGCATCGCACGGCAGCGGGGCGCGCACGTCGTGCTGCTCAAGGGCGGCAGCAGCACGCTGGGCGCGGCTGCTGCGGCGTCGCATACGGGCGCGCTCGCGGGTCTCGACGCCGCGCTCGATGCGTTTCTCGACAGACACGGCATCGTGCGCGCCCGCGATGTCCACGAACTCGTGAACGCGGCCTCGTTGTTCGTGCGCGGCTTTCCGGTGCGCGAAGGCCGCACGGTCGTGATGAGCCACAGCGGCGCGGTCGGCGTGCTGTGCGCGGATGCGGCCGAGCGCGTGGGCTTGCCGCTCGCGGGCTTGTCGGCGGCGACGATCGACGCGCTCACGCGGATCCTTCCCGGCTTCGCGACGGCGGGCAATCCGCTCGATCTGACCGCCTCGCTGCTCGGCAACGGCGCGCTGTTCTCGCAAGTCCTCGACGTGCTCGGCAACGATCCGCAAGCCGACATGTTCGCGATCGGCGTGCCTGTCGCCGGTCCGGGCTACGACGTGCCCGAACTCGCGCGCACGGCGGCGCGTTTCATGGCGAAGCATCGCAAGCCGATCGTCATAACCGCGCCGCAGCGCTCGGTCCGCGCCGAGTTCGACGCGTGCGGCGTGCCGACTTACATCGGCGAAACCGATGCGATTAACGCGCTCTGGCAGTACGCGCGCAGCGAGCGCATGCGCGGTGCGCCGCCGGCGTTTGCGCTGCCGCCCGCCGAAGCGGACGTTCCGCACGGTCTGCTCGACGAAGCCGCGAGCCTGAGCCTGCTGCAACGCTACGGCGTGCCGGTCGTCGATCACGCGGTCTGCGCGGACGCGGACGAAGCCGCTGCGCTCGCGAACACGTTCGGCGAAAGAGTCGTCGTGAAAGGCTGCGCTGCCGAGATTCCGCACAAGAGCGAGCACGGCCTCGTGCACATCGGCGTCGGCGCGGGCGATGCGCGTGCGGCCGCCGTTGCGTGCCTCGCACGCCTGAAGTCACTCGATGTCGGCGCGCCGCGCATCGTCGTTGCACGCATGGCGCGCGGGCTGCACGAATTCATGCTCGGCGTGACAGTCGATCCGGTGCTCGGTCCGGTCGTCGTGATCGGCGAGGGCGGCACGCTCGTGGAAGTGCGCGGCGATGTCGTGTCGCTGCTCGCGCCGTTCACGGCGGATGACGCGCTCGCGGCCATGCGCCGTCTGCGTATCGCGCCGCTGATCGATGGCTATCGCGGACAGCCCGCGCTCGATGCCGACGCGCTCGCGCATGCCGCCGTCGCCCTCGGCGATTTCGCGAGCGCCTACCGCACGTCGCTCGTGTCCGTCGACATGAATCCCGTCATGGTGATGGCGCGCGGCGAAGGTGTCGTCGTCGTGGATGCGGTCGTTCAATTCGGAGAGCGCGCATGAGCGAAGTCCTTTGCGATATTCACGACGGCGTCGCGCTCGTCACGCTGAGCCGCCCTGCGAAACTCAATGCGGTGAATCAGGCGCTGCGCGCATCGCTGATCGACACGCTCGCGCATCTGAACGGCGACGCAGCCGTGCGAGCGATCGTGCTGACCGGCGCGGGCGAGCGCGCGTTCTGCGCGGGTCAGGATCTCGAAGAAGCCGCCGGCGTCGATATCGCGCGCATTCCTGCGTGGCTCGCCAGCCAGCGCGCGATGTATCAGGCGGTGCGCGATCTCGACAAGCCGTGCATCGCCGCTTTGAACGGCGTCGCGGCCGGCGCGGGATTTCAGATCGCGTTGTGCGCGGACTGGCGCATCGCGGCGATGAACGCGCGTATCGGACAACCCGAGGTGAAGGCGGGGCTGGCGAGCATCGTCGGGTCGTATTTGATGACGCTGCATGTCGGCATGACGCACAACGTGCAGATGTCGCTGTCCGGCGATCTGATCGATGCGCGGCGCGCGTATGAAATCGGCCTCGTGACGGAGCTCGCGGAGCAATCGAGCGTGCTCGGCGTATCGCTCGAACGCGCAACGAAGCTTGCAAGACTCCCTCCTCACGCGATCAGGCTTTCCAAACAACGTATGCGCGCGATGACGCAGCCCGGCTTCGATGCTGCCTGCGCCGCGGGCATCGAAGCGCAAACCGAATGCTATGCGCACGGCGAGCCGCAGGCGGCCATGCGCGCGTTTCTCAGGAGTTCGACGACATGATCCACTACAACCAGCATTTGATCGATGGCGACATGCGCACCGCAACGAGCGCGGCCACGACGACCATCCACGATTCCACGACGGAAGCGCCGATTGCGAGCGTGGCGCATGGCAGCGCGTCGGAAGTCGATGCCGCAGTCGTTGCGGCGCGCAGGGCTTTTCCACACTGGGCGAATACGTCCGTCGATGAACGCGCGAGCTATTTGCGCGCCATCGCCGATGCGCTCGAAGCCCGTTCCGATCGCATGGCCGATGCGGTCGTCGCCGAAGTCGGCACGCCGCTCAAGCTCGCGCGGCGCATCCAGGTGCAGGCGCCGATCGCGGCGTGGCGCGCGGCGGCGTCGCTCGCTGCGGATGCGCTCGCGGAAATGCGCGTCGCGCATTCGGTGATCACGAAGGAACCGGTCGGTGTCGTCGCCGCGATCACGCCGTGGAACTATCCGCTGCATCAGATCACGGCGAAGCTGGCGGCCGCGCTCGCCGCTGGTTGCTGCGTGGTGCTGAAGCCGTCGGAACTGGCGCCGGGCGTCGTCGGCGCATTGTGCGAAGCCGTGCTCGAAGCGCGCCTGCCGCGCGGCGTGCTGAACATCGTCCACGGCGATCGCGCGACCGGAGCAGCGCTCGTCGCGCATCCGGGCATCGACATGGTCTCGTTCACGGGATCGACGGCGGCCGGCAAACAGATCGCGGCGACCGCCGGTGCGGAACTCAAGCGCGTGGCGCTCGAACTCGGCGGCAAGTCGGCGAGTATCGCGCTGCCCGACGCGGATCAGGCGATGGTCGTGAAGCACGCGCTGTCCTCGTGCATGCTCAACTCGGGCCAGACATGCAGCGCGATCACGCGGCTCATCGTGCCCGAAGCGCAGTATGCGGCGTATCGCGAGCAGCTTCGGGAAGGTGTCGCGAAGCTGCGTGTCGGCGATCCGCGCGATGCCGATTCGCGCATCGGGCCGCTCGTCTCGGCGGAACATCGGCGGAGGGTGCAGGCGTATATCGCGCGCGCCGAACAGGCAGGCCATGACGATATCGCCATCGACGTGAAACCGGATGTACCGCCGCGAGGCTATTTCGTCGCGCCGGCGATCTTCGGCCGCGTGCCGATCGGCGCGGAACTCGCGCAGGAAGAAGTCTTCGGTCCGGTGCTCGCGGTGCAGACGTATTCGACCGAAGACGAAGCCGTCGCGCTCGCCAACGGCACGGCGTACGGACTCGCGGGCGCGGTATGGAGCGCATCGGCGGAACATGCGCAACGCGTCGCGCGACGCATGCGGGCAGGCCAGATCGATATCAACGGCGCGCCGTTCAACGCGCTCGCGCCGTTCGGCGGCTTCGGGGCGTCGGGCATCGGACGCGAGGGCGGCGCGTTCGGCATCGAGGAATTCGTCGAGCTTCGCGCCATTCAGCTCGCGCAATGACATGATTCAGGAGAATACGAAGATGGATCAGCAAATCGAAATCACCCGCGCGGGCGCGCGTGAGCAGGTCGCGGTCGTATCGTTCAATCGTCCGGACAAGATGAATGCATTGACCAAGGTGATGGAAGCGCAATTGCGCGACGCCTTCGATACGCTCGACCGGAACGACGCCGTGCGCGCCATTGTGTTGACGGGCAACGGGCGCGCGTTCTGCGCGGGCATGGATATCGCCGAACTCGAAGTCCTGCCGCCCGAAGACATTCGCGCGGCCGAATGGATGCGCCCCTACGACATGAACCGCCGCGCCGATTTTCAGAGCCGCTATTCGTATTTCATGGGCGTGAAGAAGCCGGTCATCAGTGCGATAAACGGCGCGGCCGCCGGGCTCGGCCTCGTGTTCGCGCTCTACAGCGATATCCGTTTCGCCAGCGACAAGGCCATTTTCTCGACGGCGTTCGCGAAGCGCGGATTGATCGCCGAGCATGGCATCGCGTGGATACTGCCGCGCGTCGTCGGGCCGGGCCATGCGGCCGATATGCTGTACTCCGCGCGCAAGGTGAGCGCGGACGAAGCGCTCGCGATGCGTCTTGTCGAGCGCATCGTCCCGCACGACGATCTGCTTGCCGAAGCGATCGCCTACGCCGACGATCTCGCGACGAATGTCTCGCCGCGCTCGATCCGCATCATGAAGCAGCAGCTTGGCGAGGCGCCGTTTCAGACGCTCGGTGAAGCCATCAAGCTGGCGAATCGCGAGATGTTCTACAGCATCCAGAGCGAGGATTTCACAGAAGGCGTGGCGCATTTCATCGAACGTCGTCCGGCGCGATTTACCGGCGCCTGAACGCGAACATCCGACACGATCATGGCCGACAGAGCCAACCAAGGAGACACGAAAATGGATCTGGACCTGAACGCGGGCACGCTGCCCGCTGAAAACGCGCGCTCGGGCGATGCCGTCTTTCGCAAGATCGCGTGGCGCTTCATGCCGTTGCTGTTCATCTGCTACGTCGTGGCGTATCTCGATCGCGTGAACGTCGGCTTCGCCAAGCTGACGATGCTGAACGATCTCGGTTTCAGCGATGCCGCGTACGGCATCGGCGCGGGCATTTTCTTCATCGGCTATTTCATGGCGGAGGTGCCGAGCAATCTGATCCTGCATCGCGTGGGTGCGCGGCGCTGGATCGGACGCATCATGGTGACGTGGGCGATCATGTCCGCAGCGATGGCGTGGACGCACTCGACCACGCAGTTCTACGTGTTGCGCTTTCTGCTGGGTGTCGCCGAAGCCGGCTTTCTGCCGGGCATTCTGCTCTATCTGAGCCAGTGGTTTCCGGCGCATCGGCGCGGCAGGATGGTCGCGATCCTGATGGCGGGCAATCCTGTGTCGGGCATCATCGGAGGCGCGGTTTCCGGCTACATTCTTCACGCGATGAACGGCTGGCACGGCATGGCCGCGTGGCAATGGTTGTTTCTCCTGGAAGCCGCGCCCGCCGCGTTGCTCGGGCTCGTGGTGTACTTCTTTCTGACCGATAAGGTCGCCGATGCGCGCTGGCTCGATGCCGGCGAACGCGCCGTCGCGAGCGCCGAGATCGCAGCCGATGCGGCCGCGCGCACGCATACCTCGATCCGCTACGGCCTCACGGGTGGCCGCGTCTGGTTGCTGTGCGCGATCCTCTTTTTCATCGTGATGGGCACCAGCACGATCGGCTTCTTTCAGCCGACGATCATCCGTAACTCAGGCGTGAAGGACCCACTGATGATCGGCCTGCTCGCGACGATTCCCTATCTTGCCGCGCTCATCGGCATGATTTACGCGGGACGCAGTTCGGACCGCATGCGCGAGCGCCGCTGGCATGCGGTCGTGCCCGTGTTGCTCTCGGTTCCCGGCTTCCTGCTGTGCGCGTTCGGCGGCCACGAACCGCTGATCGCGATGATCGGCCTCACCATCGCAACCGCGAGCATCATCACATCGCTGCCGATGTTCTGGGCGCTGCCTTCGTCGTTTCTCGGCGGCGCGGGTGCGGCGGCGGGCATCGCGCTGATCAATTCGACGGGCAATCTCGCGAGCTTCGTCGGGCCGGCTTTGCTTGGCTGGCTGCATGGAACGACGCATTCGCTTGCCGTCGGACTGATGGTCGTATCGGGCTGCCTGCTGATCGCGTCGATGATGATTCTGCGTTGGGTTCCGGCGGATGTGGTGAACCGTTGAGGGCTGCCTGTCGTTCATTGCCGGACATGATGCTGCAAAGCTTCAGCAAGGGCAGTATCCGGATACATCGACATTAGCGATGCCGCGCGCTGCGCCAACGTGGCTTCGGCCAGCCACGGATATGTCAGCGCGTCCTGTAACTCTTGCAGCTTCATCGAGCCCGGATCGTCGATCACGTCCATGCGCTCGATGGCGATATGCAGCCCGGCGATTCGCTCGGACCCATCGGCCATGCGCGCAATGCGCCACCTGTACGTGCCCTTGCCGAGCCGCAGCGCTTCATTGTCCTTCTGCCGCATCGCGACGAGCCACGGCATCGTGCAGATGCCGTCGCCATCCGGTTCGGGCGCGGTACAGACGTAATAGGTACGGCACCGGTCGAACCGTTCGCCGAAGTCGGCGACAAGCGTCTTCGCAATCCCGGATGCGCCGCTCACGCTGCGGGGAAAATCGATTGCATTGGTTGCGATCGAAAACGTCAGCTCGGCATCGCCGGCGAAGCAATCGAAGATCAACGCAGGCTGGTTCTCGTCCTTTGCACGGATATAGCATTCCAGAAGCGAGCGCGCGGAAGACGTCGAAATTGCAGGGTTCATGGCTAAATCTCGTTTGTTAAGCTTTGCCGTATAATTACCTTTAAAAGGTAACTGCATTAGCATCCGGGAGTTTGAGTGTCATGCCGAAACAGATCGACGAATCCGCTCTGACGATTACCAATCCAGCGTGCCTCGTCGACGGGACAGACACGGAATTCCGCCATCTGATCAATGGCCTTTTGCCGTTCGCGGCGCGGCTTTTGTCCGTGCGCGACGGCTTCGGGACGATCATCGGCCTGACCGGCATCCAGTATTCGCTGCTCGTCTCCGTGTCGCATCTCTCGCATGGAGAGTCGGTCACGGTGAACCGGCTCGCGGACCATCTGCATCTGAGCGGGGCGTTCGTCACCATCGAAACCGGCAAGCTCAAGAAGCTCGGCTATATCGACAAGCGTTCGGATCCGCACGACAAGCGCAAGATGCGCCTGACCGTCACATCGAATGGCGTGAAGCTGCTTCGCGAACTGGCCGCGACGCAGCAGCACATCAACAACGTGCTGTTCGAAGGCGTGACGAAGACCGAATTCAGGGCGCTGTGCTCGGTCGTCGACAGGCTCGTCGCCAATGGCGACCGCGCGACGCTCGATCTGTCGCATCTGATTGCGCGACAGGAAAAGTCGTGACCGCGCGGCGCACGGCATGACTAGTGCGCGGCCCATTGAATCGAGTTCGGATCGACGCCTTCGAGATGCATGTCCCACAGCGGGCTTAGCGCGCGCAGCCTGATGACGGTCTCCTGAACCTGCCGGATCACCTGGTCCACTTCCGCTTCGGTCGTGAAGCGGCCGAGCGTGAAGCGAATCGAGCTGTGCGCCAGTTCATCGCTGCGTCCGAGCGCGCGCAACACGTATGACGGTTCCAGCGACGCCGACGTGCACGCCGATCCCGACGACACCGCGACACCCTTGATGCCCATGATGAGCGACTCGCCTTCGACAAACGCGAAGCTGACGTTCAGATTGTGCGCGATACGCTGTGTCAGATCGCCGTTGACATAGACTTCATCCAGTTGCAGAAGCCCGGCAAGCAGCCTGTCGCGCAATGCGCCGACGCGCCGGCTCTCCGCTTCCATCTCTTCCTTCGCGAGCCGAAACGCCTCGCCCATGCCGACGATCTGATGCGTCGGCAGCGTGCCCGAGCGCATGCCGCGTTCGTGTCCGCCGCCGTGCATCTGCGCCTCGATGCGCACGCGCGGTCTGCGCCGCACATACAGCGCGCCGATGCCTTTCGGGCCATAGACCTTGTGCGCGGTCACCGTCAGCAGATCGACGTTGAGCGCAGCGACGTCGATGTCGATCTTGCCCGCCGCCTGCACCGCGTCGCAATGAAACACGATGCCTTTCTCCCGGCATATCGCGCCGATTTCAGCGACCGGCTGTATCACGCCGGTCTCGTTGTTGACCATCATGACCGAGACGAGGACCGTATCGGCGCGCAAAGCCGCGCGTAACACGGCGATGTCGAGCAGTCCGTCGTGCCCGACGTCCAGATACGTGACGTCGAACCCGTGCCGCTCCAGTTCGCGGCACGTATCGAGCACGGCCTTGTGCTCGGTTTTCACCGTCACGATGTGGCGGCCGCGTCCCTTGTAGAAGTTCGCCGCGCCCTTGATCGCGAGATTGTTTCCTTCGGTCGCGCCCGAAGTCCAGACGATTTCCCGCGGGTCCGCGCGCAGCAGACCGGCCACATGCCGGCGCGCATTCTCCACTGCTTCTTCCGCTTCCCAGCCGTAGCCGTGGCTGCGCGAAGCGGGATTTCCGAAGCGCTCGTAAAGGTACGGAATCATTTTCTCGACCACGCGCGGATCGACCGGCGTCGTCGCGCTGTAGTCCATGTAGACGGGACGTGCAGTCATTGATCGTGTTCCCTCGTAATGGAAGTTGGCCGCAGTGTAGCCCGGACGCTCGCTTCTTCGGGCCAACACCCATTCATCGAGTAGGGTTGTCTTTTATACAAAGCTTTTTAGCCGAGGGTAAACGATAGCTTGAACAGCTCGTTCTGTTGGCATGTAATAAAAGCTATCAAACAAAGCTAAAAACAAACGCTTTGTTGAGTCCGATGAAGGCGTCGCAAACAGCGGCGCGAAGGAGAACGAGATGAAAGACAGCATCGTACGGCCGGGCAGCGATCCGGAAACGCAGCGTCAGTTCCGGTCCGCATTGTCCATGTTCGCCACGGGCGTCGCGGTCATCACGGCGCCGAGAGATGAGGGCGCGCCGATCGGCGTGACGGTCGCGTCGTTCAATTCGGTGTCGCTCGATCCGCCGCTGATTCTGTTTTCGGTGGACCGCCGCAGTCTGAGCCTCGCCGATCTGTGCGTGGCGAACAGCTACGCGGTCAACGTGCTCGAAGAATCGCAGCAGGACATGTCGAATCGCTTCGCGAAAGCCAACGGCGACAAGTGGGGCTGGCGCGATGCCGCCACGAACCCGTGCCGCGAACCGGTCCTGCTTCCCGACACGCTCGCGACCTTCGAATGCGAGCCCTATGCGCAATACGACGGCGGCGATCACGTGATCTTCGTCGGCCGCGTGATTCGTCATCGAACACGCTCGCAAGGACGTCCGCTCATTTTCTTCGGCGGCCGCTATCACACGCTCAACGGCGTTCACGCAGCGTCGGCCTGAAACGGCGGACGAACTCATTTCTGGAGAACATCATGATCAAGAACGGCACTCAACACATTGCGTCATTGCGCGACGGACGTCAGGTCTATCTCGACGGCAAGGCGGTCGGCGACGTCACCACGCATCCCGCGTTCCGCAACTCGATTCGCAGTTACGCGAATCTGTACGACTACCAGGCGCGTCCGGAAAACGTCGAGAAGATGACGTTCGTTTCGCCCGATTCGGGCAATCGCGTGAGCCGCATCTGGGAGCTGCCGACCTCCTATGAGCAACTCGTCGAACGGCGCATCGCACTCGAAGCGTGGACGGAACTGCATTTCGGCTTCATGGGCCGCTCGCCGGATCACGTCGCGTCGTGCATCTCGGGCATGGTCATGGGCATCGATCTGTTCGAGCAATACGACCCGGCACGCGCCGGCGCGCTGCGCGACTACTACAAGTATGCCCGCGACAACGATCTCTTCCTGACCTACGTGATCGTCAATCCGCAGGCGAATCAGTCGAAGTCGGCGCATGAGCAGGAGGACAAGTATCTGGCGGTCGGCATCGTCGATCAGGACGCGGAAGGCATCACGGTACGTGGCGCGAAGATGCTGGCGACGAGCGGCATTATGGCGAACGAAGTTTTCTGTAGCTGCATTCAGCCGCTGCGTGAAGGCGACGAGATGTACGCGCTGTCGTTCGCGATTCCGATGAACGCGAAGGGCATGAAGGTGATGTCGCGCAAGTCGTACGAGGAGCACGCGCAATCCGTGTTCGACAACCCGCTGTCGAGCCGCTACGACGAGAACGACGCGGTGCTGTACTTCGACGACGTCAAGGTGCCGTGGGAACGTATCTTCGTCGCCGGCGATGTGGCGATGTGCGCGAAGCAGTTTCATGTGACGCCCGCGCACGTCTACCAGAACTATCAATGTCAGGTGCGCCTGATGACGAAGCTGCGCTTTCTCGTCGGCCTCGGTCTGCGCATTTCGGAAATCAACGGCACGAATGCGTTTCCGCAAGTGCGCGAGACGCTGGGACAGCTCGCATCGGAAGCATCGATGGTCGAAGCGTATGTGTACGGCATGGAAGCGAAAGGCAGCGTGGTCAACGGCTACTACGTGCCCGACCGCAACATGCTGTACAGCTCGCAGGTGCTCACGCAACAGCTCTATTCGAAGATTCTCACCACGCTGCGCGAGCTCGCGGGCGGCGGAATGATCATGCTGCCGTCGAGCGTGCACGACTTCGAGAACCCGGACCTCGCACGCATCATCGAGAAGACGCAGAAGTCGCCCATCTGCAGCGCGGAGGAACGCGTGAAGTTCTTCAAGCTCGCGTGGGACGCTGTCGGCTCGGAGTTCGCCTCGCGTCACAACCAGTATGAGCTGTTCTATGCAGGCGCGTCCTTCGTGACGAAGGGCCATGCGTATCGCAGCTACGACTGGCGCCGTGCGACGGGTCTCGTCGACACCATGTTGTCGAGCTATTCGCTCGATTCGGAACTGGCGAAGACGCGCCAGGCCGCCTGAGACCGACTCGACGCAATCAACGCTTCCCCAAAGGAGAAACACATGGCTATCAACAAACTTCACGACGAGTTTCACGGACTCGACATGGCCGACGGCTGGCAGTTGCCGGAAGGTTACGCGCCCGGTTCCGGCGCACAGGAGCTGATCCTTTCCGGCGCGCTCGATACCGGCAACAAGCGCGGCAGCCGCACGCGATTGCTGCGCCTTCCCGCCGGCATGTACACGACGAAGCCGTTCGTCCACGACTATTGGGAAGAAGTTTTTCTCGTCGAAGGCGATCTGACCGTCGGCAATGACGAGCAAGGCGAGGGCGGCAAGCCCTTCGAGGGCTACACCTACGCGGTGCGCCCGCCGGGCGCGTGGCATGGCCCGTTCAAGTCGAACGGCGGTTGCGTGCTGCTCGAAGTGCATTACTACGATCCGGCCTGATCATGCTGCCCGCTCTCGATTCTTTGCGTGCCCAACTCGCCGATGGCCGTATCGATGCCGCGTCGCTTCTCGCGTCATGCATCGAACGTATCGGCGATGACTCGGGCGAAGGAAAGCGCGTCTTTCCGCACGGCGTGAGCGCCGCGGCAAAAACGCAGGCGACGGCGAGCGATGCGCTGCGCCGTCATGGCGTCGCGGGTCCGCTCTCGGGCATTCCGATTTCGGTGAAGGATCTGTTCGACGTGCAGGGCGAAATCACGCGCGCCGGCAGCCGGGTCCTTCCTGAGCAGGCCGCCACGCGCGACGCCGTCGCGATCGGCAGATTGCGTGCGGCGGGCGCGGTGTTCGTCGGGCGCACCAACATGACCGAGTTTGCGTACTCGGGCCTCGGCATCAATCCGCACTACGGCACGCCCGCGAATCCTTTCGACCGGGATGGCGCGCGAATTCCCGGCGGATCGTCGTCGGGCGCGGCCGTGTCGGTGACCGATGGCATGGCCGCTGCCGCGATCGGCTCGGATACAGGCGGCTCGTGCCGGATTCCCGCAGCGTTGTGCGGTCTCGCGGGCTTCAAGCCGACGGCCGCGCGCATCCCGCTCGAAGGCGCGTTGCCATTGTCGTCGAGTTATGACTCGATCGGTTCCATCGCGCAAAGCGTCGCTTGCTGCGCCGCGCTCGATTCGATCATGGCCGGCGATACCGAACCAGCGGCGATCCTGCCGCTGCCGTTGAGCGGACTGCGGCTCGCCATACCGAAGACCATCGTGCTCGACGACATGGACGCGCACGTCGCCGCCACGTTCGAGCGCGCGATTGCACGTCTGACGGCAGCGGGCGCGATCGTGCGCGAAGTCTCGTTCGAGAGCTGGCAGCAGCTTGCGACGATCGGTCAGCACGGCGGCCTCGTCGCGGCTGAAGCGTGGGCGTGGCATGTCGGACTCATCAAGCGTCATGCCGACGATTACGACCCGCGTGTGATCGCCCGCATCCGGCTCGGCAGCGAGCACAGCACCGCGGAGTACCTGCGCAATCGGGCGCTGCGTGCGCAGCGATGCCGTCAGGCCGACGAGGAGTTGCGTCCCTTCGACGCCATCGTGTGCCCGACGGTGCCGATCGTCGCGCCGCGCATCGCGGACCTCGACGAAGAGCCGGCGTACACATCGACGAATCGCTTGCTGCTGCGCAATCCGTCGATTGCCAACATGCTCGATCTGTGTTCGCTGTCGATTCCGTGTCATGCGAGCGGAGACGCGCCCGTGGGACTGATGTTGATGGGCAGGCACATGAGCGATCGCCAGTTGCTCGCGATGGGTATCGGTGTCGAGTCGGTCGTGCGTCCGCAATGATGCGGTTTGCTTAACAAATACATATCAGGAGACTTCCATGTACAGACAACTCGCGTGCACCGCGGTGTACGCCGCGGTCGCGATGACGGCGAACGCGGCCGGCGTCAGCGACGGCGTGGTGAAGATCGGCGTGCTCACGGACATGTCATCGATCTTTTCCGATATTGGCGGAAAAGGCTCGGTCGTGGCGGCGCAGATGGCCGTCGATGATTTCGGCGGCAAGGTGCTCGGCGCGCCGGTCAAGGTGATCAGCGCGGATCACCAGAACAAGACCGATGTCGCCGCGACCGTTGCACGTGAATGGTTCGACAATCAACAGGTCGACATGGTGCAGGACCTCCTGCCGTCATCCGTTGCGCTTGCCGTGTCGAACGTGGCGAAAGAGAAGCACAAGATCGCGATCGCGAGCGGCGCAGGCACGACGAAGCTCAGCAACGAGGCGTGTTCGCCATACACGATCCAGTATTCGTACGACACCTATGCGCTGACCACGAGCCTCGTCAAGGCGATGGCGCGCGCCGGCGACGACTCGTGGTACTTCCTGACCGTCGACTATGCGCTCGGCGCGTCGCTGAAGAGCGATTCGGCGGCGGCGTTGAACGCGACGGGCGGCAAGGTGCTTGGCGAATCGAAGCATCCGATGCACGCGGCGGACCTCTCCTCGAATCTGCTGCAGGCGCAGGCTTCGCACGCGAAGGTGATCGGTCTCGCCAACGCGGGCGCGGATACCGTCAACGCGATCAAGACCGCGCGCGAATTCGGTATCAACGCGCCGGGCAAGCAGAAGATCGCGGGTCTGCAGATGTTCATCAGCGACGTTCACAGCCTCGGTCTCAAGTCCGCGCAAGGGATGATGCTGACCACGCCTTTCTACTGGGACCGCGACGAAGCGAGCCGCGCATGGTCGCAGCGCTTCTACGCGAAGACGGGCCGCATGCCGACGTTCATCCAGGCGGGCGTCTATTCATCGACGCTGCATTACCTGAAGGCCGTGCAGGCGAGCGGCACCGATGCATCCGACGCGGTGCTCGCGCAGATGCGCAAGACGCCCGTCAACGACTTCTTCGCGACCAACGGCGTGATCCGCGCGGACGGGCTGATGGTGCACGACATGTACATCGCCGAGGTCAAGAGCCCGGAGCAGTCGAAGAAGCCCTGGGATTACTACGCGATCAAGCAGACCATTTCAGCGCAGGACGCCTACGCGCCGCTCGGCGCGAGCCGTTGCCCGCTGGTCGGCGGCAAAGTCGCTGCATCGAAATAAACGGAGACACTGATGAAGGCCATCACATTCAACATCGAAACGCGCGACGGCAGTGTCGAGCGCGCCATTTCAATCGACACGCTCGTCATCGCGGGCTGGACCGGACGCGACACCGAAGCGATGGAGAAGCACATCCGCGAGCTCGAAGAACTGGGCATCAAAAGGCCTGCCTATACCCCGGTGTTCTATCGCGTGGCGGCCGATCGCTTCGGGCCTGCATCGACGATGCAGGTCTCGGGCGAGGAGAGCAGCGGCGAAGCGGAATTCGTGCTGGTGAAGGACGGCGGCGAAGTGTTCGTCGGCGTGGCTTCCGATCACACGGATCGGCAGGTCGAGGCCTATGGCATCACCGTGTCGAAGCAGATGTGCGACAAGCCGTGCTCGAACACGCTGTGGCGGCTAAGCGACGTGGCGGATCACTGGGATGCGTTGCTGCTGCGTTCGTACGCGACGATCGACGGCGAACGCGTGCTCTATCAGGACGGCAAGGTAACCGCGATGCGCTCGCCGCAGGACTTGCTCGACCAGTTCGCGCAACGCGGCGGCGAGTTCGTCGATGGAACCGCGATGCTCTGCGGCACGCTGGCGGCCATCGGCGGAATTCGCCCGGCGCAGCGCTTCGAGACCGTGCTCGAAGACCCGGTGCTCGGCCGCGCGCTGCGGCACGCTTATGAGATCGAGACGCTGCCGGTGATGGGCTGAGGAGAGCGCGATGACGCATGCAGACATGATTCTGGAGACAAAGGGTTTAACCAGGCAGTTCAACGGCTTCACGGCCGTCAAGGGCATCGATCTTCGTGTGCGGCGAGGCACGATCCACGCGCTGATCGGACCGAACGGCGCGGGCAAGACCACGTGCTTCAACCTGCTGACGAAGTTCCTGACGCCGACTTCGGGACAGATCTTTTTCGATGGCCGCGAGATCACGCGCGCCGCGCCCGCGGCGATCGCGCGCAAGGGCGTGATCCGCTCGTTCCAGATATCGGCGGTGTTCCCGCATCTGACGCCGGTCGAGAACGTGACCATCGCCTTGCAGCGTCCGCTCGGCGTGTCGTTTTGCTTCTGGAAAAGCAGCGCGATGCTGACGCGATTGCGGGAGCGCGCACTCGATTTGCTCGGCGAGGTCGGCCTCGCCGCATACGCCGATGTGAAGACCGTCGAGCTGTCATACGGCCACAAGCGCGCGCTCGAAATCGCCACGACACTCGCGATGGATCCTGTGCTGATGCTGCTCGATGAACCGACGCAGGGCATGGGACACGAGGACGTCGATCGCGTGACGGCGCTCATCAAAAAGGTATCGAGCGGAAGGACGATCCTGATGGTCGAGCACAACATGAAGATGGTGTCGAGCATCGCGGACACGATCACGGTGCTTCAGCGTGGCGAGATTCTGGCGGAAGGCGATTACGCTTCCGTCTCCGCGAACCCGCAAGTGAAGGAAGCGTACATGGGGACCGAAAATGAATCGCTCGCACATTGAAGCGCCGGATGATGCCGGCATCGACACGGCGACATGCGAAGACGCGCTGCGTGTCGTGGGCCTCGAAGCGTGGTACGGCGAATCGCATATTCTGCATGGCGTGGACCTGCGTGCGGCGCGCGGCGAGGTGGTCACGCTGCTCGGGCGCAACGGCTCGGGCCGCAGCACGACGCTGAAGGCGATCATGGGCTTGACCGATCGGCGCAGCGGCTCGATCCGCATCGATGGACGCGAGACGATCGGCCACGAGCCGCAGCGCGTGGCGCGCCTCGGCGTCGGCTATTGCCCGGAGGAGCGCGGCATCTTCGCGGGGCTGTCGTGCGAAGAGAATCTGTTGCTGCCGCCGCGTCTGCCGGACGCGAAGGGCACGCCGATGCCGCTCGAAGAAATCTACGCGATGTTCCCGAACCTGGCCGAGCGTCGCGCGAGTCAGGGCACGCGTCTGTCGGGAGGCGAGCAGCAGATGCTCGCGATCGCGCGCATTCTGCGCACCGGCGCCGACATTCTTCTGCTCGATGAAATCTCCGAAGGGCTCGCGCCGGTGATCGTGCAGACGCTCGCGCGCGTCATCAGGCTGCTGAAGTCGCGGGGCTTCACGATTCTGCTCGTCGAGCAGAACTTTCGCTTCGCCGCGCCGCTCGCCGATCGCTTCTATGTGATGGAGCACGGACGCATCGTCGATGCCTTCGAGTCGGCTCGTCTTCCCGAGAAAACGGCCACGCTGCAAGCGCTGCTCAACATCTGACCGGAGCGAAACGTCATGGAATTCTTTGGTATGCCGCTACAGGCGGTATCGGGCCAGCTCGTCCTCGGTCTGATGAACGGCTGCTTCTATGCCGTGCTGAGCCTCGGCCTGTCTCTCATCTTCGGCCTGTTGAACGTGATCAATTTCACGCACGGCGCGTTCTTCATGCTCGGCGCGCTGTTCGCGTGGATGGGCACGAATTACTTCGGCTTCGACTACTGGCTGATGCTCGTTATCGCGCCGCTGGCGGTGGGCGCGGTCGGCGTGCTGGTCGAACGTTCGATGCTGCGCCGTCTCTACAAGCTCGATCATCTGTACGGCCTCTTGCTCACGCTCGGCGTCACGCTGATCTTCGAGGGGCTGTCGCGTTCCGTGTACGGCGTCTCGGGGATGTCGTACGCCGCGCCCGATAGCCTCGCGCGCGCCGTCGATCTCGGCTTCATGATGCTGCCCGCGTATCGCGCATGGGTCGTCGTCGCATCGCTCGCCGTGTGCGGGGCGGCGTGGTGGGCGATCGAGCGCACGCAACTCGGCGCGCTGTTGCGCGCGGCGACCGAGAACCCGCGCCTCGTCGCGGCGTTCGGGGTCGATGTGCCGCGCATGGTGTCGCTGAGCTATGGCTTCGGCGTTGCGATCGCCGCGTTCGCGGGCGTGCTCGCCGCGCCGGTCATGCAGGTGTCGCCGCTGATGGGGCAGAGCGTGATCATCACCGTGTTCGCGATCGTCGTGATCGGCGGGATGGGTTCGATCGCCGGATCGGTGCTGACGAGTCTCGCGCTCGGCATCCTCGAAAGCCTGACGAAGCTGTTCTATCCGGAGGCTTCGGCGACGGTGGTGTTCGCCGTCATGGCGCTGGTTCTGCTCGTGCGTCCCGCCGGGCTGTTCGGTCAATCGAAATGAGGTGTCTCATGCATAACCGCTTCGCATTCGTCGTCGCATTGGCCGTCCTCGCCGCCGCGCCGTGGCTCGGCGCCTATCCGGTCTTCATGATGAAGCTCATGTGCTTCGCGTTGTTCGCCACGTCGCTGAACCTGCTGCTCGGCTATGTCGGTCTGCTGTCGTTCGGTCATGCGGCGTTCTTCGGCGTCGCGGCCTACGTCGCGGGCAGCGCGTTGCGCGATCACGGTTTGCCGCCCGAAGCCGCGTTGCTGCTCGGCGCGGGCACTGGGGCCGCGCTCGGCCTCGTGATGGGCTTGCTCGCGATTCGCCGCAAGGGCATCTACCTCGCGATGGTCACGCTCGCGCTCGCCCAGATGATCTATTTCTTCTGCGTGCAGGCGCCGTTCACGGGCGGCGAGGACGGCATGCAGGGCGTGCCGCGCGGGCGGCTGTTCGGCGTGCTCCCGCTCGACGACCTGACGCTCTACTACGTCGTGCTGGCCATCGGTGCGATGGCGTTCGCGTTCATCGGCCGCGTGATCGATTCGCCGTTCGGCCGGATTCTCGGCGCGCTGAAGGAGAACGAGGCGCGCACGGTTTCGCTCGGCTACGACGTCGATCGCTTCAAGCTGCTGGCGTTCGTCATATCGGCTGCATGTGCGGGCCTTGCCGGCGCGATGAAGACGCTCGTGCTCGGCTTCGCCACGCTGTACGACGTGCACTGGACGATGTCGGGCACCGTGATTCTCATGACCCTGCTGGGCGGTCTCGGCACGCGGTTCGGCCCGGCGGTCGGCGCGGTGATCGTCGTCGGGCTCGAAACGAAGCTGGCCGCGTTCGGCACGTGGCTCGCGGAGCTTACGCATATCGCGTGGTTT
Source organism: Caballeronia jiangsuensis (assembly GCF_046030135.1). Taxonomy (NCBI): domain Bacteria; kingdom Pseudomonadati; phylum Pseudomonadota; class Betaproteobacteria; order Burkholderiales; family Burkholderiaceae; genus Caballeronia; species Caballeronia jiangsuensis. Next base: position 77,096 of record NZ_JAQQDB010000007.1, read on the forward strand.
CAGGGGCTGGGCGAATCGGTCAGCATCGTGACCGGGATCATGTTTGTCGCCTGCGTGCTGCTGTTCCGGCGCGGCATCGTGGGGGAGCTGGCTCAGTGGTACGGTCGTCGTGACCGTGAAGGCGGACGCTTGCCCGCGCATCTGGTCAGCCACGACGGTACCTGAGTTGTCGTTACTTGGCAGGCAGATAATCGAACGGACCTTTGGACGTGACGAAGAAGATGCACTCGGTCTGCGAGATGCACTTCGTCACGTGCTGTTCGCCGCCTTTCTGATACCAGTACGAGCCGGCCGCAAGCGGATGATCCTGCCTCGAGCCGGGCGCTTCGTTGGCGACGACGCCAGCAATGACGACGCCGTAATACGAGTAGGTGTGCGTGTGCACGCCGCTGGCAGTGCCGCCAGCCATCTTGATGTAGTTGCTATGAACACTGGACGCCGGGTCGCCCCAGCCGTTCGCGATGGTCAGACCTTCCTTGTTCTGGTAGAACTTCAACTCGGTTACTGGAACGACCTTCGATGTATCGGCGTAAAGATCGGCTTTGTCGCCGGCCGCTGCTGCAAGTACGGGGAGTGCCGCGAGAAATGCTGCTGCTGCTGCGAGTCGTTTGGCTTTGGTTGAGAAAGACATTTCGGATTCCTTTAGGATGTTGTCGAATCTATTGTTTGCTGCGAAGAATTTCGGCCCGGAGATAAAACCCCGGCACCGTGTGTTCAGGCTTTTTGCGTTTGCTGACCGTACAGTTGTTTGCGATGCTCATCCGTCAATTGCGAAGGACGGATCTCTTCACCCAGCGCGTATGCGCGTTTCACGGCAGGTCGATTGCCGACGCGATCCAGCCAGCGGGCGACATGTGGAAACTCATCCAGGGCAATCCCCTGCGCGGCGTACTGCAAAGCCCACGGGAAAGCGGCCATATCGGCAATGGAATACTCGTTCGCAATGTATTCCCGATCGGCCAGGCGCTTGTTCAGAACTGCGTAGAGGCGCTTTGCTTCTTTACTGAACCGGTCGATCGCGAGCGGCTGCGCTTCCGGCGCATAGTTTCGAAAGAAGACTGTCTGGCCCAGGATCGGCCCGAGGCCGGCCACCTGCCAGAACAGCCATTGCAAGACTTCGACGCGACCCTGCGGGTTCGTCGGAATGAACCGGCGCGTTTTCTCGGCGAGGTGCAGAAGAATCGCGCCGGACTCAAAGATCGACACGTCGAGTTCACGGTCGACAATGGCAGGCATTCGATTGTTTGGGGAAAGCTTCTCGAATTCAGGCGTGAACTGAACACCCTTCCCGATATCGACGGGGTGAACCCGGTAATTCACCAGCGCTTCTTCGAGGAAAATGGCGACCTTCTGACCGTTGGGCGTCGGCCAGTAATAGAAGTCGACGCCGGCGGCAGTCGCGTTCGCTGCTGTGTTCATGATGGATTTCTCACTAGTCATACGGGGGATCACACGGTTCGTGCGATTGATGACGCCCAGTATGTGCCGTGGCCGGAAGGTGAGAAACAGGGCTAGCCCGAAAGGATCTTTCGCGAAACGCGAAAGCTGAGGCTGCGCGCGTCGGCTATGCGTACCACAGTGCGGTGTCGGCCCTCAACGTTTCCACCGCCAGATCGACGAATACGCGCACCTTTTGATTGACGTGTCTGCCTTCGCGATGCACGACGTTGATGGGAAGCGTGGCCAGCTCGTGCTCCGGCAGCACGACTTGCAGCTTTCCTGCCGCCAGCGCGGGTGCGATCTGACAGGACAGCAGGCACACGATTCCCAGTCCGGATATCGCAGCCGACATCGCCGAGTCGTTTGTCGTCGTGATCAGGCGTGGCTGGATGGGCACGACGATCGGCTTGCCGTCCACGCGAAAGCGCCATTCGGGCGATGGCGTCGAGGGAAGCGACTGGATCGTCACATGTGACGTGAGATCCTCGGGCTTTTGCGGCTCGCCGCGTGCCTGGAGATAGGCCGGCGACGCGCAAAGAAGGCTGCGCACCTTGCCCACCGAGATTGCCTGAAGAGAAGAATTGGGCAGATCGCCGATACGGATCGCAACGTCGACGCCCTCGTCGACCAGATTCACGGTTCGGTCCAGAAACCAGCAGCTCGCGATGACATCCGGATATCGCGCGAGATATTCCTGGACGATCGGCGTCACATGGGTATTGCCGAGAACGATGGGCGCGGTCACCGTCAGCTGGCCTCGCGGCGACGTGCGCGCGCCGGCCGCGGCGAGTTCCGCCGCCTCCACGGTCGCGAGAACGCGGCGGCATTCATCGAAGAATGCGGCGCCGGCATCCGTCGTTCGGACGATGCGCGTTGTGCGGTTCAGAAGGCGCACACCGAGATGCTCCTCGAGATCGTTGACCAGACGGCTGATAACGGATGTCGAGACCTGGAGCTTGCGTGCCGCCGAAGAAAAACCTTCTGTTTCGACGACCGTCACGTAAGTCGCCATAGCCTGAAGTTTGTCCATATTTCGACGCGACCCGAAAGAAGAATCGAGGCAGTTGCCGTGCGCTATCGAGTCCCGGCGGATGGGCGGAGACTCGATGAACGATAGGCAATGATATGGGAAGCGGGCGTACCGCGAGGCTAACAACAACGCGTTGAGGGATAAACGCTATTCGTCCAACGCGATTGCGAGGCGATAATCAGGACATTCGACCACTCGATGAACCAAGATGCGCGACCGAATCGACGATGAGATCACCTTCCGCAAGCTCGAAGTCCTGCTCGCATTCATGGAGACGGGCAATCTGGCGAAGGCGGCCGAAGCGCTGAACGTGAGCACGGTCAGCGTGCACCGCGCGCTGCACTCGCTCGAGCAAGGCGTGCGATGCGCGCTGTTCCGTCACGAGGGCCGCAATCTCAAGTCGACCGAAGCGGCGCAGATGCTCGCCGACGTGGCGCAAGAGGTGATGACGCTGATGTCCGACGGCATTCGCGCGACACGCGAGGCGGCGGGTTATTCGTCAGACCGGCTCAGGATCGGTTCGCTGTATTCGCTGACCATTAAAACGGTGCCCGGCATCGTCGTCGATATCAAGGTGCGCAGGCCGACACTGCACGTCGAACTGGTGCTCGGTCCGAACGTAGAACTGGTCGACAAACTGAAGCGGGGCGAAATCGATGCGGCGCTGATGGCGGTGCCGGATGCCGAACCCGAGATCGAATCCATCCCCCTTTTCGAAGACGATATTTTCTTCGCCGCACCGGCGGGTTCCGCCTACGCAAATCAGGAAGCAGTCGATCTGCGCGACTGCCGCGACGAAGCATTCGTTTCGCTCGGCGAGGGCTTTGCGACCTATCACGGTTTCGTCGAGGCATTTCGCGTCGCCGACTTCACGCCGAACGTGACGATGCGCACCGGCGATATCTTCTCGCTGATGAACCTCGTGAGCGGCGGCGTCGGCTACACGCTTCTGCCCGGGCGCGTGCGCGGCGTCTTCGGCGACAAGGTGCAATTCATTCCGCTCAAGCCGCAGTACCTGATGCGCCAGACTATCGGCGTGAGCTTCCTGCGCGCGCGCGAGCGCGACCCGAACCTGCTCGCGCTGATGGCCGTCTGCCGTCTGCGCACGAGAAGCGCCGGCTGACGCTTCAGCGTTCGTCGCGTGTCCGTTCGCGCTCGACGAGCGCGCCGAGGTCCGTCAGCGAGGTCTCGCTGCAACTCACCGCGACGCCCTCCGCGAAAATCGGGCCGGCCATCCGCGTCAGGACGTTTGCGGGCGGCATCTCGATAGCGAGGCGCGCGCCGCGCTCCCACGCGAGTCTCATCGTGTCGTGCCAGCGCACCGGCCGCGCCATATTGCCGGCAAGATCGGCGGCGATGCGCGCGCCGTCGAAAAGCGGCCGCGCGGCGCTGCTGCTCAGATACACGATACCTGGCGCGCGGACGTCGACGTGTGCGAATGCTTCGGCGAGGGAGGCCGCGGGCGCGTCGAGCAGGGCGCAATGCGATGGCACCGCGACATCGAGACGCTCGCAACGTTGCGCGCCCTGCTCGATGGCAAGCTTGGACAGACGTTGCATCGCGGCATCGCTGCCCGCGACGACCATCTGCGTTTCCGTGTTGATGTTCGCGAGGAAGACATCGCCGTGCACTTGCGCGATCAGCCGTTCGAGCGCTCGTTGCGTCATGCCGACGATCGCAGTCATGCCGTAGCCGCCCGGATAGGCGCGCTCCATCGACTGGCCGCGCAACGCGACGAGCCTGATGGCGTCGGAGTAGGCGAGGGCGCTGGCGATCACGGCGGCGGGATACGCGCCGATCGACAGTCCCGACACCATGTCGGGCTCGTGGCCGCACGCCCGAATGACGCGCGCCTGAGCGACGCCCGCGATCAACAGACAAAGCTGCACGGCGACGGTCGAGCGAAGCGCTGCCGCGTCGTCGATGGACTTCACGTCGTAGCCGAGCACGTCGCTGGCTTCTTCGAGCGTGCGGGCGGCTTCCGCGTGCGCCGGCAGCGCGTGCAGCATGCCGGCGCGCTGCGAGCCCTGGCCCGGAAACGTGAATAGCACGCTCATGATGCTGCATCTCCTTGGCGGATCACGCGCCCATCAGCGCCTTGGTCGCGAAGAACAACAGCGACGGTCCGAGCAGGCAGCCGACGCCCGTATGGAAGGTCGCGATCAGCGCGCCGTAGGGAACGAGCCGGCGGTCGGTTGCGGCCAGTCCCGCGCTGACGCCGCTCACCGTGCCGGCCAGCCCGCCGAAGATCATCGCGGAACGTGGCGTCTTCAGCCCCATGAAGCCCGCCGCGATCGGCGTGCCGATCATCACGATGATCGCCTTGATGAGACCCGTCGCGATGCTGAGCGCGATCACATCCGAGCTCGCGCCGATCGCCGCGCCCGTCACCGGACCCACGATATACGTGACCGCGCCCGCACCGATGGTCGTCATGCTGACGGCATCGGTGTAGCCGAACGCATGGGCGATGCTCGCGCCGACGATGAACGGCAGCACCGTCCCGAGCAGCAGCGACACCACGCCGATCAGCCCCGCCTTGCGCGCTTCGGTCGCCTGCACTTCGAACGCGGTCGCGACGATGGCGAAGTCGCGCAGCATCGCACCGCCCATCAGGCCGACGCCGGTGAAGAGCGGCAGGTCCGCGAGACCTTTCTGTCCTCCGGTGAACGCGCCGCCGATGTAGGCGAGCACGAGGCCGATGACGATCGCGATCGCAGAGCCGTGCACGCGCCCGAAGGTCAGCTTGCGCGAAATCAGCGACGACACCCACATGATGAGGCCCACGAGGAAGAACGACGTGACGAGGCCGTTCTGGATCAAAATCTTGTCGAGCATATGCAGCATGGCTGTCTCCTGCTTCAGATTTCTTCGAGGTGCGGGGCGCTCACGAACGACGTGCTGTCGTGACCGGTGCGGGAAAGAACGGCGATGCAGCCCGCGCAGACGGCGGCAGCGCCCAGCGCCGACAGCAGCGCGACGGGGCCGCCCTTGAGCGCGGCGACAACGTTCTGGTTCGCCGCCATCGCGACGACGACGGGGATATACATCGCGCCCCAGAAGCCCACGCCCGCTTCGGTCTCCTTCGGCAGCCAGCCCTTCTTGTGCAGATAGAGGCGCAGGAAAATCAGCAGCAACATGGCGATGCCGACGCCGCCGACGTTCGTCTTCACGCCGATGGCAACGCCGAGCAAATCGCCGAGAAAGAGTCCTGCGAGGTGGCAGAACGCCAGGAGGGCGGTTCCGTAGATGATCATGTCGTGTCTCCGTTAATGAATTTATTGGTTTCCAGCGAGCCGCTGCGCAAGGCGGGTTCTAGCGCCACTGCTCCCGCAACTTGCGCCGCACCGTCGCGGAAGCAGCACGATGCTCGCTGCCGAGCCGGCTTTCCAAACCGCGTGAAGGGTCGCGGCGAATGTCGTCGAAGGCGGCTTGCAGGGACTTCTCGACGGCGGTCTGATCGGCGCGGCTGGGCGCATCGGCGTCGCTTACGCTCAGGAGCTTCCACAGCAGTCCGAGGGACGCATAGTTGTCGATGTCGTAGGCCATCGGCGGCACGCGCGCCGTGAACGCTTCGAGATCCGCGACCGAGCGCAGCGTGACCCGCGCGGCCGATTCCTTGCCCATCGCATGAACCATGACCTGCGAATCGGCGAGCGCGATCAGCCGGTTGGCCTGATAGCCGTGCGCGAGAAACGCCCCCGACATCGCGCGCCCGACGATCAGCCCGATCACCGGATGACCCGCGAGCCGCGCGCTGGCGTAAGCATCCGCGGCACCGGCGAGCGCCTGGTGAATGCCATACGCTTCTTCGCGCCGTCCATACGCCTGACTCGCGACATCGATGACCGCGACGATCGCGCGCTTCTCGTCGTGCGCCTTGTCGGCCGCGATGACATCGCGCACCGCCCGCGCGAGTTCCCACGCCTCGACAAGCCCGACCTCGCCGCTGCGCGCGCGCGGAAACGGGTTATCCGGATCGGGCACCACGGCGATGTAGCGCGCGCGATGCTCGCCCAGCCGCGCATCGGCGACACGCACGGACGGCGGATAGCCGGGCTGCAACGGCGCGCTGTACGTGAGCGCGTCGAGCCAGACCGCGCCGCGCTTCGAAAGCTCTTGTGTGCTCATGACTGAAACCCCTTGCCATAGATGGCGGCTGCCTGTTCGGGCGTGGCCTGCACGCCCGGATCGACCTCGGACAAGCGCGCGAGGAATCCCGCGACGCGTTCGCTGCGGCATGCGTCGGGCCGCCCCGCGCGAAACAGGTCGATGACGGCCGCGCGAATCGCATCGGCGTCGTCGGCGACGTAGTCATCGACGAGGCCCGCGCGATGCCGTTGCTCGCAACCGGTGAAGCTCCAGATCATCGGACGGTCGCGCGAATCGAATTCGGCGATGCCCGCTTCCTGCTCGATGACCGCCGGGCCGTTGAGACCGAGGCGCGCCTCGCGCGTGCCGATCAGATAGCTGCACAGCCCCGCCGCGATCGACATGCCGCCATAGCAGCCGATCGGCCCGGCCGTGATGCCGATCACCGGCTGGTAGCGCCGCAAGTCGACGATGCCCGCGTGAATCTCGGCGATCGCCGCGAGCCCGAGATTGGCTTCCTGCAGGCGCACGCCGCCCGTTTCGAAGAGGATCACCGCGCGCGTCGGAATGCCGTTGCGATTGTCCTCGGCCGCGAGTTCGAGGCTGCCCGCGATCTTCGCCGCCGACACCTCGCCCATGCTGCCGCCCTGGAATCCGCCGTCGATGCCGAGCACGACGGCGGGCTGCCCGTCGATAGCGCCCTTCGCGACCACCATGCCGTCGTCGGCCTGCGTGACGATGCCCTGGCGCATGAGCCACGGCGACGTGACGCGCTGGAACGGATCGAGCAGTTCGCTGAACGTGCCTTGGTCGAGGAGCCTTTTTGCGCGGCTGCGCGCATCCAGTTCGATGAAGCTCTGGCGTTCGAGCAGTTGCTGTGTATCCATGATCTTCACGCTCCGCCGGTTGATTGCAGTTGTTCGAAGACTTGCCCGATGCGCATCTGCACGACGCCCGGCGTCGCGCCCGAATCGTTGATTTCGAGCTTCGCGGCAGGCAGCGAGCCGTCGCCGAAAATGCGTTCGAGCACGGCCTGCCAGAGGCGGCCTTTTCCGTCGACGGACGTCGTGATGTTCACGACCGTGCGATTCGCCGCGTTCGCTTCGAGCAGCACTTCGAGGTCGCCCGAAGCGACGACGCCCACGAGCGCGCGGCCTTGCGCGGGCTGCCCCGCCGGGAATTCGAGGACGATGGTTTCCATGTGTGTTCCTATGCGTTCGACGGCCGATCGGCTTCGCCCTGAAGCCGGTCGAGAAAGAGGGCTGCGGCGAGCAGATCGGCGGCGCCGCCGGGCGATACGTGCAGTTCGACGAGACGCCGGTCGAGCGTCTTCAGTTCGCGGCGGCCCGCGAGCGCGGCGGCGCCGCCTCGTTCGAGCACGCAGCGCGCGCCGTGCTGCATCTCGGCGAGCGCGTCGCGGCCGCCGCGCGCGAGCACGCAGGTGTCGTCGAGCGTCGCCATCACGGCGAGCAATGCGTTGAGGCGCGCAGCCGTTTCGCTGTCGCCACGCGCGCGCGAGCGCATGAGTTCCGGCAGCGCGATGTCCACGACATGCGGAAAGCCGGCTCGCGCCTGTCCGCGCGCGCCGCCGACGTTGTAGTCGAGGCACGCCTGGTCGCCCTTGTTGCCGGTGATCGCCGGGGCGTGGCGATCCTGCACGCGAGCGATGGAGCCGGCACGCGACGCGACGACTCGCGGATCGAGTTCGGAAGGTTCGCGCGCCGCTGCGGTCACGAGCAGCCCGAGCGCCCAGATCGCGCCGCGATGTGTGTTCACGCCGCCGGTCGCGTCGAGCATGCGCGCTTCGCCGTCGCGTCCGATTGCGCCGATACGCTCGCGCAGCGCACGCATCGGTTCGATATCGATGCCGGCGTGCGCCAGCTCGACGAACGTCGGCTGCAATGCAAGCGCCGATACGCACATCAGGCTCCAGTCGAGATCGCGATGCGCGCCACGGCTGCGGATATCGACGAGGCCGGGTTTCGGCGCAAGCGTGACTTCATCGATCAGCGCTTGCACTACATGCGCGCCGAAACGCCCGGCCAGATCCGGCGCGCGGCGCAGCGGCTGCGCCGCGTGCATAGCGAGGTTCTCGCGCATTACCAGCTCCGAAAGCGCGCGGGCGGTTCGTACAGCCCGTCCGACCAGTCGACGATATCGGCCATGCTCTTCGCGGCGAGCAGCGACCGGCTCGCCTCGCTGCGATGGACGCCGAGGTCCTCGGGCAGCGCGACGAAGCCATCGCGGCGCAGCGCGGCAAGCTTGCCTGCGTCGCTCTTGAGGCCGACAGGCGTGACGCCCGCGACGGCCGCGATCATCTCCTTGCGATGTTCAAGCGAGCGCGCCTTGTAGAGATACGCGATGCCTTCCTCGGTCAGCACGTGCGTGACGTCGTCGCCATAGATCATGACCGGTGCGAGCGGCATGCCGGACTCGCGGCCGACCTCGACGGCATCGATCGATTCAACGATGGTCGGCTGGCCGCCCGCCTGGAACGTCTCGACCATTTGCACGACGAGCTTGCGGCCGCGTTCGAGCGGGCTGTCCGTTTGCAGCAGATCGAGCCATGCGGGCGTGGCGTGGCGCCGGCCGTGCGGATCGTGGCCCATGTTCGGGGCGCCGCCGAAGCCGGTGAGCCGCCCGTGCGTGACCGTCGATGAATTGCCTGCGCCATCCATCTGCAACGTCGAGCCGATGAACATGTCCACCGCGTATTGCCCGGCGAGCTGGCACATCGTGCGATTGGAGCGCATGGAGCCGTCGCGGCCGGTGAAGAAGATGTCGGGCCGTTGCGCGACATACGCTTCCATCCCGAGCTCGCCGCCGAAGCAGTGCACGCTCTCGACCCAGCCGGTTTCGATCGCGGGGATCAGCGTCGGATGCGGATTGAGCGTCCAGTGACGGCAGATCTTGCCCTTGAGGCCGAGCCTTTCGCCGTAGGTCGGCAGGATCAGTTCGATCGCGGCGGTGTTGAAGCCGATGCCGTGATTGAGCGACTGCACCTGATGCCGCTCGTAGATGCCGCGAATGGCCATCATCGCCATCAGGACCTGGATCGGCGTGATGAGACGTGGATCGCGCGTGAAGAGCGGCTCGATGAAGAAGGGCTTGTCGGCCTGCACGACGAAATCGATCCACGAGCCGGGGATATCGACGCGCGGCAGGTCTTTCGGATCGTCGACGATCTCGTTGACTTGCGCGATCACGATGCCGTCGCGAAAGGCGGCGGCTTCGACGAGCGAGGGCGTGTCCTCGGTGCTCGGACCGGTATAGAGATTGCCTGCGCGATCCGCCTTGTAGCCCGCGCACAGCACGACGTTCGGCGTCAGGTCCACATAGAGCCGCGCATACAGCTCGATGTAGGTATGAATTGCGCCGATCTCCAGGATGCCGTCCTGAAGGAACTGCGAGATGCGCAGGCTTTGCGCGCCGGCATACGCGAAGTCGAGCTTTCTTGCGATGCCGCGCTCGAAGAGATCGAGATGTTCGGCGCGGCTCACGCTCGGAATGATGAGATGCAGATCGTGGACGACTTCCGGATCGACCTTCGCAAGCGAACGCGACAGAAAATCCGCCTGCTTCTGGTTGTTTCCCTCGACGACCACGCGGTCGCCCGGGGCGACGAGCGCTTGCAGGACATCGACGATGCGTTCGGTAGGCAGCACCATGCCGTCCGCTATCGATGCAACCCGCGCAAGCCGACGATGTTTGTCCGCGCGGCGCGTGGCCCAGCGGGACTGGCTCTGACTTTGACTGGACATGTGGACTCTCGCTCAAGACTTGAAGCGAGTCTAGGGAGCGGGAGAGGCGCGTTCAATCAGCTTCGGAATGCGTTCGTTATCGTCAGGGTAACGATCGATTGGGGCACATCCTCTGTGCCGCGCGGGGCGGGGCTGTGGGGCCGAAGTTCGATGATGAGGGTTTTCCCTCGCGGCGGCTTGGCCGAAGTGCACGGGCGGACATTTCCGGCCGAACGGCCGTTTCGCCGCCCGTGCATCGACAACGCGCCCGTCGTTCAAGCGTGATGCAACTTGCGCTTAGGCTGATGCGTTCGTTGCCGCGTTTCCCAACCTTCCGCGAGCCCCACATCAGCGTGCGAAGGTTCGAGCATGGGACCGCCTTTCACCAGATCGGCGGCACGTTCGGCCAGCATGATCGTGGGCGCGTTCAGGTTGCCGTTCGGCTCGGTCGGGAAAACGGACGAGTCGATCACGCGCAGCCCCTCCATTCCCCGCACCCGCAGTTCCGAATCGACCACGGCCATCGCGTCTTCGCCCATGCGGCATGATCCGCAAGGATGCATCGTGCTTTCCAGGTTCGCACGGACAAAGGCGTCGATCTCGTCGTCTGTCTGGACGCCCGGGCCGGGTGCAAGCTCGACATCCCGAAACGGGTCCATCGCCGGTTGCGTGATGATCTCGCGCGTGAGGCGCACGCATCGCCGGAATCCTTCGCGATCTTCCTCGCGTTCGAGGTAGTTGAAGCGGATCTCGGGATGCGCATAGGGATCGGCTTCGTTCAGGCGCACATAACCCCGGCTTTTCGGCTTGTTGGGGCCGGTGAGCACCATGAAGCCGTGTCCCTTGAGCGGCTTGTCGCCGTCATAGCGCATGGCGGCGGGCAGGAAGTGGAACTGAATGTCCGGCCAGCGCAGGCCCGCTTCCGAGCGGATGAAGCCGCCCGCTTCGAAGTGATTGCTGGCCCCGAGGCCATCCTTGAACAGCAGCCAGCGCAGCCCGATCATGAACTTGCTGAACGGGTCCATCCTGCTGTTGAGCGTGACGGGCTGCTTGCATGCGTACTGGATATAAATCTCGGCGTGATCCTGCAGATTCTCTCCGACGCCCGGCAGATCGTGCATGACCTCCACGCCCGCGCGCCGCAGCACCTCCGCCGGCCCGATGCCCGAGCGCTGAAGCAGATGAGGCGAACCGATCGGCCCCGATGAAATCAGCACTTCGGCGCGGCAGCGCGCGGTATGCGTCACGCCGCCCTGATCGTAGACGACGCCCACCGCGCGCTTGCCTTCGATCAGCACGCGACGTGTCATCGCGTGGGTCACGACATGCAGGTTGGGCCGCGTCATCGCCGGGCGCAGATAGGCATTCGCGGTGGACCAGCGCACGCCGTCCTTGACGGTCATGTGCATCGCGCCGAAGCCCTCCTGCATATAGCCGTTGCAGTCGTCGGTCTTGATGTAGCCCGCTTGCGCGCCTGCCTCGACCCATGCGCCGTACAGCGGATTGCGCATGTTGTTGCCGTTGTTCGTCGACAATGGCCCGCTCTCGCCACGATACTGATCGCCGCCGAACTTGTAGCTCTCGGCGCGCCGGAAATACGGCAGGCAGTTCGCGTATTCCCAGCCTCGCGCACCGAGCGATTCCCATTCGTCGAAATCGCAGGCATGGCCGCGAATGTAGACGAGACCATTGATCGACGAAGACCCGCCCAGCACCTTGCCGCGCGGACAATGCAACTGGCGTCCTTCGAGATGGGGTTCCGGCGCGGTCTGATACTTCCAGTTGTACTTCTTCGTGTTCATCGGCATCGAAAACGCGCTCGGCATCTGGATGATGATGCTGCGATCGCTGCCGCCATACTCCAGCACCAGCACGCGCACATTCGGGTTTTCGGTGAGGCGGTTGGCCAGCACGCATCCGGCCGAACCCGCCCCGACGATGATGTAATCGTATTGATCGGTTGACATGTCTTTTCCTTGAGTGACGGCTCGGCCTAGAAGCGCTTGTCGCCGGTCGTGTACTGGGGCTGGGTGCTTTCGATGTGCGCGATGACCGCCTCTTCCTTTCTCATGTCGAGCGAGCGTGCGAGCAGGAAGTACGCGATCGCCGACACCAACAGGCCGACCAGCCATGCCAGATCGACACTGCCGATCGCCCGTGCGAGCGGACCGACATAGACTTCGTCCTGGCCATCGAAGATGCAGAAGAAGGGGACCATCGCCGCGAAGCCGATGACATACGAGATCAGTCCACGCGCGCCCCACGCGCCATACACGCTGCCGTGCGGCATGAAAAAATGCGGGATCGCATAGCGGCCCTTGCGGACGAAGAAATAGTCGGTGAGGTTGACCGCCGTCCACGGCACGAGGAAGTACAGCATCACAACGAGATAGATGTTCAGCACCGACAATCCCTTGCCCGACGTGTAGATGCTCAACGCCACGCCGAGTTGCAGGCACACGACGAACAGCACCGCGACGATGCGCGTTCTGGCCGTCGGCCGGATCTTCCTGAACGAATCGACGCCGGTGATGGCCGTGAGCTTCGCGCTGTAGATGTTCATCGCGATGACGGGCAGGAACGCGAGTATCGTGACGGCGACGACCACACTGCCGAGCCCCGGTGCGAGATCGCTGCCGACCTGATTCAGCGCGACGAGCACATCGCTCGCATGCAGATGATCGGCGAGCCAGCCACCGACGGCGATCATCCACGCACCCGACAGCGACGCGCCCACGAAAACCGCCGCGATCAGCCTGCCGCCCGGCGTGTTCTTCGGCAGATAGCGCGAGTAGTCGGACACATAGGGCGCATAGGCGATGTTGTAGCTCGCGGCCGCCGCGAACTGGGCGATGAAGCCTGTCCAGTTGAAGCCGAGCGGCGCCGGTGGCGTCGCGCCTGCCGCCGCTGCCGGCAGCGGGATGTCATGGACCCAGTGCATCAGCACCGCAAAGGTGACGAGCCCATACAGCGGAAGCGACAGATACAGCGCCCATTTGAAGCTGCGATGCATCCAGTCGTGGCCGAGCACGGCGAGGATCGACGCCGGCACGGTGACCGCGAGCGCTATCCTGAACGGGTCCCAGCCGAACAGCGTCTTCAGGCCTTGCATCATCAACACGAGATTGACGATGTTGAAGCCCGCGAAGACGAACAGCGTCGCGAACAGCACGAGAATCACGCCGCGATAGCCGAACTGCGCGCGCGACTGGATCATCTGCGGCAAGCCGAGATGCGGGCCTTGCGAGCCATGAAACGCCATGAACAGCGTCCCGAACATGATGCCGAGCGTGCCGGCGATCGTCGTCCACCACGACGTGAGACCGACGCTCGGCCCGACGAAGCCGATCGTCATCGTAAAGAAGGTGAAGTTGCCGAGGAACCAGAAAGGCCCCTGTCGCGAGAGCCGGTCGGTTCGCTCGTGCTCGGGAATGAAGTCGATCGAATGACCTTCGATCGCGCCGTGCTCGCTCGCCGCCGCGCTCGTGCTCGCCGCGCTTTCGTATGATTTCATCGCGTACCTCGATCAGTAAGCTGATGCCGTAAGAGGGGAGAGACGCTCAGTGCAACGTGATCCAAACGGCCTTCGTCTCCGTCAGATGGTCGAGCTGCTCCATCCCGAGGTCTTTGCCGAAGCCCGATTCCTTGAATCCCCCGAACGGCATCGACGGGTCGATGGTGCTGTGCGCGTTCACGTAGACGCTGCCCGCGCGCAGCCGCGGCACCAGGTTGTGAATGCGGTTCACGTCGTTCGAATAGATGGCTGCGGCGAGACCATACGGCGAGTCGTTCGCGAGCTGGACGGCATCGTCGATGTCATCGAAGGGCGATGTCACCAGCACGGGCCCGAAGATCTCTTCGCGAACGATCTTCATCGAGTTGCGGCAATGCGCGAAGATCGCGGGCTCGACGAAGTACCCGGCTTCATCGCGCCTGCGTCCGCCGTAGACGAGCTCGGCCCCTTCGCGGCGTCCCGTGTCGATATACGCGCTTACGCGTTCCTTCTGCGCCGCCGATACGAGCGGCCCGATGAAGCAATCGGGATCGAGGCCGGGCGCGATCTTCAACGTGCGCGTGTAGTCGACGAGCGCGGCGAGAAAGCGCTCGTGGATCCTGCGCTGGACATACACGCGCGTGCCCGCATCGCACACCTGGCCCGAGTTGAAAAACATGCCGTTGGCGACGGCGCGCGCGGCGGCATCGACGTCCGCATCGTCGAGCACGAGCACCGGCGACTTGCCGCCGAGCTCCAGCGTCACGCGGCGGATATCGCTCACGGCCGCCTGGCCCACGTTGCGCCCGACGTCCGTCGAGCCGGTGAACGTGAGCTTGTCGATGCCGGGATGACGCGCGAGCGCCGCGCCGATCACGTTGCCGCGCCCCGTCACGACGTTGACGACGCCCGCCGGAATGCCGGCTTCCTGCACGAGCTCCGCGAAGCGCAGCGTCGATAGCGAAGTGAGCTCGGCCGGCTTGATGACCGCCGTGCAGCCCACGGCGAGGGCGGCCGCGAGCTTCCACGCCATCGTCTGGAGCGGAAAATTCCACGGCACGATGATGCCGACCACGCCGACCGGCTCCTTGCGTGTATAGGCGACATAGTCACCCGGAAGCGACGGCTCGACAGTGCGCCCATGCAGCTTCGAGGCCCAGCCGGCGAAGTAGCGGAATGTATCGATGGTGCCCTGCACGTCGACGTCGCGCGCCTGCGCGGCGGACTTGCCCATGTCGATCGATTCGATTTCCGCGAGCTCGGTCGCGTTGGCTTCGATCAGATCGGCGAGCCGATGCAGCAGGCGCTCGCGTTCCAGCGGCTTGAGCTTGCGCCACGGGCCATCGTCGAACTGCTTGCGCGCCGCCTGAACCGCGCGATCGAGATCCCCGACTGTTGCGAGCGGAATCTGCGTGATGCAACCCGTGGTCGAAGGCTCGATGACATCGAGCGTCTCTCCTGCGCCGCCCGTCACCCACTCGCCACCGATGAACATCGTCTGCGGCTTGTTCAAAAAGCGCGTGGTGGCTTCCTGAACGCCGAAACGCTCCAGATAATTGCGGACAATGGTATCCAACGTCGTCTCCTGTTTTTCCGGGACTTCGTGATGTCGAGTCCCGTGAATGTCGATGTGAACCGTGCGCCTGCGGGCGCGCCTTCAACGATTCGCTTTGCTGCGCTCGTGAAAGATGAAGCCGATCGAGTTCATCAGCAATTGGGCGGCGAGAATCGGCGTGACGCCGGCGGGGTCGTAGGCGGGCGCGACTTCCACGAGGTCCATTCCTACGATGTTTCCGCGACTGCGCCGGGCGAGCGCCTGGATGATTTCGAGCACCTCGTAGTACAGGAAACCGCCGTGGCTCGGCGTGCCTGTACCGGGCGCGATGGATGGATCGAAGCCGTCGATGTCGATGGTTATATAGTAGGCCGCGCCTTCGGGAACCCGCGCGAGCACGCCTTCCGTGCCGAGCTTGCGCACGTCGCGCACCGACAGGATCTCCGACCCGGCACGGCGCGCCGCGTCGTAGTCGTCGCGGTTCGACGACGACACGTTGCGAATGCCGAGCTGCGTCATGCCGACGATATGCGCCATCTCGGAGGCGCGCCGCAGCGGATTGCCGTGCCCGTAGCGCACGCCGTGCCGCTCGTCGACGAAGTCCAGATGCGCATCGAAATGAATGATGTGAATCGGCCCCTTGCCTTCGAACGCCTTGATCACCGGTGCGTGAATCGAGTGATCGCCGCCCAGCGTGACGGGCATCGCGCCGCACGCCAGGATCTTGCGCACCGCGAGCTCGATGTTCGCGTTGCTGCTCGCCATGTCGGTGTGCACGATGTCGGCATCGCCGACGTCGACCATGCGCACCTGATCGCGGCTCAGATACAGCACGTCGTCTTCGTGATCGTAGGCGCCGGCGTGACCGAACGAAAACAGGGTCGACGCCTCGCGGATGCTGCGCGGCCCGAAGCGTGCGCCGGAGCGCCATTGCGTGCCCATGTCGTTCGGCGCACCGAGGATCGCCACGTCGGCGTCGATGCGGTTCCAGTCGAGGCACACCGGCGATTTCGCGAACGTGCAATGACCGACGAACGGCAGATTGAGCCGTCCGGATTCGTAGTTGTTTTCCTTCATCTGCATCTCCTGTTCTGTCAAGATGGGCCGCAGGTTGAGCCTGCGCGTTGTTTTGAGAGACTATGAACAGGAATGGCGGGCACGAGAATCATGAGTATCGGATGTTCATATCGGAATTTCCGAAGCAACGACGCGTGGAGGCGCGAACCCGATGACCCAGTTGCAGGACGTAGATCTCAAGCTGTTGCGGGTGTTCATGGCCGTGGTGCGATGCGGCGGCTTTTCGGCGGCGCAGGCGAGCCTGAACGTCAGCCAGTCGACGATCAGCGAACAGATGACGACGCTCGAGACCCGTCTCGGCCTGAAGTTATGCGAACGGGGCCGGGGCGGTTTCCGTCTGACCGAGCATGGCATCGCGACCTACGAAGCGGCGCAGCGGCTGCAGATTGCGGTGGAAGCGTTTTGCATGGATACGGATGCGCTGAAGAAGCACATCTCGGGAAGGCTTTATCTCGGGACGATCGACAACACCGTTTCCGACAAGACATCGCCGCTGCCGCATGTGCTGCAGAAGTTCGTCTCGCGCGGGCACGATGTGCATGTGGATGTCTATGTCGGCTCACCTGCCGAACTCGAGGAACGCGTGCTGGACGGGCGGCTGCATGTGGCCATCGGCCACTTTCCGATTCACGTGCCGGGCCTGAGCTACGCCGAGCTTTATGCGGAACCGGATGGCCTCTATTGCGGGAAGGGGAATCCGCTTTATGCGCGCGCGTTCGATGCGGACGTATCGTCCGAAACGATCGCCGAGAGCCGGATCGTCGCGCGCGGCTATTTCCAGCAGCATGATCTGCGCATGTTGAGCGCGAGCAAGGCAGCGGCGACCGTCGACAATGTCGAGGCGCAGGCCATCCTGATTCTGTCGGGGGCGTACGTGGGGTTCCTGCCCAATCACTACGCGGCACGTTGGGTCGAGACCGGCGACATGCGCCGGATCAGCGCGGAGCGGCTGGGCGGGCAGTGGCCGTTTTGCGCGATCACGCGGCGGGGTGTTTCCATGCCTTCCATTCTGAAGGCGTTCATGGCCGATCTGCAGGGTTGCCAGGAGGCGCTGAGATCGGCCTTGCCCGGCAACCCATCCCGATAGCCACGGGAAATCACATCAATCCAGCGCGACCGCACCCGCCTGCACACGCGCTCGCGACGGTGCCGTTTCCTTCAGACTGAGCGCCACGACAAACCCGATCGCGAGCGCAGCCAGTCCGAGATGCATGATGTACTGAATGCCGAAATGCTTTGCGATGTAACCCGCAATCGCCGGGGCGAATCCACCACCGAACACTTCGCCGATGCCGACCACCAGACCCGAAGCCGTCGACATCAGCTTCGCCGGCACCGATTCCGCGCTCAACGGTCCCACTGTCAGCGTGATCATGCTGAAGACGAACAGAAGCGTGAGCGTGAGGTACGTGAACAGCAAGGTCGGGTTCGCACCGGTCCGCATGAGAAGGAAGAGGAAGACGGCCGCGCCGATCACCGAGAAGATCATGACCGGCTTCCTGCCGAGCTTGTCGGAAAGTGCCGGCATCACGAGCGTGCCGAGCGTGCCGCCGAAACCGATCGCGGACAGCACGTAACCCATCTGCTGCATGCTCAGATGCAGGTAGTCGATCAGGTAACTGGGAAAGAGTGCGCTCAGCACGACGAGACACGTCAGCCAGCACAACATTCCGACGATGTTCAACGCTATGTTGCGGTAGCGAAAGACATCGGTCCATCTGTGGGTGGCGGCATCGCGCGTCGCCGTGTGCTGTGCAGCGGCCGAAGCCTTCGTATTGCGCAGCACCCTGAACATCAGGTAAGCCACCAGCAAACCCGGAATCGACACCACCGCGAATATCCAGTGCCACGGCAGCACTTTCAGCAACTGCGTGACGAGGATCGGCGCGATGCCCAGACCGAAGAGCGGCAGCGCCATCTGCTGAATGCCGATATTGCGGCCGTGACGCGTCGGCTTCGATGCATCGAGTGTCGCGATGATGCTGGCAGGCGTATAAGCGCCTTCGGCAAAGCCCATCACGGCGCGAATCAGGATCAACGAGCCGACGCCCGTTGCAAGACCGCTCAAGCCCGCCAGCAACGAAAACACGATGATCGCCGGAATGATGACCTTGCGATGGCCGACGCGATCGGAGAGATTGCCCATGAACATCGCCGAGATGCCCCACGCGACGGCGAGCGCGCCGGTGATGTGCCCGAGGTCCTGATAGTCGAGATGCAGATCCGTCATCATGACGGGAAAGAGCGGCATGATCATGAACCGGTCGATACCGACCAGTCCGAAGCCCAGCGACAGCAAGGCCACGGCTTTCCACTCATAGGCGATATCCCACCCTGAAACCCTGTTGTGTTCCATGTTTGCGATCTCCAGATCGTAGAGCGATGTCGTCGCACGCGACGAGCGATTGATGTCAGAAAGAAGTCTGCAGGCCGAGGCGGCCGATGACCTGATGCGTGGTGCTCGATTGACCCGCACCGTTGATCCAGGCGTTGTGTCCGCCTTCGACATCGCCGCCGGTCCACTGAAAGACCGCTTCGGCGTACAACGTGGTGCGCTTGGAAAGAAGATACTGAGCGACGCTCGTGACTTGCTGCGCCCTGTTGTGGCTCAACTGCGCGTTGCCCTTCATGTACTGATAGTTCGCGCCGAAGCGGATATCCGGCATGAACGTGTACAAGGCGCCGGCCTGAACCGCCTGCACGACGCCGCCCGTCAGCGTGTTGCGCGTGTTGGTATAGAGCGCGTTGAGATACACATCGCCGATGGTCTGACTGAGCCCGCCGCCGAAATTGCGGATGCCGTCGTGGCCGTCGTTCAGCGCCGCGTACCGGGTTTCGTTGTACGCGGCCGCAATACCGAAGTTGCCGATCGCATAGTTCACGCCGAAGCCGATCGTGTTGTTCGCGGAGAACGAGCCGGGCGTGTTGCCGAAGCCGTACAGTGCGCCGAGCCTCAGGCCTGAGAAGGTGGCCGAGACGATCTTGACCGAGTTCGACACGCGCGACGTTCCGCCGGTCTGGTCGAAATCGAACGAGCCGGTCGGATTCTGGGGAATGCCGAGCGCGGCGAACGGCCCCTGACGCATGTTGTAGAGGCCGCCATACGTGAAGCCGCCGTCCAGTTTCGCAGGCGGAAAGAAGAGGAAGTCGGCCATCAGGTTGTATTGCTGGCCGAACGTGATGCGCCCGACGCCGTCCTTCGACAGACCGACGAAAGCCTGCCGGTTGAAGTCGGCGCCCGGTCCCGGAATCCCCGCGCCGCTGTTCACCGAGAACTGCGACGCAAGCTCGAAGAGGGTCTTGTAGCCGCCGCCGAGATCCTCGATGCCACGGACGCCCCAGATGCTCGGCGTCCAGATCGAGTCGTCGGCCTTGAAGTTATGGCTGCCGTTTTCGTTGCTCACATAGCTCACGCCGACATCGAGAATGCCGAACAGCGTCACGCTGCTTTGCGCTCTGGCTTGCGGAGCGAGCGCGCATGCCGCGACCAGCGCGCATAGTGTCTTCCTCATGTTCTTTTCCTTTTTTGTTTTGAGTCAGAGGACGACCGCTTCCGTGCGCTCGTCGACCGAAAGACGCGACACTAGATCGCTCAGCAACATCGGCAGTTCTTCGAGCGTCTTCACGCCGCCGAAGATGTAGTAGTCGGGCCGCACGATGATGGCTTCGACGCCGTGCTCATCGAAGAACTGCCTGTACTTGCCGGTGACGTCGAGCAGCACGCGATCCTTGACGGCTTTGTCTGCGTCGCTCGTAATGCCGATCGAACGCCCGCCGATGGCAGCGAGAGCGGCCTTGCCTTGCGCGTCGAGATAGCGGTTCGGGTGCGCGTCGAGCGCGATGACGTGAAAGCCGTTGGGCACTGCTTCGTCGTAACGGGATGCTTCGTCCACGTTCATTACCTTGCCGTGAACGCTCAGCAGTCCGGCCACGCTTTCGCAGGCGAACGCGGGGTCCTTGCAGATCAGGCCATCGGTGAGACCGGGGAAGGGCGGCAGCGCAGGCACGTCGCCCGCGAGATACGCCGCGTCGCGGCGAGCCGCTTCTTCCTTGTCGGAGATGCAGACGACCTGTCCCATCGCGATGGATGCATCGATCACCGCACGCACTTGCGGGCGGCGCTCGGGCGTGTAGTCCTCCAGCACGCGGTCCGATGCAGTGCCCTTGAGGATCAGGTCGAAGCGCCAGGCGAGATTCCATGCGTCGCGAATGCCCGAGCACATGCCCTGTCCCATGAACGGCGGCATCTGATGCGCAGCGTCGCCCGCGAGCACGACGCGCCCGCTATGCCAGTTTCGTGCGATCAGCGAGCGGAACTTGTAGACGGCATGGCGCACGAGCGTCGCGTTCTCCGGGGTGACCCAGGGCGACAGCAGTTCCCACACCTTCTCCGGCTTTTGCAATTCTTCGATCGATTCGTGCGGCAGACGCATGAACTCCCAGCGACGCAAGCCCGGGCCGCCCGGCACCATCGTCGTCGGGCGTTCCGGATTGCACCACTGGCCGATATCGGGCACGTCGAGCTTCACGCCGTCGTTCGGCTTGAGATCGATCACGAGCCAGTCTTCCTGGAAGCCGAGATCATCGAACTCGATCTTCTGCGACTTGCGCACGAAGCTGTTCGCGCCGTCCGCGCCGACGACATAGCGTGCGCGCACCGTCTGAGTCTCGCCGGTCGGATCCCACGTCGCGCCGTTCATTACGCCGCGACGCAGCGTCAGTTCGCAGCAGTCGGACAACTGGCGCAAAGCGGTTGCTTCCCAGCCCTGTTGCACGGAGACGTTCGGAAGCGACTTCGCCTTTTTGTCGAGCAGCGCTTCGAGCGACGGCTGATTGAAGAGATAGCCCACCGGTCCATCGCTGATCGATTCCGCCGACCAGTCGATCTCGACGAGCGTCTTCCAGTCCGCGTTGAACCATTGATACTTGGACGACGGTTGCGAGATGCGTTCGACGTCTTCTCCGATGTCCATCGCGTGGAATACGCGACGGATCTCGTGGTCGTGAAATACGGCGCGCGGAAGCGGATACAGCGAAGGCCAGCGATCGAAGACCGCGACGTTATAGCCGCGTTCTCCGAGCAATATCGAAAGAGATTGCCCGACGGGTCCGTATCCGACGATAGCGACGTCGAGAATGGTTTGATCTGTCATTTCGGTTCACCTGCTGAAAATAGAGCGAGTTGTGCCCTGGCGCCGGATGAACCGGCTGCCATCGAATCGATGCAAAGGGTGTGAAGCGATCAGTCTGCTAAGACGACGCCGGCTTCGGTGTTGTGGATGAAGTCGTCGGGGACCGGCGGGCCCCAGAGATAGAGCGAGTCTTCCGGTGCGAAATCGCCGGCAGGCCACGCTTCGCCTGCCGACACGAAGTCGATATCGGCGGAGTACTCGCAGAACGAACCCCACGGGTCCTGCACGTAATGGAAGTAGTTCGAGCCCAGAACGTGCCTGCCGGTACCCCAGCCTTTCGTAAAGCCGGCTGCGGCCATTTGCGACGCGCCCTGACCGACGAGGTTCACGTTATCGACATCCCACGCCGCGTGGTGCCAGCCGCGCGCGCTGCTCTTGGCGAACGCGACGAGATGATGGTCGCTGCCGTGCGGCGCATGCGTGAACGCGATGATGTCGAGCGACTTGTCCGACAGGCGCAGGCCGAGCGCCTTGCCGTAGAAATCGAGCGCGCCGAGGACGTCCGGTGAAAACAGCAGCACATGAGAGAGGCGTCGCGGACGCACGGTCTTCGCTTCCGAGCGCATGTGCGCGCCGCGCTCGTCCGCATGGCTCGATGCGACGACGCACGGTGCCTTGTCGAACGGCGTCGTCTTGGGGCCGATTTTCACCTGGATCAGATTGCCGTCGGGATCGCGGAACCAGAAGCCTTCTTCGGGCGATGCAATCACGTCGGCGCCTGTCGCCTTCACCTGTTCGAGGATCGCTGCGAAATCCGCTTCGAAGCAGTTGAAGCTCAAATACGCGAGCGACTTTCTCGATGCGGGAATGATGCGCGCCCAGCGATGTCCATCGGCTGCGCGCAACTCGAGTTCGTCGGCGGACGCTGTCACATCGAGACCGAACGCGCTGAAGAAACGCTCGGCATCGGCAAGCGAGGGAACGTTGAGCGCAAAGTGATCGATCGAGTGAACACTCGCGCATGCGGATGCTACGGCAGGGTCGCTCATGACCGTGTCTCCATGTTCGATAAGCGCCGGCTCTGCGGCCGGCTTCGCGGATAAGGAATTAGCGCGCGGCTTCGTCGGCGATGACATTGCGCAGCGTGCCGATCTTTTCCACCGACACTTCGCAAACGTCGCCCGCTTTCATCAGGAGGCGCGGCGTGCGCGCCCAGCCGATGCCCGAGGGCGTGCCCGTCACGATCACGTCGCCGGGTTCGAGCGTGATGGCCTCGCTGATCACGCTGATGAGCGTTGCGACATCGAAGACCATGTCGTCGGTGCTGGCCGATTGCACCACCTCGCCGTTCACGCGCGTTTCCAGCAGCAGGCCTTTCGCGCCTTCGGGCAGCTCGTCGGCGGTCACGAGGTCGGGGCCGAACGCGCCCGTGCCGTCGAAGTTCTTGCCGACGGTCCATTGCGGCGTCTTGAACTGATACTCGCGCACCGAGCCGTCGTTGAAGAGCGCGTAGCCCGCGACGTGCGAGAGCGCGGCTTCCTTCGAGATATGGCGGCCGCCCGTGGCCAGCACGACCGCGACTTCGCCTTCGTAATCGAGCCCTTCGGAATCGGTCACGGACGGACGGATCATCGGCTGCTCGTGCGCAATGAGACTCGTATTGACGCGCAGGAACAGCGTCGGGTAGTCGGGTTGCTCGTACTTGCTTTCCTTCGTGTGGTCGGCGTAGTTCAGACCCACGCAAACGATCTTCGGCGGCCTTTGCAGCGGCGGAAGGTACTTGAGGCCGGCGGCAGGGATCTTGTCCTCCGTCGCGTTGCTCTTTGCATATTCATCGAGCCGGACGCCGCGTGCGAGCAGCGATTCCAGCGGCTCGTCGCCGATGACGCGCACGTAATCGCCTTCGCGCACGCCGAGGGTTGCACGGCCATTCTTTTCGAAACTGACGAACCTCATTTCTGCCTCCTGTAGACCCGGAGACGAAGTGCCTCGGGTGTGCTGAATCTCGTATTGACGAATTTGTCAGTTCCAATTCTATGCAAAATGACAAACTCGTCAATATGAATTCGATCAGGACAAACCCGCACAGTGTGGGCGCTGCTAAAATCAAACCGGATCAACGGGATAGCCAATGGAAGCGACAGAATCGAGCGAAAATCACCGGACGCGCGTGGGTGCGTTGCGACGCGAAAAGACGCGCATTCGTTTGATCGAAAGCGCGCTGGCGGTTTTTGCGGAGAAGGGCGCGGACGCTCCGACCATCGACGATTTCATCGCTGCGGCGGGCGTCGCGCGTGGGACGTTCTACAACTACTTCCGCACGACGGCGGAACTGCTGTCGGCGGTGGCCGGCGAAAGCAGCGACGAAGTGCTCGCCGTCATCGATCCGCTCGTGCGCGCGATCGACGATCCGGCGCAGCGCGTGGTGGTGGGTTCGCGCCTCTACATGAGCATGGCGGCGCGTTATCCGCTGTGGGGCGCGTTCATCACGCGAGTGGGCACGAAACGGGGATCGCGAGGCCGTCTGCTCGACGAGTACCTCATGCGGGATCTGCAGATGGCCCTGGATGCCGGCCGGTTCGACGTCGCGGATGTGGTCGTCGCGCGTGATATCGCGCTCGGCTCGATCATGTACGGCATCGAAACGCTTTTATCCGGCGACGCGCCCGTCGACTACGCCGAGCAATCGATGTACGCGCTCATGCGCGCCTTTGGCATCGGAGCGAAGGAAGCCCGAAAACTCGCCTACGCGCCGATCGCCGATCCTTCAGCGCCGCGCGGCGCCATCTTCGAGCGAGTCGATGCATCGGCGGTCGAAGACGGCGGCGCGCGTCGTGACGCGGCTCGTTAAGGCCAGGAGAAGGCACTCCTGGGCGCACGCGTTTGGCTAACTGTCGCGCGCGCCCTCCGCGCGGTCGCTGTATAGCGGAATGGTCTTCCCGCTGGCGATGCTGTTGCCGACGGCCTGAAGGTCGAGCGAAGGCGCTTTCGCGAGCAGCACGTAAGCGAGCCGGTTCGTGCGCCACGTGACCGTCTTCATGTCCCCGACCTGACCGGAGCGCACCGGCGCGTCGCTCTCGTTTTCCTCGATCACGCACAGCGCGACCGGATCGCCGCGCTCCGGCAGATACACCATCTGGATGAGCGGGCGGTCGTGGTAATTCAGGCGCTGCACGCGCTTGAACTTGAGGCCGACCTGACGCAGGTCCGGGACATCGACCGGCATGCCGTCGCGCTGGTGGATATCGGCCAGAACCTGCTCCGTGCTGGCCTTGTCTTCGCGCAGATTGGAAACCGTGTCGCGCCCGTAGAGCACCTGATAGTCCGCCACGCTCTGCACCCACGGATCGGCGCCGCGATTCAACGGGTTGTAGCCGCCGAGATAACCGGTGAGCACGCCCGAGCAGACCGCACCCGCGACGAAGGCCGCGGCCGCCCACTGCATCGAAAAGCGGCGCGTGCCGCGCGGCGCCTTGCGTTCTTGCGGCGCGCTGACGCTCACGAGCTCCTCGATGCGGCGCGTAAGGCTTTCCGGCACGGGCGGCACCGTTTGCCGGTCGTAGGCGGCGCGATACGGCAGGACCGACGCCTGCAGCGCCGCTGCGCGCGCCGCCAGCTCGTCGGAATGCGCGATCGCCGCTTCGATTTCCGCGCGCTGTTCCGGCGAAAGCTCGCCGTCGACGTACGACATCAGCAGCGAATCATCGACATTCATCATAAGGATTCTCCTTTCTGGTTGCCGCCGGAGCCTGCACGCTGAATTTCTGACCGATCGTAAGCCGCGCGCGCGACAGCCGGCTCATGATCGTGCCGATCGGCACGTCGAGCACCTCGGCCGCCTCGCGATAGCTCAGGCCTTCGATCGCCACCAGCACCATCACGACCCGCTGCGCTTCGGGCAGCGTCTCCACCGCGTCGATCACCTGGCGATGCAGCAAATCGAGCTCCGGATTACGCGCCGAAGGATCGGCGAACGATTCGATCTCCTCGTCCTGCCAGTCCATGCTGCCGCGGCTGCGAATCGAACGGGCGCGCAATTCGTTCATCCACGTCGAATGCACGATCGAAAACAGCCAGCTCAGCGTCGACGTCCCCGGCTGCAACTGGCTGCGCCGCTCCAGCGCCCGCACGCAGGCGCGCTGCACCAGATCCTCGGCGTCGTGCTGATTCTGCGTGAGCCGCAGCGCGAACCGCCATAACCGAGGCAACAGCGTCGGCAGGACGGTCGGCAGGTCGTCGTCGTTCATCGGGGCAGCTCCTGTGATGGGCGCGCTCATGATTGACAACACTCCAGAAGCCGATCTATTCCGAAAATTTTTCGATTTTTTTTGCGGAATAAGCGGGTGGGGGCGGCTGTTTTCGGGTCACGGATCGCGCAACGGCGCGCACTCGAACCACCGATTAGGAGACAGATCATGGAGACCCTCCTCGACCGCGCCCGGCAGGCAGGCATGGCGGTCATGCTGGACGCGTGCATCGGACGCGAACGTTTTCATAGCATAGCCGGTTCGACGGCAACCCTCGCGCGATTTGCGCAGCTTTGCGAAGCGGCGGCGGTGAGTCGTAACACGCTTGAAAGCTGGGCTGCGCTGTGCGAACGCGGCGACGCGACAGCCGTGGCGACGGCGATCCGCCGCGCGCTCGGCGAATGAATTTCGATTTGAATTCGGGTTGATGCGCGGCGTTTCGAACGCGCCGCAGCATCGTTATGAATTAGGTATCCGAATCAATGCGGTGCGCTTATAGCCCGCAAACCAAGCTTCGCGATCCAATGGCGACGCGAATTTTGCCTGTGCCGCAAGGCGCATTTTTCTCTGGAGACTGACATGGCTGTGGATATGTTTCTCAAGCTGGGCGATATCAAGGGTGAATCTCTGGCGGTGGGTCACACCGAAGAGATCGAGGTGCTGAGCTGGTCCTGGGGCTGCTCGCAGATGGGCACCACGCACACCGGCACGGGCGGCGGCACCGGAACCGCGTCGGTGCAGGACCTCACGATCAGCAAGTACGTCGATAAAAGCTCGCCCACGATCGTGCAGTCGTGCTGCCAGGGCGTGCACATGCCCGAAGCCGTGCTCACGCTGCGCAAGGCGGGCGGCAACGAGCCGGTCGAGTATCTGAAGATCACGCTCAAGGAAGTGCTCATCAGCAGCCATTCGGTGGGCTCGGGCGGCGGCGATCAGATTGCCGAGAGCGTCACGCTCAATTTCGCGCAATTCAACATGGAGTATCAGCCGCAGGACAACACCGGCGCGAAGAAGGGCGGCGTGGTGACGGGCAAGTGGAACATCCCGAAGAACAAGTCGGAATGAACCGCCGGTTCACACACTAACCCACGCCTCTTACGGACTTCACCATGAATCGCGCAGATATCGCAGCCTGGCTCGCCGACCTCTCGCCGGATGTTCCGTGCGGCGAGGACGAAGAGTACAGCGCCGATTTCCGGTCTCTGGAAGAGGCGCTCGCCGGCAAGCCCGACGCCCAGTACGGCGGCACCGTGATCGCCGCCACGCCGCCCGACTGGACGCTCGCCCACTCGCTCTCGATGACCTTGCTCGAACGCACGCGCGATCTGCGCGTGGCGGTGCATTACACGCGTTCGGGCACGGTCCGCGAGGGTTTCATCGGGCTGGCGCGAGGCCTCGCGCTGATCGAAGGGCTGCTCGATCGGCACTGGGGCGGCGTGCATCCGCAGCTCGATGCCAGCGACGACGACGATCCGACCGCGCGGGTCAACGCGCTCTCGGCGCTCGTCGACGACGCGGGACTCGTGGGCGAGCTGCGCGACGTGCCCTTCGTCGCGCCGCGCGGCCAGCGCGGTTTCGCACTGCGCGAGCTCGATGTGATGGCAGGCGAAGCGCCGCTTTCCGAAGGCGACGAGATGCCGACGCTCGCGGCCATCGATGCGGCGTTCGCGCAGGAAGGCATCGACGCGGCGCGGGCGATGTGCGCGGCGCTCTCGTCGGCGCGGGCGTCGCTCGAAAAGATCGAGAGCACGCTGACCGCTCACGTCGGGCCGGCGCGCGCGCTCGATTTCGGTCCGCTTTCGCGGCCGCTCGGGCGCATCGGGGACTTCGTGGCGGCGCGGGTCGAGGTGCTGGATCCGGATACGGGGGGAAGGGCGATGGAGACCAGCAGCAGTGAAGAGGGCGCGGGTTCCGGTCCGGCGGCGCATCGCGCCGTCGCGGCCGGGCCCGCAGCGCCCCGACGCATCGCGAGCGCGAAAGATGTGAGCGACGCGCTCGACGCGATCTGCGCGTACTACGCGGAGTGCGAGCCGTCGAGTCCGTTGCCGGTGCTGTTGCAACGCGCGCGCAGGCTCGTCGGCAAGAGCTTCATCGAGATCATCGAAGACGTCGCGCCGGACGGCGCGCATCAATTCAGGCATCTGGGCGGCGTCGTCTGACGGGCCCCGGACACAAGCAAAGGAGAGAAACATCGTGGCAAAGGAAAGCAGTCAGAAATTCATCGCGCGCAATCGCGCGCCGCGCGTGCAGATCGAATACGACGTCGAAATCTACGGCTCGGAGAAGAAGGTCAACCTGCCCTTCGTGATGGGCGTGCTCGCGGATCTGGCGGGACAGCCCGCCGAGCCGCTCGCACCCGCCGCCGAACGGAAGTTCCTCGAGATCGACGTGGACAACTTCGACGAACGTCTCAAGTCGATGAAGCCGCGCGTCGCGGTGCAGGTGCCGAACACGCTGACGGGCGACGGCAACGTCGCGGTCGATCTCACCTTCGAGAGCATGGACGACTTCACGCCCGCCGCCATCGCACGCAAGGTCGAGCCGCTGCGGCAATTGCTGGAAGCGCGCACGCAACTCGCGAATCTCCTGACCTACATGGACGGCAAGACCGGCGCCGAAGCGCTGATCGCGCGGCTGCTCGAGGAGCCCGCGTTGATGAAGGCGCTCGCCACCCAGCCTCGTCAGAACGACGACGCCGACCAACCCACGACCGGAGCATGACGCGATGAACGATCTCAGCATCCAACAGGCAAGCCCCGCCGTATTGGACGCGGCGCCCGAACTCGACGACTTCTCCACGCTGCTGCAAAAGGAGTTCAAGCCGAAGTCCGAGCGCGCCCGCGACGCCGTGGAGAACGCGGTGCGCACGCTCGCCGAGCAGGCATTGCGCGACACCGGCGTGATTTCCGGCGATGTCCTCGCGACCATCGAGGCGCTGATCGCGCAGATCGATCAGACGCTCACCGGGCAGATCAACCTGATCCTGCACAGCGAGCCGTTCCAGAAGGTAGAGAGCGCATGGCGCGGCCTGCACTACCTCGTGAACAACACGGAGACCGACGAGTCGCTCAAGATCCGCGTGCTGAACATCTCCAAGGCGGAACTGCACAAGACGCTGAAGAAATATCGGGGCGTCGCGTGGGATCAAAGCCCGCTCTTCAAGAAGCTCTACGAGGAAGAGTACGGCCAGTTCGGCGGCGAGCCCTACGGCGCGCTGGTCGCGGACTACTACTTCGACCACAGCGGCCCGGATGTGGACCTGCTCACGCAGATCGCGAAGATCGCGGCGGCGGCGCATGCGCCGTTCATCGCGGGCGCGGACCCGGCGGCGCTTCTGATGGAGTCGTGGCAGGAACTCGCCAATCCGCGCGATCTGACCAAGATCTTTCAGACGCCCGAGCACGCCGCGTGGCGCTCGCTGCGTGATTCCGAGGACTCGCGCTACATCGGCCTCGCGATGCCGCGCTTTCTCGCGCGCGCGCCCTACGGCGCGAAGTCCGACCCGGTCGAGGCGTTCGACTTCGAGGAAGACACCGCGGGCGCGAACAGCAGCAAGTACGCATGGGCGAACGCATCGTATGCGATGGCGGCGAACATCACGCGCTCGTTCAAGACCTCCGGCTGGTGCTCGCGCATTCGCGGCGTCGAATCGGGCGGCGCGGTCGAGGGTCTGCCGGTGCATGCGTTCCCGACCGACGACGGCGGCGTCGACATGAAGTGCCCGACCGAGATCGCGATCAGCGACCGGCGCGAGGCCGAGCTCGCCAGAAACGGCTTCATGCCGCTCGTGCACAAGAAGAACTCGGACTTCGCGGCATTCATCGGCGCGCAATCGCTGCACAAGCCCGCCGAATACGAAGACCCGGACGCCACCGCCAACGCGAATCTCGCCGCGCGTCTGCCGTATCTGTTCGCGTGCTGCCGCTTCGCGCACTACCTGAAGTGCATCGTGCGCGACAAGCTCGGCTCGTTCAAGGAACGCGACGACATGGAGCGCTGGCTGCAGAACTGGATTCTTCAATACGTCGATGGCGATCCCGCGCATTCCTCCGAAGACACCAAGGCGCGCAAGCCGCTCGCCGACGCGCAGGTCATCGTCGAGGAAGTGGCGGGTAATCCGGGCTACTACACGTCGAAGTTCTTCCTGCGCCCGCACTACCAGCTCGAAGGTCTGACGGTGTCGCTGCGGCTCGTGTCGAAACTGCCGACGGCCAAGGCCGCCTGAGCCGCCTGAGCCGCGTGACGTCCGCCCATTCCGCACAAAAGGAGCCGCCCATGTCCGAACCTTCCGCCCGCGACCGGCTGCAGCCGTCGTTGCTGGACCGCCTGACCGATTTCGAACCGCACGCGCGTCACGAATCCCGCGAGCGTCGCGTGATCTCGGCGCGTGCGCTGCGCGACAGCGTGCAGCGCGATATCGGCTGGCTTCTCAACGCGAGCGGTCTCGGCGAGAGGTCGTATGCGGAGGAAGCGGCGAATCTGCCGCATGTCGCGACGTCGGTGCTCAACTACGGCCTGCCGGACCTCGCGGGCCGCGATGTCGCCGCGCTCGCGGCCGGCGCGCTGGAACGCATCATTCGCGACGCGCTGTGGGCTTTCGAACCGCGGCTCG
This sequence comes from Caballeronia jiangsuensis, assembly GCF_046030135.1. NCBI lineage: Bacteria > Pseudomonadati > Pseudomonadota > Betaproteobacteria > Burkholderiales > Burkholderiaceae > Caballeronia > Caballeronia jiangsuensis. The sequence goes on from NZ_JAQQDB010000007.1 coordinate 107,514, forward strand.
CGCGCGAATCGGTGCGCGTGACAGCGATCGACGAGGCGAAGGGCGCAGGCGCCGCCAAGAGCGCGCGAGGCACGCGAGGCGGCCACGTGATCCGCTTCGAGATCGAGGCGGACATGTGGTCGCAGCCCTATCCCGAGCGGCTTTTCCTGCGCACGGAACTGGATCTCGAAGCGGGCGAAGTGCGCGTTTGCGATGCATCGGCCGTGGAGCAGCAGACATGAATCCCGCGTTCCTCAGGTACTACAGCCAGGAGCTTCAGCACGTCCGCGAGATGGGCGGGGAATTCGCCGCCGCGTTTCCGAAGATCGCCGGGCGACTCGCGCTCGATGGCGTCGAATGCGCGGACCCGTATGTCGAGCGGCTGCTCGAAGGTTTCAGCTTTCTCGCCGCGCGCGTGCAGATGAAGCTCGACGCCGAGTTCCCGCGCTTCACGCAGCATCTGCTGGAACTGGCGTATCCGCACTATCTCGCGCCGACGCCGTCGATGACGGTCGTCCAGTTGCAGGCCGATCACGCGAACCCGCAACTCGCGGCGAGCGCCGACGGCATCGTCGTGCCGCGCCACACGGCGTTGCGCGGCATGCTCGACAAGTCCGCGTCGACGCGCTGCGAATATCGCACCGCGCATGCGGTCACGCTGTGGCCCGTCGAGATCGCGCAGGCGAAGTTCTTCACGCATGCGGGATCGCTGAACGCGTCGGCGCCGGCGCTGCCCGCGGGCGTTAAGGCGGGCTTGCGCCTGCGCTTGCGCGCGACCGGCTCGCTCGGCTTCGAGCGCCTCTCGCTCGATCGTCTCGCGCTGTATCTGCGCGGCCCGGATGGCCTGCCGGCGAAGCTGCACGAGCGGCTGCTCGCGCATTGCGTCGGCGTCGCGGTGATGCAGCCGGGCAATGGCGCGAGCGCCGCGACCACGCTCGCCGTGCTGCCCCGGACGGCGCTGCAACCGCTCGGTTTCGCCGAAGACGAGGCGCTTCTGCCGGTCGGCCGGCAATCGTTCGACGGCTATCGTCTGCTTCAGGAATATTTCGCGTTCGCGCCGCGCTTCATGTTCGTCGAACTGGCCGGCTTGCGCGACGCGCTGCGTCATTGCCGCGGGCGGGAAGCGGAGATCGTGATCCTTCTCGATCAGGCGGATGCGTCGCTCGAACGCGGCGTCGATGCTGCGAATTTCGCGCTCGACTGCACGCCCGCCATCAACCTGTTTCGCCGCCGCACCGACCGCGTCGCGTTGTCGGACACGGAGTTCGAATATCACGTCGTGGTCGATCGCACGCGTCCGATGGACTACGAAATCCATCAGCTCGACGAAGTCACCGGGTACGGCGCGGGCGCGGATGCGCAGAAGCAGTATCGGCCATTCCACTGCGCGAACGATCTCGACATGCCGGGCGAGGGCGGCGCGTTTTATCAACTGCGGCGCGAGCCACGGCGCGCGTCGGCGCGGCAGCAGCAGAACGGCGCGCGCAGCAGCTACCTCGGCAGCGAAGCCTTCATCGCGCTGGTCGATGCGGCGGGCGCGCCCGACAGCGGCGAAGTGCGCCAGCTCGGCATCGGCGCGTGGTGCACGAATCGCGATCTGCCGCTCTCGATGCCGGTCGGCGCAGGCTCGACCGACTTCACGCTCGACGCCGAAGCGCCCGTCACAGCCGTGCGCTGCGTCGCGGGCCCGAGCCGGCCGCTGCCTTCGTTCGCAGAAGGGCCGGCGGCGTGGCGGCTGCTCGATCATCTTTCGCTCAACTACGCGTCGCTCGTCGATACCAACGAGCAGGAAGGCGCCCGCGCGCTGCGCGAACTGCTCGCGCTCTATTGCCCCGCCGACGATGCCGCCGCGCACCGGCAGGTCGAAGGGCTGCGCTCGGTGTCGTGCGCGCCGGTCGTGCGGCGTCTGCCTTCGCCGGGTCCGATCGTCTACGGGCGCGGCCTCGCGATCACGCTGCACTTCGACGACGCCGCGTTCGAGGGCGCGAGCGCGTTTCTGCTCGGCGCGGTGCTCGCGCAGTTCTTCGCGCAATACGTGTCGATCAATTCGTTCACCGAGACCCAGGTCGCGACGCTTGCGCGTGGCCCCGTCATGCAGTGGCCCGCGAGGATCGGACGATGCGCGACGCTCTGACCATCGACGGCATGCTCGCCCACGACGCCCGCCGCTTCGACTTCTTTCAGGCGCTGCGGCTGATCGAGCAGGCGCATGGGGAGCGTCCGCGTCTCGGCCGCTCGTTGTCCGTGCGCGACGACGCCGTGCGGCTTTCGCAAGACCCGGAACTGATCTTTCATCCGACGACGCTCGGCGACTTCGTGCCGGGCGAGGACGGCAAGCCCGGCCGGCTCGCGGTGAATTTTCTCGGCCTGCTCGGACCGAACGGCCCGCTGCCGACGCACCTCACCGCCTACGTGCGCGAGCGCGCGCGCAACGCGAACGATCCGACGCTCGCGCGCTTTCTCGACGTGTTCCATCACCGGATGCTGTCGCTGTTCTACCGCGCGTGGGCGGATGCGCAGCCGGTCGTGAGCGCCGACCGTCCGCGCGACGATCGCTTCGCGGGCTACGTTGGCAGCCTGTTCGGCCTCGGCGCGCCCGCACTCGCCGATCGCGACGCCGTGCCCGATTCCGCCAAGCGTCACTTCGCGGGCGTGCTCGCCGCGCCGACGCGCCACGCTGGCGGACTGCGGCTGATTCTCGCGCGTTTTTTCGGCGTGAACGTGTCGATCGAGCCGTGGCGCGGCCACTGGATCGCGCTGCCGGAAGACGCGCGCACACGTCTGTCCGGCGCGCGGCTCGGCGTATCGACGGTCGTCGGCACGCGGGTCTGGGACTGCCAGCACAAGTTTCGCATCGTGATCGGACCGCTCGGCTATGTCGATTTCATGCGCTTTCTGCCGGGCGGCGCGAGCCTCGCGAAACTCGCCGACTGGGTCCGCAACTACGTGCGCGAACCGCTCGACTGGGACGTGGCGCTGCATCTGAAGCGCGAGGAAGTGCCGCCGCTGCGTCTGCAAGGCAATTCGACGAAAGGCGCGCGCATCGGCTGGAACACCTGGCTCACGAGCGGCGCGCCGGTCCATGACAACCATCGGGTCGTGATCGCCGGGCAGGCGCAAGCGAACCACAAGCAAGCCCCCACGCAAGGAGACTTCTCATGACTGAAATCAGCCGCATGGCCCTGTTCGGCAAGCTCGATCCGCTTGCCTATCGTGCGATCGAAAACGGCGCGGCGTTCTGCAAGCTGCGCGGCAATCCGTATGTCGAACTGGCGCACTGGGTGCATCAGATTCTGCTCGCGGCGGATTCGGATCTGCGCCGCCTCGTGCGGCATTTCGAGCTGGACGAGGCCGCGCTCGAACGCGATCTGACCGCCGCGCTCGATCGTCTGCCGCGCGGCGCGACAGCCGTTTCCGATATCTCCGCGCAAGTCGATGAAGCCGTCGAGCGCGGCTGGGTCTTCGGCTCGCTGATGTTCAATGCCTCGAAGGTGCGCAGCGGGCATCTCGTGATCGGCATGTTGCGCACGCCGAACCTGCGCAATGCGCTCTACGCGCTGTCGCGCCAGTTCGAGAAGATCAGCTTCGATGCGCTGTCCGCGCGTTTCGACGCGCTGCTCGACGGCTCGCCGGAAGCGCAGGCTGCGCCCGCGGCGGAACCCGTCGCGCCGCTCGCGCAGAACGACGCGCTCGCCCGCTACACCGTCGATCTGACCGCCGAAGCGCGCGAGGGCAAGCTCGATCCGATCGTCGGGCGCGACACGGAGATTCGCCAGGTCATCGACATTCTCATGCGGCGGCGGCAGAACAACCCGATCCTGACCGGCGAGGCGGGCGTCGGCAAGACGGCGGTGGTGGAAGGCTTCGCGCAGCGCGTCGTCGCGGGGGACGTGCCGCCTGCGTTGCGCGACGCCGTCGTGCGCACGCTCGATGTCGGTCTGCTGCAGGCGGGCGCGAGCGTGAAGGGCGAGTTCGAGAGCCGGCTGAAGCAGGTGATCGAAGCGGTGCAGGCGTCGGACAAGCCGGTGATTCTTTTCATCGACGAGGCGCACACGCTCGTCGGCGCGGGCGGCGCGGCGGGCACCGGCGACGCCGCCAACCTGCTCAAGCCCGCGCTCGCGCGCGGCACGCTGCGCACGATCGCGGCGACGACGTGGGTCGAATACAAGAAGCACATCGAGAAGGACCCGGCGCTCACGCGGCGCTTTCAGGTGGTCAAGGTGCCGGAGCCGACGGAAGCCGGCGCGATCGCGATGATGCGCGGCCTCGTGCGCAAGATGGAGCGGCATCACGGCGTGCAGGTGCTCGATGAGGCGCTGGAGGCGGCGGTGAAGCTTTCGCATCGCTTCATTCCCGCGCGCCAGTTGCCCGACAAGGCCGTGAGCCTGCTCGACACCGCCTGCGCGCGCGTCGCGGTGAGCCAGCAGGCGCTGCCGCCCGCCATCGACGATGCGAAGCGGCGCATCGAGACGTGGACGACGGAAAGCGAGATCGTCGCGCGTGAAGCGGCGCTCGGCATCGATACGCGCGAACGCGCCGCCGATGTTGCCGCGCGGCTCGAATCCGAATGTGCGCGCCTCGCCGATCTCACCGCGCGCTGGGAGGCGGAGCGTGCGCTCGTCGGGCGCATTCTCGCGGCGCGGCGGGCGATCGAAGCGGGCGGCGAGTCCGTCGCGCTTCCCGACCTGAAAGCGCTGACCGATGAACTCGCCCAGCGCCAGGGCGAAACGCCGCTGATCCTGCCGGGCGTCGATGCGCACGCGGTCGCATCGGTGGTGCAGGACTGGACCGGCATCCCGGTGGGCCGCATGGTGCGCGACGAAGCCGCCAGCGTGCTCGATCTGGCCGCGACGCTGAACCGCCGCATCGTCGGACAGGATCACGCGATGCACATGATCGCGCGCCGCGTGCAGACCGCGCGCGCCGGTCTCGACGATCCCTGCAAGCCGGTCGGCGTGTTCATGCTGGCGGGCACCTCGGGCGTCGGCAAGACCGAAACCGCGCTCGCGCTCGCCGAGGCGCTGTATGGCGGCGAGGACAACGTCGTCACCGTGAACATGAGCGAGTACCAGGAAGCGCACACCGTGTCGCTCTTGAAGGGCGCGCCGCCGGGATATGTCGGCTATGGCGAGGGCGGCGTGCTCACCGAAGCGGTGCGACGCCGTCCCTATAGCGTCGTGCTGCTCGACGAGTTCGAGAAGGCGCACCCGGACGTCCACAAGCTCTTCTTCCAGGTCTTCGACAAGGGCCGCATGGAAGACGGCGAAGGGCGCGAAATCGATTTCAGCAACACGCTGATTCTGCTCACGACCAATGTCGGCACCGAGCTCATCACGCATCTGTGCGGCGGCGGGCGTGAAGCGCCGCCGCCGGAAGACATCGCGCGCTCGTTGCGCGAGCCGCTGCTCGAAGCATTTCCGCCGGCGCTGCTCGGGCGCGTCGCGGTGATTCCGTACTACCCGCTCGACGAAGCGATGCTCGATGCGGTGATCCGCCTCCAGCTCGCGCGCATCGGGCGGCGTATCGGCGAGCGGCAGCGCGTGAGCTTCGCCTGGGACGACGCGGTGGTCGCGCAGATTGCGCGGCGCTGCACGGAACTCGCGAGCGGCGGCCGCATGATCGACGCGATTCTCACCAACACCGTGCTGCCGCGCGTGAGCACGGAATTTCTGAGCCGTCTCGTCGATGGCCGCAGCGTGGCGAAAGTCGAAGTCGGCGTATGCGACGGCGAGTTCACCTATTCGTTCGATTGAGGAGCCGGTCATGCCACAACAAGTCGTCATGGGCGCGACGCTGCAATGCTCGTTCGGCATGACGCCGTCCGCGCTCGTCGTGCTGCCCGTCAATCGCGTGCGCTGCGAAGGGTCGATTGCCGCGAACATCATGGATCACGAGCCGCTCGTGAACATCATGCCGTTCGGCATGTGCACCTCGCAGGCGAACCCGCAGGTCGCCGCGGCCACCGCCGCCGCGCTCGGCACGCCGACGCCGATGCCCTGCGTGCCCGCGACACTCGCGCCCTGGGTGCCCGGCGCGGTCACGGTGCTGCTCGGCAATCAGCCGTCGCTCGACAACGTCTCCAAATGCCTCTGCAACTGGGGCGGCGTGGTGACGGTCGTCGATCCGGCGACGTGCGAAACGCAGATTCCCTGAACGACGAGGCCACCGATGATGCTCACCGACAACGATCGCATCGCGCAGGTGACCTGCGCGCTCGGCACGAACGCGCTCGTGCTCTATCGCATGCGCGGACGCGAGGAACTGGGGCGCCTCGCGCAATGGGATCTCGAACTGCTCGCCGATCGCTCGAATCTCGACATCGCGAAGATGCTCGGCAGCGACTTCTCGCTGTCGCTGGCGATTCCGTCGGGCGGCACGCGCGAGTACAACGGCATCGTCACGGCGTTCGAGCTGGCGCGGCCCGCGAGCACGCAGCCGAATCGCCCGGCGCTGTATCGCGCGACGGTGCGCCCGCGCCTGTGGCTGCTCACGCGCGCATCGCATTGCCGCTTCTTTCACCGGATGACCGTGCCCGCGATCATCGGCCGCGTGCTCGCGGACTATCACATCGACTTCGAGAACAAGTGCTCGGCGAGCTATCCGAGCCTCGAACATTGCGCGCAGTACCGCGAGACGGATTTCGATTTCGTGAGCCGGCTCGCCGAGCGCGAAGGCATTTACTACTACGTCGAGCATCGGGGCGGCAAGCATCGGCTGATTCTCACGGATTCGTCGCAGGTGCATGGCGCGACGCCGCATTGCAACGCGCTGCCCTTTCGCGCGCAGACCGCCGCGCCGCACGAGCACGAGTGGGTCTACGCATGGTCCACGGGCGGCGAAGTGGCGACGGGCATCGTCGAGATCAACGATTACGACTTCGAGAAGCCGTCGCAATCGGCGCAGCAAGGTCTCGTCGCGCGTGCGCATCGCGTGAAGCGCTTCGATGAGCCCGTCTACGCGATGCAGGAGCACGCGCCCGGCTACACGCGCCACGAGGATGCCGAGCGTCTCGCACGCGCGCGCGTCGAGGCGCATCAGGCGGGCAATGTCTGCGTGAACGCGCGCACGACTGCGCGCGCCATCTGGCCGGGCGGGGTCGTGCATCTGAGCGATCATCCGCTCGCGCAGCACAACGGCGAGTATCTCGTCGTTTCGGCCGAGTATGAAATCAATTCGGATGACTATATTTCCACTTTCGATGCACGCGACCGGCCGCCCGTGTTCGATTGCGCGTTCACGGCGTTGCCGCGCGACGCCGGATTTCGCGCCGCACGCAGCACGCCGCGCGCGTGCGTCGCGGGACCGCAGACGGCGGTCGTCGTCGGACCGAAGGGCGAAGAGATTCATACCGACAAATACGGCCGCATCAAGGTGCAGTTTCATTGGGAGCAACTCGAACCGGAGGCGTCGCGCGAGTCGCTGCAGCGCTGCTGGGTGCGCGTCGCGCAGCCCTGGGCCGGCAAGGGCTACGGCGCGTTCTTCCTGCCGCGCATCGGACAGGAAGTGCTGGTGCATTTCATCGAAGGCGATCCGGATCAGCCGCTCGTGATCGGCAGCGTCTACAACGCCGCGCAGACGACACCTTACGAACTGCCCGCGAAAATGGCCCGCACCACGCTCAAGAGCAATTCGACGAAAGGCGGCAACGGCTTCAACGAAATGCGTTTCGACGATACGAAGGATGCCGAGCAACTGTTCTTTCACGCCGAGCGCGATCTCGAAACCTGGGTGAAGCACGACGCGCTCACGCGCATCGGTAACGAGCGCCATGTAATCGTCGAGCAGGACGATTACGCGCGCTGCGGCGGAAATCGCAGCGAGGAGGTGCAGGGCGCCCAGCGCACGCGGGTCGGCGGCAAATTTTCCCTCGATATCGGCGGCGATACGCATCACAAAAGCGGGGCGAATATTTCGGTGGGGGCGGGTGTTAACGTCGATGTGAAGGGCGGGGCGAACGTCACCATCGAGGCCGGCGTGACGCTCACGCTCAAGGCGGGCGGCAACACCATCGTGCTCGGACCGTCCGGCATCGCGATCAGCGCGGCCGGGCCGGTGTCGATCGACGGCGTGGTCGTGCAGATCAATTGCGGCGGTGGAGGCGGTGGGGCCGGCGCGGCGAACGCGTCGCCCGATGCGCCCGCCGCGCCCCGCCAGGCCGATGACGGTTCCAGATGAACGAACGCGAAGGAGACTCCATGTATCTCACGCTCACGGTGGAGAGCTATCAGGGCAGCGCGCCCGATGCGCCGCTCGCTTGTCGCTTCGGCGCGGCGGGCGGCACCATCGGACGCGGCCCCGGCAACGTGCTGACGTTGCCGGATGCGGCGAAGACCGTGTCGCGTGTGCATGCTCGGATCGACTGGAGCGAGGACGGCTGGCGGCTCGCCGATCTCGGCAGCAATCCGAGCCGGGTCAACGGCCGGCCGCTCGCGGGCGGCCAGCCCGCGCCGCTCGGCGATGGCGACGTGCTGGAAATCGGCGGCTACCGGCTCGGCGTGCGCACGATGGCGCGCGCACCCGCCGCGGCTTTCGACGCGCCGCTCGGCGTACACGACCGTCGCGGCTTCGATCCGCTGGACGCGGCGAGCGTGCACGAAGCGGGCGCGGTGCAGGCGTTCGCGCACGATCCGCTCGCCTGCGCGGCGGTGCTCGCGGATTCGCCGCTGCCGGGTCCGCGCTTCGATCCGCTCGGCGGTGAACAGGAAGCGCTCCATCGGCTCGACGGCCATGCGGCGTTCGTCGGATCGCAGAGCGATCACGTACCGCCCGAGCAGGTCGCCTACGTGCCGCCCGTGCGCTCGACGCCGCATGCGCCGGCGGGCGGCATTCCGCACGACTACGACCCGCTCGGCGACATCGCGCTTGTGCCTTGCACGAGCGCCCCGGAGCTGCCGATTCACACGACGGTCGCGGCGAACGACGCCATCGCCGAATCGGCCTACGCGGCGCTGCTCGACGGCATGCGCATCGATGCCGCCGCGCTCGGCACACGCGATGCCGCCGAGATCGCGCGTCTCGCGGGCGCGATGCTGCGCACGGCGGTGCGAGGCGTGGTGGACGTGCTGCTGTCGCGCTCGGTGATGAAGCGCGAAATCAGCCTCGACACGACGATGCTCGTCCAGCGCGACAACAACCCGCTCAAGTTCTTCCCCGACGGCGACGGCGCGCTCGGGCAGATGCTGCGTGGCGCGAGCGCCGGCTATCTGCCCGCGCAGACCGCGCTCGAAAGCGCCTTCGACGATATCCGCCGTCACGAACTCGCGGTCCTCGCGGGCACCCGCGCGGCGATGCAACATCTGCTCGGCCGCTTCGATCCTCAAGCGATAGCCGCTGCCGACACCCGACGCGGCTGGTTCGACTGGCTGCCCGCGTGCCGCAAGGCGCGTCAGTGGGAGCGTCTGGTGGCGCTGCATGCCGAACTGACGCGCGCAAGCGCCGACGACCTTCAGGCGCTGTCCGGCAGCGCTTTCAACGACGCATACGAGCGGCAGGCGAACGGTTTCGCCGATGCGAAGCCGCTCGCTCCTTCCATCCTTCATTGAATCCAAGCGCGAGGCGACGATGTCCAGGAACAACAAGGTGATCTGGTCCGAAGGCATGCTGCTTCAGCCGCAGCATCTGCAGCAGCACGACCGCTATGTGCGCGCGCAGATCGACGCGCGCTGCGCCGCCTTGCGGCCCTATGCGTTCGGCTTTTCGGAACTGGAGATCGATGTCGAGCAACTGAAGCTCGGCCGCATCGCGCTGAATGCGTGCGCGGGCGTGCTGCCCGATGGCAGTCCGTTCCGGCTTCCCGCCGACGATGAACTCCCGCTGCCGCTCGCCGTGCCCGAGGACGCGCGCGATCTGACGGTCGTGCTCGCGCTGCCCGTCGCGCGTCACGGCGCGCCCGAAGCGGCGTACGCGGCGCACGCCGGTCACGATGGCTTCGCGCGCCACCGCATCGCGGAAACGGAAGTGCTCGACAGCAACGAGGGCGCGACCGGCGCCGCGCTCGTGCAGGTCGGCAAGCTGCAACTGCGCCTCGCGTTCGAGGAGGACGTGGCGCACGCGCATACGTCGCTCGGGATCGCGCGCATCGTCGAGCGTCGCGCGGACAACAGCATCGTGCTGGATGCCGCCTACGCGCCGCCGTGCCTCGACTATCGCGTGTCGCGCCGGCTGTGCGGATTCGTCGACGAACTCACGGGCCTCATGCATCAGCGCGCCGATGCGCTCGCCGCGCGCCTCGCCCAGCCCGCCGCGACCGGCGCGGCGGAGATCGCCGATTTTCTGCTGCTACAAGTGCTCAACCGGGCCGAGCCGTTGTTTGCGGGGATTGCGTCGACGACCGGTCTGCATCCGCACGACCTGCATCAGCACGCGTTGCAACTGGCGGGCGAGCTCGCCACCTTCAGCCTGTCCGGCAAGCGTCCGGGCGCGTTCCCGGGTTATCGCCACGAACGGCTCGACGAGACCTTTACGCCGATCGTCAACGCGCTGCGCGCCGCGCTCGCAGCCGTGATGGACCCGCACGCCGTGCCGATCGCGCTGGAAGAGCGCAAGTACGGCCTGCGCGTGGCGATCGTGCCGGACCGCGAGCTGTTCCGCTCGGCGAGCTTCGTGCTGGCGGTGAAGGCCGATCTCGCGCCCGCCGCGTTGCTCAACGGCTTTCCGCAGCAGGCCAAGCTCGGGCCGGTCGAGCGCATCCGCGATCTCGTCAATCTGCAATTGCCGGGCATCGCGCTGCGTGCGCTGGCGGTCGCGCCGCGCCAGTTGCCGTTCCATGCCGGCTTCACCTATTTCGAGCTGGAACGCGGCGGCGATCTGTGGCGGCAGTTCGCGACTTCGGCGGGCGTGGCGCTGCACGTCGCGGGGGATTTTCCCGGTATCGAGTTCGAGTTCTGGGCGATCCGCCCGTGAATCCCCCGCTTCATTCGACGAAGGAACGCATCGTGAATGCACCCGCTTTGCCGCAAGCCGGCTTCGACCCGGACGACACCATTCTGATTCCGCAGCCGGGCGGACGCTTTGCAGAGCATGCGCGCACGGAAGACGCACCGCGCGCCCCGGCGCTGCCCGCCGCGAGCGGCCTGAACCCGCTCGTGCGCGCGGCGAATCCGCTCATCGAACTGGCGTTGCCACTGCGTCAACGGGCCGCGATGACCGATATCGAAGCGCTGCGAGGCGAACTCGTGCGCATGGTGCGCGCCTTCGAGCACGAGGCCCGCGCAAGCCGCATCGATACCGAAAAGCTCGCGGCTGCGCGCTATTGCCTGTGCACCTGCATCGACGAGGCGATCTCGGGCACGCCGTGGGGCAGCGGCGTCTGGGCGAGCCGCAGCCTGCTCGTGACCTTTCACAACGAGGCGTCGGGCGGCGAGCGCTTCTTTCTGATCCTGCAGCGGCTCGCGCAGGACCCGGCGCGCAACATCGACGTGCTGGAGCTTCTGTACGTGATCCTGTCGCTCGGTTTCGAAGGACGCTATCGCCTGATCGACGGCGGACGCAGCCAGCTCGACTCCGTGCGCGAGCGGCTCGAACGCATCATCCGCGACCAGCGCGGCGCGTTCGAGAACGAACTATCGGTGCACTGGCGGCCCGCCGAACGCGCGCGCCGGCCGCTCGGCCAGCGCATGCCGCCGTGGGTCTGCGCAGCACTCGCGGGCGTCGTGGTGGTGGCGACGCACATCGCGCTCGCGATGAGCCTGAATCGCACGTCCGACCCCGTGTTCGAAGCGCTCGATCGCATTCGCGTGAGCGAGCGGCCCGCCGCGCCCGCGAGCGTGATCGCGCCCGCCGCGATGCCCGCCGCCGCCGCGAATCTCGCGGCCTTCCTCGCGCCCGAGATTCGCGAAGGTCTGGTTTCGGTGCGCGAGGCGGCCGACCGCTCGATCGTCACGATCAACGGCGACAACCTGTTCGCCTCCGGCAGCGCGACGCTCGATCCCGCCTACGACACGCTGATCGGGCGCATCGCGCAGGCGCTCGCGGGCGTGCCCGGCAAGGTCGTCGTGACCGGCCATACCGACGATCAGCGGCTCGTGTCCGCGCGCTTCCCGTCGAACTGGCATCTGTCGCAGGCTCGCGCCGATAGCGTGCGCGCGATGCTCGCGTCGCTCACCGGCACGCCCGCGCGCTTTTCGGCCGAAGGGCGCGGCGACGCCGAACCGCTCGCGTCGAACGACACGCCCGCAGGCCGCGCAAAAAACCGCCGCGTGGAGATCACGCTGCTCGCGCCCGGCGCGTCGTCGTGACGCGTCCGGGACACAGATCAGCATGGAGACATCGATGAAAAAGATCGCAGGAACGCTCAGGACGCCGCAATGGCTCACGCTCGCGGGCGTGCTCGCGTTGCTCGTCGTCGTGTGGTTCGAAGGGCCGCTGTTCGCGTTCGATGGCCACGCGCCGCTCGAGACGCCACGCAGCCGCTGGATCGCGATGGCCGCGCTCGTCGCCGTGTGGGGGCTCGTCTGGGGCGCGCGCCTCGTCGCCGCGCGGCTCGTCAATCTGCGCTTCATGACCAGCATGGCGGGGCGGGGACAGGCGGCAGCGGCCGGCAGCGCGGAGCTCGCGGTGCTGCGCGAGCGCTTCGAGCAGGCGCTCGCGATCCTGCGGCAGGCGCGCATGAAAGGCGTCAACGGCCGTCAATGGGTCTATCAGTTGCCGTGGTACATGTTCATCGGCGCGCCGGGCACCGGCAAGAGCACGGCGCTCGCGCATTCCGGCCTGCGCTTTCCGCTTCGCGAGACGCTGGGCGAGGACGCGATCGGCGGCGTCGGCGGCACGCGTCACTGCGACTGGTGGTTCACCGACGACGCCGTGCTCGTCGACACGGCCGGCCGCTTCACGACGCAGGACAGCGACGCACAGGCCGACGAATCCGCGTGGACGGGCTTCCTGCAACTGCTGCGCAAGTACCGGCCGCGGCGGCCGCTGAACGGCGTCATCGTCACGCTGTCGGCGGCGGATCTCGTGCGCGAGGACGACGCCGCCCGCGATGCGCACATCCGCACGATCCGCAGCCGTCTCACGGAACTGAGCGAGCGGCTCGGCGTGCGCTTTCCGGTGTATGTGGTCGTGACGAAGTGCGATCTGCTCGCGGGCTTCACCGAGTTCTTCGACGATCTTGGCGAAGCGGAGCGCAACCAGGTCTGGGGCATCACCTTCGCGCTCGACGAATCGCCGGGAGCGAGCGCGGCGCTCGGCGCATTCCCCGCCGAATTCGATGCGCTCGGCACACGGCTGCAGGCGCGCGTGCTGCATCGCATGCAGCGTGAGACGGACGTCGCGCGGCGCGCGCGCATCTATGGCTTCGCGCAGCAGTTCGCGGGGCTGCAACCGGCGCTCGGCCGTTTTCTCGACGGCGCGTTTCGCGGCACGCGCTTCGAGGCGTCGCCGCTTTTGCGCGGGGTCTATTTCACGAGCGGCACGCAGCACGGCCGGCCGATCGACCGCGCGATCAGCAGCATCGCGCAATCGCTCGGCTTGCGTCGCGACGCCGCGTATAACCGCGATGCGTCGGGGCGCGCGTATTTCATCAACCGGATGCTCAAGGACGTGGTGATCGCGGAAGCCGGGCTCGTGGGTGCGAACGCCCGCTTCGAGCGCTGCAGCGCGTGGCTGCGGCGCGGCGCGCTCGCACTGGTCGGCGTGACGCTCGCGCTCGCGCTCGGGTGCATGGCCGTGAGCTATCAGCGCAATCGCGCCTATGTCGCCGAGTTCGAGCGCGCGACGCAGCATGTCGGGCAACTGGCGCGCGAGGCGAACGCGGCCGCCGATCCGCTCGCGGTGCTGCCGCTCCTGGACGCGGCGCGCGCGCTGCCCGGCGGTTATGCGGACGCCGGCAAGCCGGTGCCGTGGCTCACGCGGCTCTGGCTCTATCAGGGCGACAAGCTCGGTCAGGAGGCGCGCGTGACGTACCGGCGACTGCTCGATCAGACCTTGCTGCCGCTCGCAGTCGGCAAACTGACGCAGGAATTGCACGATGGCGCAACGGGAAACGGTTCGTCATCCGAAGCGTATCGATATGAAGCGCTGCGCGCCTATCTGATGCTCGGCGACGCGCGCCATTTCGACGCCGCCGCGCTGCGCGCGCATCTGGTTCCGGCGCTCGCGGGCGACGCGAGTCCCGCGCAGCGCAGCGCGCTCGACGCGCATCTCGCCGCGCTGTTCGACAAGACGCACTTCGATCCGTCGCTTCCGCTCGACGACGCGCTCATCAAGGCGGCGCGTGCGCGCCTGGCGGAGCTGCCGCTGTCGCAGCGCGTCGGCAACCGGGTGGACGGCGAACTCGCGCAGGGCAACATCGCCGCGTTCAGCGTGAGCGCCGCGGCCGGACCCAATGCGCCGCTGTTGCTGCGGCGCACGAGCGGCGCGCCGCTCACGGCGGGCGTCGCGGGCGCGTACACCCGCGCCGGCTACGCACAATACACGCGCTTGCGCGACGCCGCGCTCGCCAATGTCGAGAAGGACGCGTGGGTGCTCGGGCGCGAAGACGTCGCGCTCACGCACGACGGCATCGCCGCGTTGCGCGCCGCACTCGACGAGCGTTACTTCGACGCGTATATCCACGCATGGGACGCACTGCTCGACGATGTGACCGCCGCGCCCGTCACCGGTCTCGCCGATGGCGCGCGTGTCGCGAACGAGCTGTCCGCGCCCGACTCGCCGCTCAGGAAGTTCATCGTCGCGGCGGCGCGCGAGACGACGCTCGGCGCGAATTCGCCGACGCGCGTCGATGACCACTTCCAGCCGCTGCATCAGCTCGCGGGCAAGCCGGGCGACGCCACGGCGCTCGATCGCGCGCTCGCGCCGCTCAAGGACGCGGCCGTCTATCTCGATGCCGCCGACGCCGCGCGCCGAATGGGTCAGCCCGCGCCCGCCGGCGATGCGCTCGGCAAGCTGCGGCTCGCGAGCCAGACGAGCCCGGCGCCGCTCACGCCGGTCGCCGCGTCGATCGCAACGGCGGGCACGGCGCTCCTCGAAGGCGGCGAGCGCGCCCGGCTGGATGCGCAGTGGAACGCGAACGCCGGCCCGCTGTGCCGCCGCGCGCTCGATGGCCGCTATCCTTTCGTGCGCGCGTCGACCCGCGACGTCGCCGCCGACGATTTCGGCAAGCTGTTCGCGCCGGGCGGCCTCATCGACGATTTCTTCCAGAAGAACCTCGCCGCGCTGGTCGATACGAGCGGGCCGGTCTGGCAATGGCGCGCCGGCACGCCGCCGGCGGGCATGCCGCGCGACGCCCTCGCGCAATTCCAGCGCGCCGCGCAGATCCGCGATGCGTTCTTCCACGACGGCAGCCGCGACATGTCGATCCGCTTTCGCGTGAAGGCGCTTGCGTTCGATCCGGCGCTGACGCAACTCAATCTCGACATCGACGGGCAGCAGCTTGCGCTCAGACAGGACGGCCTTCAGTCGATGCTGTTGCAGTGGCCGAGCGGCAAGAACACGGGCCGCGCGAGCGCGCAGTTCGATCCGGCTTCGGCGACGCAAGCCGCGCCGCTCGACGCGAGCGGTCCGTGGGCGCTCCTGCATCTGATCGATGCGGGCAGGCTCGACGCCACCGCCCAGCCGGACCGCTACAAGCTCACGCTCGATTCCGCCGGACGCAAGGCCGTGCTGGAGCTGGACGCGACGAGCGTCGTCAATCCGTTCCGGCGCGCGCCGCTCGAACAGTTTCGCTGTCCGGAGCATCTGTGATGGCATCGCCGGGTGTCGCCGGATGCTTCGGCAAGCTGCGCGGCAACGGCGATTTCGTGACGCGGCGTCTGCCGCAAAGTTTTGTCGGTCCCTGGGACGCGATGTTGCAGGCGGGCCTGCTCGCGGGCCGCGCGGCGCGCGGGCGTGCGTGGCTCAATTCGTATCTGACCGCCCCGCTGTGGTGCTTCGCGCTCGGCGGCGGCGTGCTGGGTGCGGATGGCTGGGCAGGCGTGCTGATGCCGAGCGTCGACAGCGCGGGCCGGCATTTTCCGTTGACGATCGCCGCGCCCGTCGAACCGGGCGCGTGGTCTATCTGGCGTCCGTATGCGCACGCGTGGTTTGCGCGTTGCGGCGCGCTCGCGCTCGCGACGCTCGACAAGGGCGCAAGTCTCGCGGATTTCGATGCCGGATTGCTGGCGCTATCGCCAGAATATGACGCGAATGAGGTTTCGACGCCGTCGCATGCGGGAGGCTGGGGAACGAGTGTCTGGTGGCACGCGGAATCGGCGCGCACGAGCGCAGGTCTGCCTGATCCCGCGTTCGTCGCGGCGCTCTTCGATGACCGTGCCGGTTAGCAACCGTCGAAGCAGGCGATGACCGCCGTGATGTTGTCCTTGCCGCCCGCATCGAGCGCGAGCGCCACCAGTTGCTCGCAGGCGTCGTCGATGGTTTGCGGCGTCGTCGCTGCGAGGACCGTTTCGATTTCGCCATGCGGCACCTCGCCATGCAGCCCGTCGCTGCACAGCAGATAGCGGTCGCCGGGCAGCCACGCATGCGCTTCGACGACGGGCGCGATCGACGGCAGCGGGCCGAGCGCCTGCAGCAACACATTGCGCGGTGGCAAATGTTCGATGACGCCGCGCTCCAGCGCCTGCTGATAGAGCGTCTGGTCGCGCGACAGTTGCGTGAGCGCGCCGTCGCGATAGCGATAGAGGCGGCTGTCGCCGATGTGCAGCGAAATCAGCCGCGCCGAGCCGGACGGCTGCCAGATGCCGGTCAGCGTGGTGCCCATCGAGCGGTGCGCGAGACCTTCGCGCAGGTTCATCGCGTGAAGCGTCGCGTTGGCGTGGTCGAGCGCGTCGGCGGCGGCGCGCATCGCGCATGCCGAGGCATCGTGCACGGTGGCGTCGGGATCGTCGGAGTGCGAGATGCCGGCGTGAGCGCGACAGGTCGTATCGGCGGCGAGCCGCGTGGCGATGCAGTCGAGCGCGGTCGCGCTGGCGCGCGCGCCGCAGGCGTGGCCGCCCATGCCGTCCGCGACCGCGACGAGGTTCAGCGCCGGATCGATCAGAAAGCGGTCCTGGTTCTCGCGGCGTACGCGGCCGGGGTCGGTGAGGCCGGACGCCGTGCATGCGGCAAGGCGGACTGGCGCGCGGCGGATGAGCGTGTCGGGATTCATCGGTCGTGCTCCTTCGGATGCGTGTCGTGGTGAACGGGCGCTACAGTCCGGCGTCGCGCTGGAAACGCGCGCGGTCGTGTTCATCGGAGATCGCCACCGCGAGCCGTTCGTACAGCGCGCGCAGGCTGGCCGCACGAGCGGCCTCGCGTTTCGCGATGATGGTGGCGATCGGCCCGAGATAAACGGCGAGCTTGAGCGCGGCGGCCCGCACCTCTTGCGCATCGAGCGATGAAGAAGGCGATGTCGCCCCTTGCGCCGTGCCCGTCCCCGACCCGTCCGCGAAGGCGGCGACGAACTGCGCGCGGCCGCGATCGGAAGGCACATGCGGCGCGAGCAGCGCGACGAGCGCGGGCAGATCCGGCGCATCCGCGATACGCGCCGCCGCACGCCGTACAAGCAGACGCGCGACCGGCCCGATCTGCGCGGCAAGTCGCGCCTCGACCGAGGCGAGCGTGGCGGCGGGCCACATCGTGAGCGATGGCAACGAATCTCCGCGCCATGAGCCCGTGCCCGATGATGCGAGCGGAGGGGCTGGCGTCGCCGTCGGCGCTTCGAGAATCGTGCAGTCGTCCGGGGTTGCGGGCCTGCCGTCGGAGACATGCTGAAGCGCCTGCCGCAGCGCATCGGCCGTCTGAAAGCGTGCGGCGGGACGACGCGACAGCGCGCGCATCAGCACGTCATCGATTCCGGGCGGCAGCGCCGGGTTGCAGACGGACGGCAAGCGCGGCGTCTCGTGCATGACTTGCCGCATCACTTCCGCCTGCGATGCGCCCGCGAACGGCCGGCATCCGGTGAGCATCTGATAGAGCACGATCGCGGCGGAGAAGAGGTCGGAGCGCCCATCGACGGGCTCTCCCGTGAACTGCTCGGGTGACATATAGCAAGGGGTGCCGATCATCGCGCCCGCCAGCGTCAGCGTCGACGATTCGACATGCGCGACGCCGAAGTCCGCGACCTTCAGCCGGCCTTGCTCGCTGACGAGCAGGTTCGCGGGCTTGATGTCGCGATGCACGACGCCGTGCTCGTGCGCGAAGCCGAGCGCGGCGAGCAGTTGCGCGAACCAGTCGAGCGCGGTCGCGAGTGCGAGCGGACGGCCCGCGTCGAGCAAGGGCTTCAGTGCGTGTCCGCTGACGAGTTCCATCGCGATATAGGCGGTGTCATCGGCTTCGCCATAGTCGTACACGCCGACGATGTTCGGATGCGCGAGCCGTCCGGCGGCCTGCGCCTCGCTGCGCAGGCGCGTCATCAGACTCGCGCGCTCGCCGGTTTCGAACAGTTCGCGGCGCACCGTCTTCAACGCGACATGCCGCTCGATGTGCGGATCGAAGGCGCGATAGACCACGCCCATCGCGCCCGCGCCCAGCACCGCGTCGATGCGGTACTTGCCCAGTTGCGCGATGCGCGGCGGGTCCATCGCGGCGGCTTTCACCTCATGCCTCGATCATCTTGAATGCTTCCACGAGACTCGTCTTCATGCGCGCGAACGACGCGGCGAGCGAGGCGATCTCGTCGCGGCCGCGCTCGGTGAAGTTCGCGCCGTCGAGTTGTCCGAGGCTGGCTTCGTCGGCGGCGCGCGAGAGGGCGCGGATACGCCGCGTGACGAGCAGATGCACCGTTACGTTCAGCGCGATCAGCAACAGCACGAACACGGCGAAGAGCGAGCCGAGGAAGGTGCGCAGGACAGCATCGCTGCGCGCGACGGGCAGCGCCATCGGCACCGAGACGAAATCCGCGCCGATGACATCGTGCATCGCCCAGTTGAAGCCGTTGTTTGGACCGTATTTGTCGATGAGCGTTTTCGGGGCGCGCGAGGGCACGCTGTGACACTCCATGCAGGCGGCGTCATTGATGCGGTTCGGGCGTGCGATATACAGGTTCTGCCCGGTCGGCGTGTCGCGCAGTCCGACGATCTCCTTGAGCTCGGGCTTGTCGTGCAGATGGCGGATGACATCCGTTTCCCAGTCCGAGGGACGATCGCGCGGATTGGTCGGGTTCAGCATCGTCGAGCGATAGGAGTAGCCCGCGAGGCGCTTTTCCAGCGTCATCAGCGTTTCGACCGCCGAGAAGGCCGGCACCGATTGCGGCACGAAGCTGTATTTGAGCTGCGTCTGCAAAAGCGGCGTGACTTGCGTCGCGGTGTAGTTCTGCGCCGCGCTCGCCGCTTCCATGAGGACGCGCGCATTCTGAACGGTCTCGTCGATGGCCGCGCGACGCAGCAACTCGCGCGCGGCGAACCCGGCCGACACGAAGCCGACGACGAAAACCGCGAGGAACACCAGATTGAACTTGATGGCGAGCGACAGTCTCATGACTCCACCTCGGTTGATTGGTTCTGCGCGGGCGAGACCGCGCGCCGGCGCGGCATGGCGGGAGGCGGACACAGCACGCGCCGCCATTCGGGAAGATTGCGCAGGTTCTGCCGCACCTGGGCGCGGAACGGTTCGCCCTGCGCGAGCGGCCGAAAGCGTGCGACGAAGCCACGCCGGATGGGCAGCGGCGCGCTCAGCCAGTCGGCGATATCGGCATACGTTGCCGGGCGGCCCTGCGCGGGCGCGGCGGGCTTCGCCTTCGCGGGCGTCGCCGATAACGCGAGCGGATCGCGGAAAGGCAGCGGCATCGCGGCGATGAACGACGTCGCCGGGCGCGTGCCCACAACGAGCGGCTTGCCGGTCTCGCGTTCGGCGTAGTGCTCGCCGTCGAGTTGCTGATGTGCGTCGGCATGGTCGGGCAGGGCGAGCGTCATGCTGCCCGCTTCGATGAAGAGCGAAGTCATGTCGCGGCTCGCATGCAGCACCGCCGAGCCATCGCGCAGGCTCGCGTGCAGCGCGGGTGTGTCGATCGACAAGGGATCAAACGCGCCCGCGTGCGGACGTGCGATCTTGATCCAGCCTGAAAGAAGCGCGAGTGCATTGCCGTGCGGCGCGGCATCGATGGCGACGCGCGTGTCGGCGCCAAGCGCGATGATCGTGCCGTCGCCGTCTTCGATTTGCGCGCCGCCGTGTACATCGGTGGCGAGCAGATCGCCCGGCTGAAGCGCGATGGGCATATCGACGTTGAACGCGGTCGTCGCGCGGATCAGCGAGACGGTTCCTTCGGGCAACAGCATCGTCTGGTCCGCTTGCGCGTCGTGAAGCGCGCACAGACATGCAAGGGCGACGCTCAAGCGGAGAGTGTGCAGCAGGGTTCGGGCGTTCATCGCGGCGATGCCTCGGAGCGTGAAGGTATTGCGACGAAAACAGCCGTGCGCCGGTTTCTATTCCACATGAATTTCCCCTATATCGATGGAACAAAAACGGCGCCGGTCATTTCATGCGCGAAGGGCTATCCGTTCAGAAAGCCGAGCACGGCCTTGCGCACCTTCAGGTCCCAGGTCTGCTCTTCCGTGTGGCTCGTGGCGAGCGTGAGCAGACCTTTGATCATCGCGTCGTCGGAATTGAACGCGAAGCCCGCATCGCCCAGATAGTCCGATCCCCAGACCTTGAGGCTATCGACGTACTTGCAGCCGGCCGTGAATTCCGCCTGCGTGACGATGTTCTCGTCGTCCTTGAACATCGCGAGGAAGTGCATCTTGTCGCCGCAAATGCCGGAGTTGAGCGCCAGCACCGAGAGCGCCGGAATCGGCACCGCATAGCGCTTGAACCAGCCGTTGAAGGCGATCGGCCGCGTATGCAGCGCGTCGCGTTGCATGCGTGCTTCCCAGTAGCCCTTCGCCTGCTCGCAAAAGCGCTTGATGCGCTTGATCTCCACGATCTTCCAGATGACCTTCGCGAGCGTTTCCATGATGGACACGACCGCATCGATGATGGTCGACGCACCCTGGCTCGCGAACTGCAACCCGAGGCTCGCGCCGCCTTTCACGAGGTCATAGACGCCGGAACCGATGCTCAGCTTCATCGCGCGCCTGATCGCTTCCACGATGGTGCCGGGATGCCCGGTCAGCAGTTGCACGTCGCGGCCTTGCACCCATTCGCGATACTTGGTGATGCTGCTGTCGACGGTATTGGCGATGCCCTTGGCGATATCGAGGCCCGCGCCGATGAACGGCGCGAGCGTGGCGAGCAGCTTGCCGCACAGGAAATCGACGAGCTTGCGCAGGAGCGCGGGCATCGTGTCGAGCGCGAAACCGCCGGGATCGTTACGGATGTCCGCGACCTTTTCGCGAATCATGTCCCACAGTTTTCTCGCCCCTTCCTCGACTTTGGCGCGGATGGCCTCGTACAGCCGCTGCGCCGCGCTGCTCAACGCCGGCAACGTGAGCGTGGCGTTGGTGAGCTGATTCGACTTCGTGAGCGTCGGTTCCTTGTGCCTTCTGATCTTCTTCTGCACCTGTTCGAGCGCGAGCGACGCCGATTTCTGCACGACGCTGTTGTCCAGCACCGCGGATGCGCGCGCCGCCGCGACATTGGTGTCCGGCGCGAATCCGAGGCCGACGTTCGTGATATCGAAAGCGCCTTCCAGCAGCACCTGAAACGTGTCGTCTTCCAGTTCCAGGTTGCCGAAGAGATACAGCACGCCGAGGCGCGCGTTGATGAGCGCCGGCGTCATGAAGTCCTGCGCGCCTGCCGCGGCGTCCGTGTCGCCGTTGCCGTGCAGTTGCTGATCGAGCAGCGTGAAGTACTTCGAGCCGTTGCGCGATGCGCTTCTCCAGGCGTCGTCGGGACCGGCCGAGAGTCGCCAGCGCTCGAACGCCTGCACCAGCGCGTGAAACTGATGAACCGTCCGGTTGCGGTGATACATGAGGATCTGCTGATCCAGATCCTTCAGCGCGGCGCCGCGTACCTGAAGCAGCGCCGAGGTTCCTCTGAGCCATTCATCGTGGGCAACGATGTCGGGCAACTGGGCATAAGCGTAGGGCATGGAGAGGTCTCCTCGAAAACCTGAGGTGGTGATTGACTGTCGGGGAGGCGTCCTAGCACCAGGCGATATCGTTCAGCTTCACGTAGCGGCTTTCGATCAGGCGGCCGCTGCGGCTGCGCAGGTCCACCCGATAGATGCAGCCGAAACTGAAGAAGTTGTGTTCGAGGACAAAGATTTCGCGGTGCATGATGCCTCCTGTCGGGCCGGTTCGCTGAGCGAATCGTGGCGATCGTGGTCGCCGTGGGATGTCGCGACCGTCGAAAGCAAAACAGCGGGGTGGGAGGATTTGTTCCGCGTGCGAGGGGGACTTTATTTGCGGGCGAGAAAGGAATAAACGCGGCGCTGAAGTGTCGCGGCCACCACTCAACATTCGAAAGCACATTTCACATTGCGGGATCTTCCGGCAATTTGCGCAGTCGTGCTTTTTTGCCGCTTGAAAACGGTTTTTGCATCGCAAAAACTGCCGTGTAACCCATTGAAAATTAAGCGTAATTTATGTCTTATGTCTTATATAAGACTTCACTCAGAGCCGATAAACGGCGGTACTATTAAGTCATGCAGTTCGCTTCGACAAACGTCGCGACACGCCAAACCGTTTAGTTAACCGCGCTTTGCTCTCAGGAGAGTCACATGGCCCAATATCAAGAAGACATCAAGGCAGTTGCTGGTCTGAAAGAAACCAACGGCAGCGCCTGGAACGCCATCAACCCCGAGTACGCCGCTCGGATGCGTGCCCAGAACAAGTTCAAGACGGGTTTGGACATCGCCAAGTACACCGCGAAGATCATGCGTGACGACATGGCCGCCTACGATGCCGATCCGTCCAAGTACACGCAGTCGCTGGGCTGCTGGCACGGCTTCATCGGGCAGCAGAAGATGATCTCCATCAAGAAGCACTTCAACAGCACCGAGCGCCGTTACCTTTACCTGTCTGGCTGGATGGTTGCCGCGCTGCGCTCCGAGTTCGGGCCGCTGCCGGATCAGTCGATGCACGAAAAGACTTCCGTCAGCGCGTTGATCCGCGAGCTGTACACGTTCCTGCGTCAGGCCGATGCCCGTGAACTGGGCGGCCTGTTCCGACAGCTCGACGCGGCCGAAGGCTCTGCGAAGGCCGCGATCCAGGAAAAGATCGATAACCACGTCACTCACGTCGTGCCGATCATCGCCGACATCGACGCGGGCTTCGGCAACGCGGAAGCAACGTATCTGCTGGCCAAGCAGTTCATCGAAGCGGGCGCATGCTGCATCCAGATCGAGAACCAGGTGTCCGACGAGAAGCAGTGCGGCCACCAGGATGGCAAGGTCACCGTGCCGCACGAGGACTTCCTGGCCAAGATCCGCGCGATCCGCTACGCGTTCCTGGAACTGGGCGTGGACGACGGCATCATCGTGGCGCGTACCGATTCGCTGGGCGCAGGCCTCACCAAGCAGATCGCCGTGACTCATACGCCGGGCGATCTGGGCGACCAATACAACGCGTTCCTCGATTGCGAGGAACTGTCGGCGGACGAACTGGGCAATGGCGACGTCATCATCAAGCGCGATGGCAAGCTGCTGCGTCCGAAGCGCCTGCCGAGCAACCTTTTCCAGTTCCGCGCCGGTTCGGGCGAAGCGCGCTGCGTGCTGGATTGCGTCACCGCGCTGCAGAACGGCGCCGACCTGCTGTGGATCGAAACCGAAAAACCGCACATCGCGCAGATCAACGGCATGGTGAGCGAGATTCGCAAGGTCGTCCCGAACGCGAAGCTGGTGTACAACAACAGCCCGTCGTTCAACTGGACGCTGAATTTCCGCCAGCAGGCGTTCGACGCGATGAAGGAAGCGGGCAAGGATGTGTCGGCGTACGACCGCGCCCAGTTGATGAGCGTGGAGTACGATCAGACCGAACTGGCGAAGCTCGCCGACGAAAAGATCCGTACCTTCCAGGCCGACGCATCGCGCGAAGCAGGCATCTTCCATCACCTGATTACGCTGCCGACCTATCACACTGCCGCATTGTCGACTGACAACCTCGCCAAGGAATACTTCGGCGATCAGGGCATGCTGGGTTATGTGGCTGGCGTGCAGCGCAAGGAGATCCGTCAGGGCATCGCCTGCGTGAAGCATCAGAACATGTCCGGCTCGGACATCGGCGATGATCACAAGGAGTATTTCAGCGGCGAAGCGGCCCTGAAGGCGGCGGGTAAAGACAACACCATGAACCAGTTCTGATAAGCAGCGACACTTCGAGCAAAACGCCAACCCATGCGGGTTGGCGTTTTTTTTAAGTGTGCGGGTGACGCCAACGGATATCGTGGGTCTGTCGGGTAGCAGGCGTCATGTGCGGCTTGTGGCCCTCGTCCATCAAAGATGATTCCTCGCTTAATCAATGGCATAGAACGACACGGCGAATTGGCACGTCCCATGCAATGTTGGTGTCGAGCCAGCGTTGCCTTGCGCGGAATGACGTAGTACGGCATCGGGAGGCTTCGAAACACCGGAGTCAACCCATGCTGCTCGCCCGACTGCTTCTCTGCTTTCTCCGATGCACGTTCGCTGCGGCAGTGCTTTTGCCGTTCGTCGCGGGCGCCGCGAGTCTGCCAGCCGCATCCCACAGTTACGAACCCGGAACGCGCGAAGAGGATTCCAGCGCTTCGGCCATGCCTCACGCGCTGAAGACCGGCATCGAGCGTCTGCGTACCGGGACGTGGTGGGAAGCCAACCGGAAGATCCGCCCGGAACTCGCGCAAGTCGGCGACCTGATGTTTCTCTTGCCGCTTGCCGACAAGAAGCTCGAACCGTCGTCGGATGCGATCGGCCGCGTGCAGCGCCTGCGCGAAGCGATGCGCAGCCACCAGACGCGCCAGCCTGCCGGCTGGAGCCGCCTCGTTGCACAGGTGCGGGCCGAGCGCGCGAAGGCCGGCGATGCGTCGGCCGCGCTGCTCGCCGATGCGCTCGTCAACGAGGTGCGCTACCGCGACGGAACCGATGGCAGCTACTACGCGCCGGCACGGTTCTTTGCCGAAAGCGGCGTATGCAAGGACTTCGCCGTCGCCAAGTATCTGCTGCTGCGTGACGCGGGTTTCGATATCGCGCGACTGCGTCTCGTGTCGCTCGCGCCGCGCTACAACAACACGCCGGACGACTGGCACGTCATTCTCGTCGTGCAGATCGACGGCGCGAGCGAACCGCTCGCACTCGATTCACCGAGCGCGCCGACCGTGAAGCGATCCGACGATACGGCCAACGGTCCGTCCATGCTGCTCGGTGCGATCCTCGCCGGCCGCAAGCCCGCCGACGCGGTGTTGCGCGCGCCCGCCGGACCGCTCGCTACGCCGCTCAGTCTGTCAGGCCAGGCGCGGCGGCCCATTGCGACCGTGTTCAACGAAGAGGGCAGCCGTTCGTTCGAACGTGCCGCGCCGGGCGCGCTGCGACACGCGTCGGCGGTTGGGCGAAGCGCGAGCGCGATGTATGTCGATGAAATGGGCGATCCGTGGAAAGTCGATAGGTCTGGGGTGTTTCCGAAATGGCGCGTTGCTGTTGAGCAGGTTGAAGCGGTGGAGAAGGCGGAGCAGGCGGCAAGGTTGATACGTGTGGCGGGGCGTTGAGTGAGGCGTCGAGGTGATTTTGTATCGGCTTGAGCGCAGGCTCTTGTCGCGAGCGTGACTCGCATACCGAGACGGGGGGCGGGCTTATGCAAAGCATCGCATGAGGCGATGTGGTGCTCGGAATAATCGCGAAGACGTCATGCCTTGCGTCCGCTACGGGCGGCTTTAAGTCGACGTCTCGTGCCTCCTCATTGAGCGCATACATGAGCGGCCTTCAGTCCATATCGGCAGCACGAATTCAAATTCCTGGATTCCAGTCGTCTTTTGATCGCGATGTACGTCTGCGCGACCCTCTCCCGGCGACCGGCTCGTTTTCGATCCTGCTTCCGTTCGATCGAACTGCTTCGCGCATGGTTCGTCGTGGCCGCGCGTCGACGCTGCCATCACCCTCATAGCCCGTTCACCCGTTTGTTGAAGGTGCTTCATGAGCACGACTACGCGACAGGAAAGCACCGATGACCTCTTGTCCGACGACGACATCGGACCGGCATTGTCCGATCTCCGGTTGTCCTGTCAGAAGCCGGTCTGGTTCGCGCAGATCGAGCAAGAACAGGAAAGCCAGAAGCGCACCTCACCCGCGATCCGGCATGTTCGGGAGAACTTCTCCCGCAGGATCGCGCTCAAGGAGGTGGCGGATCTGTGCCGGCTCAGTCCGTCTCAGTTTTCGAGAACATTCAAGGTGGAACAGCATCTGAGCTTCGGGGAATTCGTGCTTCGATTCCGGCTCTGGATGGCGCTGCATCGCCTGACATCGAACCGGGAGCTGGTGAAGGAAGTCGCTTATGCGGTGGGATTCAACGATATGTCGTATTTCGCGCGCTCATTCAAGCGCTATTTCGGCACATGCCCTAGCGAACTGAAGACGATGTCGATGCATCGCGTCGATGACTCGCACGGCGCTCAGGACGGGTAGCCTTCCCGCCGATACGTCACGACTGGTAGTCTAGCGTAAGGATAACTAAATTATTATCGACAGTACTCCATTGAAGAAAACCATGCGGTGGTTGAAAAGAACCCTGCGCAAGTGGGGACCGCAGTCCCGCGAAGCGCGGGTTTCAAGAAACGCCCCGAACGTTCAAAGTACGGATCAGGCAGTGGTTTGATCCATTGCATATCGGGCCAGTCCGAGGACGGAAAGTTCTCTCGACGGCTCAACGAAGGGGCGGCAATCATGCGGCAAATGCAGCAGCAGATTCGCGTTTCTGACGGACACGCGTTCGTCTGGATCGACCTCACGAAAGAACCATCCTCGTCCGTCGCGCATTCGATAGCCGGTGAATTCGAGTTCAGAACGGTGCGCGAACCGCAGCATATCGTCGGAGCTATCGAACACTGCGCGCCGCCCTTCATCTGCGTGGAACTCGCGGAAGAGAGCGGCGGCGACGCCGGTCCGAAGAGCATCGACATGCTCAAGCGTGTTAGCGAGGCCTGTCCCGATCTGCCCGCACTCATCGTCGTCGGGCACGGCTCGTCGATGGCGGCGCTGTGTGCCATACGCCTGCGCGTGTGGAACGTGATCATCAAGCCGGTCAGCGCAACGGAATTGCACAGGACGATTCGTGCGATGGTCGCGACGTTTCAGCCGGGCGGGTCACGGGAAGCGTGGCCCGCGGTCGCCGGGAAAGCCGATGAGCGACCGGGCATCGTGCGTACATCGTCGGCGATCTCTTACGTGGCGAGCCACTACATGGGCAGGATCACGATCAACGATGTCGCCGCGCAATGCAGGCTCAGTCCTTCGCAGTTTTGCAGGACGTTCAAGAAGGAGCATCACATGAGCTTCGGGCGTTACCTGCTTCGCTATCGCATGGATCGTGCGCGCGAGCGGCTCAGCCTCGCCGATGTGCTCGTCGGAGAAGTCGCCTTTGAAGTCGGCTTCAATGATCTCTCGTACTTCACGCGATCATTTCGCCGGGAGTTCGGATTGTGTCCGACCGAGTTTCAGGCCGGCGCGATCCGACAGCAGGCATCACCGATGCCTGCGTAAAAGGGCGGCGCGGCCGCGATCTCAGGGGCGAGGAGAAACATCGACGTCAAGCTCGAAGGTCGAGCAGGGCGAAGGATCCTTTTCCCATGCGCGTACGCAGTTCAGCACGATCCGCGCGTTGCCCGCGCCGCTCGCAACGAAAACCCATCTCGCCATGCCGCCCGCACCGGGCGGACCCTGCCCCGCGATGTAGCCGGACCCGCGCGACGTCAGCACGCCGTCGGCGCTTCTGGCGAGCGTCCAGCGAAAGCCCGTGGCCGGCGTCTCATCGAGCTCGACGATGAGTTCATCATCGAACTCGAGTTCGACGGTACGGCCCGAGTCCGTTTGCGTGACAGTCGTGCTGCGCATGGGCGTGCTTGCTCCGGATCTCGATGCGTGATCTACGGACGCGACCGTTCAGGCCGCGACGAGGCGAATCGTCCAGAAATCGGACGACAGGTCCGTATCGGTGAGGTAAGCATAGGGCATCGTGCAGTATCCGTTCTTGCCCCAGCTCTCGCCCCATGAATTGCGGACGATGAAGCGCTGCTGCGCGTCGTCATAACCGACGGCGACGACGCAGTGCCCGCCGAGCAGCTGTTCCTGAGGCGAGGGCATCGGAACGATGCCGGTCTGCGCCACCTCGGCGCTCTCGAAGCTCTCGTAGACGCTGAATCCGAACACGATCGGATAGCCGTCGGCGAGACATCCCTTCATCTGGTTCAGGTTCTGCACCAGGCGCGAGTACTGCACGACCTTGTATTTCAGCGCTTCCGTGTAGCAGTTTTTCGGCGGCTTCGATCTGAACTGGCCGATGTCATAGGGCCAGCTGGTTTCGGGGCAATCGCCTTGCTTCGCCACGGACTTGAATCCGTCGCGGATCATTGCGCCGCTGTCCGAGTCGACCGTGTGCTCGATGACGCGCTCGTTGTAGTAGATGAAGAGCCGCGAGGGATTGAAGGGCGGCTGGAGGTTCTGCTTCATGCGGTCGAACTGCAGCGCCGCGGCGATACCGTTGGCCGTGCAACTGCCGAGGCTGCCCTGGTCATAGACCGGCGGACATTGGGCGGTCAGGTCGACCTTGGCGGGCAGCGCCGCGAGCCGCGTGACGGGCGCAGCGTAAAGATGGTCCCGGTGGTCGGGCAGGTCTCGCACCCATCCGTAGTGCTTGGTCTTGAATGCCATGTCAGTCTCCTTTGGAAGTCGATCATTCGAGGTCGCGCGCACGCGGTCGACGGTTCGCGTGCGATGTTCATCGCGACCGTCCGGCGGCTGCACGGCAAAGAATACGGCGGCACGCGCGGGCCGCGTTAGTACGATCCTGCTGGATGAATAGGAGAATCGTGCTGCCGATGCGATGTCGGGTGAATCGCCACGTTGCCGGGGACAAGTGCGTGGCGTATGCTGCGTGAACGGGCCGGTTCACATCCGAGCGGGGCGCATGAAGTCATGAGCAATTCGACGCCTTCAAGCGGCAGCGACACCACCGAGGTTCAGATCAGGCTGAACGACAGGACGTTGTTCGGCAATGACGCGGGTGAAGACGAAAACATCGATGTCCTCACTTCGTATTTCGTGAACCAGCCTGCCTTCGGTGAGTTCCTCGACCCGAACGTTCGTCTTCAGGTGGCGCGGGCGCGTAAAGGCATGGGCAAATCGGCGCTGCTCGCCAAGTTCGCGCACGACCTCGCTGCACTGCCGTGCAAGCCGCTCATCGTCAATGTGGTGCCGTCCACGCTCGCCGGCATGCTGGCACCGCCGGACAGCGACACTGCGGTGATGCTCGAGAACTATTGGAAACAGGTGATTTGCCGCGCGATCAATTTCGAAATCGCCAAGTCGATCGGATTCGCCTGGCGCGACGACGACATCACGCTCGTCGAGACCGCCGAGCTGGCGGGGTTCAGAGGCAAGAGCCTCGTCGGGGCGCTCACGAGCCGTCTGCTCGGCAAGATCAGCCTCTTCGGCGCGATCGAGATCACGCAGAAGTCCATCCCGGTGCAGAACCATGACCAGATGCTCAAGCGCATGCAGGATGCGGAGCGCGATGCGCGGGATGTCTGGTTCCTGCTCGACGACATCGACACCCGGTTCAGAAACGTGCCCGCTCAGCAGGCTTATGTTGCTTCGTTCTTTTCCGCGTGCAGGAGCCTGATTCGTGAGATCAACGGCATCTCGATTCGCGCCACGGTCAGGAGCGACGTATGGTCGGGTCTGACCAGCGTGGAAGATCTCGACAAGTTCGAGCAGTACATTTGCGACATTGCGTGGACCACGAACCAGCAGAAGGATATCGTCGTCAAACGGATTCATGCCTATGTGCAGCGCGAGTATCCCGCCTGCAGCATCGCGAAGAACTGGACCATTGCGGCCGACGCCGACGCGCTCACCGAACTCGTCTTTGCCCGCAGATTCAAGTGGGGCAGCGAAGGTGTTCCGCCTATCAACGTGCTGCGAATTTTCGCCGGTGGCAGACCGCGATGGATGGCTCAGCTCTGCCGGCTCGCCGGCAACAGGGCTGTGGTGAATAACAGCGCCCGGATCGGCGTCAATGAGATCAACGAGATCATGCCGGAGTTCGGGAAACGGCGGCTCGCTGATCTTTACAACGAGCACGGACACCAGTTCGCGGACCTGCGAAAGCTGATCGAGATTTTCAGCAATGGCGAGCGCAGTTACACCACAACGGAACTCGGCCGCAAGATCACGCAGGCGTACGTCCGCACGAAGAGCGCCAAGTCCATTCCCGACATCGACGGCGCTCCTTACCGGCATTCGATGCAGATCTCCCAGTTCCTCTTCCGATGCGGCTTTCTCGTGGGCCGTGCGGCGGAGGTCGGTCCTGACGGCGTCGCGTTCGTGACCTACGAGATGCGCCCTGATCTGCTGCAGGTGGACGCCAATCCCGACGACGGCATGGACTGGGAAATACAGGCGCCGTACAGAAGGGCGTTGCGCATCCGCTGAACCGCAGGTTCGCGATATGCGCGGCCCGGTGTGAAATAACTTCAATGCGCATCGCATATGTTCGGCTGCCGACCGAGCAGGCGTAGCCTCATATCGTGCGCAACGCGGGCGAACATATGGCACTTCCCCACGCGCCGCGGATGCGTGATGATAGTCCCCATTGTCGAGATGACCTCGCGATCAAAACGTGCGACGAGTCGGGAGACAGAGTTTTAAGGAGAGCAAAATGTTTGCGACACGAGTCTTGCTAAGGCCTAATTCGAGCCGACTGCATGAAACCGATGGCGCCCGTGAAGGAATTCGGGCAGGGCGCCATGTCGGCACCCAATGGCCCGGCAGTTTTGCAAAGATGCAGAGCAGTTGACAGATGGCGCCCCGTGCCGCCATCTTTTCTGTAGCCATCTCAATGGCCTGAGGAAGGAACATTAAAGACGGTGGCATGCGTGCCTGAGAAGGTCACGAAGAAGTTGTCGGCCATATCGGCGGCGACATTTGTCAATTCACACACGCGGCAAGCAGGACACTCGAAGCGACGAGAGCCTCATGCTCTCGTCGCTTTCTTGTTTATCCCGCGCACTTCTCCACTTCCTTCTCCGCGAGTTCATTCACGCGGATCGCGGCCTCGGTGCGGTTGCGCACACCCAGCTTGTCGTAGATCGCACATGAGACCTGCCTGACGTGGCCTGGGCTGATGTCGAGCTCACGCGCGATTTCCTTTCCCGACAGGCCGCGCCCGATACGACGCGCGACCTCCCATTCGCGCGGCGACAGTCCGTGCGGATTGCGCATGCGCTCGTCGAGGCGGGTGCATGTGAGGCGACGCAGGACGGCATCGGGAATCCAGAGGTCGCCGGCGAGGATGCGTCGCAGGCCGTTCAGCGTATGCCGATGATCGTTGCGTCCCACCAGAATGCCTTGCGCCGCGTGATCGCCGAGGCACGTGCGTATGGTTTCGACGGCCTGATCGTCGATATGCCCGTGCGTCATCCACGCGGCGACGGGAACATTGTGCCGGTTGTGAGCCTGAAGTTGTTCGAGGGTGCGGGCGCCACGCGGCGCGTCGTCGAGATCGAGATCGAGAAACACGAAGTCGGGGGGTGGATCGCGGGTCAGTTCTTCGATCGCACGCGCAAATGTGAAGACCGGCACGACCTTGATGCACGCCATGCCGAGCTCTTCCGCGTTCAGTTCAAGATAGTGCGCGAGCGCGATGCAGTGAAGCTCGTGACTGTCTGCCCACACGATTTTCATTGCCGTTTCTCCTGCCTTCCATGTGCTGCGAAAGAACTGCGAAATCCGTAGCGCAAGCAACGCGCCGGTTTCAGGCAAGCCTGGCCGAATGCACGTGATAGCGATCATAAAGTCGCCGACCAAAAACGCAATCCCTTCTGAAAGAGGGAGCCAGATCGAGGGGGCAAGGTGCGAAAGTCGATTATCCATAGCTTTTCAGTCTGCACATACCGAAAATTGAGGCATTGGCACTCAAAGAGATAAAAGCACAATAGTCATAGCGAGTAGCATGATTGTTATAACGGAACCGCAAACGCTTCCATTACACTGCGCTTAAGCAGAGTCCAGATGAAAGCGTTTAGTCATCCCAACGAGATTCCAGATATACGAGTGAAACGACGAGATCCGGAGGAATAATGCCGGGGCCGAGATACGTGCGCGTTCGGAAGCACCTGAAGGGCTGCCGCACGTTCAAACACCAAGCTTATTTCCCAAGGCGTGTGGCACGCCCTGGAGTAATGCGCTGTTTCATTCCAATTTGAATATTGAAAAAGCAAGCACGAGGGAGCATTAGCCGGGCCGGCACTCCAGCGCGTTCGTCGCAAGGGGAGTTGAGTTCCGAAAAATGTCGGCAGTTTCGTTCAGGTCCATTTGCACTACCGCTCGACCAAGGAGGCAGTATGAAATGCGATGACCCAGTGGCCCACGGCCAATATCGATGCAGATGCGGCATTGTTCCGCCTCATATGCTCGAGGCGATTATAAAGAACGGCGATGCGGAGCAGCGCATTGCCGCCGCGCAAACATTGCATCTGACCGAGCAAATGCGGCTGGAGCGCCTGAGTCTGGTAGGCGAAGCGGGCCCCGCTCAGGCTGCCGATGAAACTGCCGGCGCCGCGCATAAAAGCCGGAAAATCTATACCGCCGCCAATGGCACGGGTCTCCCCGGAAACCTCGTCCGAAGCGAAGGACAGGGAGCATCCGGCGATGCGGAAATCGACGAGGCATATAACGGTCTCGGCGCCACGTTCGATTTATATAACAACATCTTCCAGCGCAACTCGATCGACAATGCCGGAATGGATCTGATCGGAACGACCCATTACGGAGTCAAATATAACAATGCGTTCTGGAACGGTTCGCAAATGGTTTTCGGCGACGGCGACGGCAAGCTGTTCAACCGATTTACCATCGCCATCGATGTGATGGGGCACGAGCTTACGCATGGCGTGACGCAATACACCGCGAAGCTCGTTTATAGCAACCAGTCAGGCGCCTTGAACGAATCGGTCTCGGACGTCTTTGGCTCGATGGTGAAGCAATACGCGCTCGGGCAGACATCGGCGCAGGCCGACTGGCTCATCGGAGCGGGTCTGCTGGCCGCGGGCGTGAAGGGCGTTGCGTTGCGGTCGATGAAGGCTCCCGGCACGGCTTACGACGATCCGGTTCTGGGGAAAGATCCTCAGCCGGATCACATGAGCAAGTATGTCAATACGACGTCGGATAACGGCGGGGTGCATATCAATTCCGGCATTCCGAACAAGGCGTTTTATCTTACGTCGATTGCACTGGGTGGAAACTCGTGGGATAGGGCAGGCCATATCTGGTACAACACGCTGCTCGATAGCCGGCTTTCCGCCTCCGCGCAATTTCAGGATTTCGCGAATCTCACCGTCGACAACGCGAACAAGCTTTACGGCGCGACCGTTGGCAATGCTGTCGTGCAGGCGTGGCAGCAAGTCGGCATTAATGTCGCGGCGATCGTGTCATGGCAAAACAATAAAGCGGTTTTGTCGACCTATACCAGCCCGCACTCCATGAACGCCTGGGCATACATCCAGGACAACGGCTGGAGAAAGGTTCAATCCCTGACGCCGGACGGTGTCACGAATACCTTCGCCTTGCTGGTCGATGCGCAAAGCGTCAACGCCAGGGTGAACGTGTACCTCGATGGCACGACCATCTATCAGGCTTATTCCGTGTAAGTAACGAGTATAGTGAAAGGAGGATTTATCATGGCATACGTGAACTTTTCCAACGTCAAGGTCAGCATGACTTTTTGCAGCCCGCATTCGATGAACGCATGGGCTTTGATCGAAACGCAGCCCTGGAGAAAGCCCCAGCCGATCAGCACGGACGGCGTTTCCAATATGTTCGTCATGCTGAATGCGGCGAAAATCAGCGGACGAACGGTGTCGGGTTCATACGACGACGCCACGGGGCAGCTCTATACGCTATATCTGAACTGAACCCGTAAAGACGCTCGCAGCGTTGCATGAAAAGGAACCCATTCTCATGAACCCATCATCCATTACGATCAAGATTGAATTTGGTCAGGACGGGAGTGGCACGACTGTCAAGGATATTTTCGGGGGAGATGCCGCTCCGACTCCTTCTTCCGACGCAGTCATGCATACCGGCTTGAACAGTTCGATTCCTTTCCCGGATATGAAGTCGCGCGCGGCCGGTGCGCACGAGGAAATCCCGACTCCATTTTCTGGCGGCGCTGGATTTCTGGAAGCAACGTCGGCTCCGCCGACCCCGGATTTGAATCCGGCGGGGCTTTCAGGAGGCAGTGATGAAGCGCCGCCGCCCCATCCTGAGGAGGCGCAAACGGCTGGAAAGAAAGGCGCGAAATAAGATCGCGTTTCAAGAAACTGGCGCCTGGATCAGGCGCCAGTTTTATTTTGATTCGAGCCGAGCTGTCGATGCTTTAAACCGGCTGTCGCTTCCATCCTTATCGATGCCCGTGCTCCCTGATGAAATGCATCAGCGCGCAAAATTCAGGCGGCGGCGACGGATCGGCCGCGCTGAGCACGGTTCGCGCATCTCCATCGACGATCACGATTTGGTGGTTTTGGCCGTCCGGGATCTTCGTGCTTTCTGTCGCGATCGATCTCTCTGCGCGGGCAGCCGCGACCAGCCTGGCGAACGCGTCGTTTTCGCCAGCCGAAAGCTCTGTCTCGTTCAAAACCATCGGCTTCGCCAGGCCGGGAACGCCGGCAGTCCAGCCACCGTCGGTTGTCAGTTCCGCGTGCATCGCGTGCTCCCTTCAGGTTCACTTGTGCGTTTGAAAAGCTCCTTTCCAGTATAGAAATGCCGGGCGCGTTTTGTCGGGTATCGGGGCCCTTTGCTGTTTGCGGCCCTCGTCGCCCGCTTTTTGGTTGGCCGCCACCTTCGCGTCATGACGGCGAACCGCAATACACAGATCGCAATCAGAAATCAATCTGCGCGGAAAGCAGCAACGTGCGCGGCGCGGCATTCATCACGTACGTGCCTTGCTGAATCCAGTATCGGCTACCGAAAAGATTCTCGATGTTCGCGCGGAACACGACGTCCTTCTGCGCGATCCGCATTCCGTAACGCACACCGACGTCGTAACGCGTCCACGCCGGCAGGCGCAACGTGTCGCTCGAATCGTAGTACTGCGCGCCCGTATGGATGATCCGGCCATTGACGCTCAGCCCCGCAACCCACGGCAGGTCGTAGTCTGCGCCGAGGTTGAAGGCGAATTTCGGCACGCCGCCCGGATCGTTGCCGTCCTGCGTGCCGCCCGCCGTGCCTGAGACCTTCGGATCGTAGAACGTCGCGCTCGCCATCATGCGAAGGCCGCGATATACCTCGCCGTAAGCGGCCAGTTCGAGCCCGCGCACGCGCGTCTTGCCGTTGTAGCCGTAGATGTTCGTCGTCGGATCGGTGACGGCGTTCGGCTGCGAGATCTGGAAGATCGCGGCCGACGTCATCACGCGGCCCCAGTCCGCCTTCACGCCCGCTTCGTACTGATTCGACTTGTACGGCGCGAATGCCTGTCCTGCATTCGCGGTGCCGGCCGGCGCGGTGCCGCCATTGCTGAGACCCGACGTGAAGTTGCCGTACACCGAAATGTTCGACAGCGGCTTCACCACGATGCCCGCGAGCGGCGTGATCGCCTGCTGATCGATCGAGCTTTGCTGCGTGCCCGTGGTCGGATCGTAGTTGTCCTGCCCGATGGTCTGACGGCGGAAGCCGCCCGTGATCAGCACGCGATCGTTGAGGAACGACATCGTATCGATGATCTGCTGACTGTTCAGGCGCGTCTGGCTGCTGCGCTGCATGTCGCCGCGCGGGATGCCCACCGGTGCGAGCGGCGTCGGACTGTAGAGATTGGACGCCACCGAATCCGACGACAGCGCATAGAAATAGCCGATCTCCTGGTTCAGGCTCGTGACGCCGGTGACGAGCGTGTGCTTGACGCCGAAGGTATCGAAGTGAAAGCGCAGGCCCGCGTCGACGGTCTTCGTGCGGGTGTACTGATCGTAGTAACCGTTCGCGACGTCGAAGGCGCCCGCGGCCGTCATGCCGCTCGCGAACGGGAAGTTCTGCTCGGACGTGCCGTAGTGTTCGCCTGCCGCGCCGTACACGGTCACGTACTTGTTGATGTCGTACTCGGCGCGCGTCATGACGGCCGAATCGCGCAGCTTCAGCTTCGAGCCCGGATAGAGGTTGTTGTACGCCGACGGCACCGCCGGCACGGCCGTCGCTGTGCCGAAGCCGATTTGCGAACGGAACTCGTCGGTGTTTTCGGAGACGTTGTAGGCGTCGAATGACCAGCGCAGTTGCTTGCCGCGATAGTCCAGCCCGATGGCGCTGTCGCCCTGAAGCTGATTGCCGTGCGCGATGCCCGTCTGTCCGTCCTTGATCTGTCCGTTGAAGCGGATGCCCCACTGGCCTTCGTCGCCGAAGCGGCGGCCGACATCGGCGGCGATGCCGAACTGGCCTTTGGTCTGAAACAGCGCCGTCAGACGCGTGAGCGGGGTATCGTCGGCGCGCTTGGTGACGATGTTGATCGCGCCGCCGACGCTGCCGCCCGGTCCCATGCCGTACATCAGCGAACCCGGGCCTTCGAGCACTTCCACGCGCTCGAGCAGATTCACGGGCACGCGCGCCGCCGAGACCATGCCGTACAAACCGTTGAGCGCGACATCGGTCGGTTGCACATCGAAGCCGCGAATCTGGAAGACATCGCCGAAACCGCCGCTGCTCTGTTCCGCGCGCACCGAGGCATTGCTGGTGACGACATCGGCGATGGTGCGCGCCTGTGTGTCACGGATCATCTGCTCGGTGTAGTTGGTGGTGTCGAACGGCTGGTTCATCACGTTCGATGTCCCGAGAACCCCGATGCTGCCGCCTCGCGCAACTTGTCCGCCCGCGTAGGGCGCGGGCAGGTCGCCAGCCTCGGCGGTGCCCTTCACCACGATGGCGGGCAGCGCCGTCGATTGCGATGCGGTACCGTCGGTGCCGTCGGCCGGGCTCTGCGCGTAGGCGTTCGCCTGCAGTGCGGTTGCGGCGATCAATCCGACGAACAGGCGGTCGACCGCCCATGACACCGCAGTGCGCCGATGAGTTTCTTGGTGCATTCCCCGTTGCGACATAAGGCCAGACTCTTCTTGGTTGGGTTGTAAGCGAAAATATGTAAATGCGAATTATTCGCGATTGTAGGCCAAGAAATTAAACGAACGGTACATATATCGATTTGTCGTATCAGAAAGTGTTGTGGCGAGGCGACGGGTGCAAAGCAGTGCCCAAAGAACTGATGTCGACCCTCGCGATTGACTCGATCATTTCAAACGGCCATGTTCCTGGACGGTGCTGTAGAACAGGACCGTCAGTCACGAGAGCACGAGACAGCCATGACCGTAACGAACGTCGACATCGAGAAATGCATGCTGGAGCTGCTCGGCAGGCGCGCTACGACGGCCTCGATTTGTCCATCGGATGTCGCGCGTGCTTTAGTTCGCGATGAAGACGGATGGCGAGCATTGATGCCGTCGATAAGGCAAGTCGCTGCGAGGCTTGCGCTTGAGGAGCGGATCCTGATCACGCAAAGAGGAACGCGATTGAACCCCGAGTCGAGGATTCATGGCCCGATCCGGTTGCGACGTGGACCGAAATTCATTGCGCCGGAATGAACGCGATCGTTGCTGACTACGTCCACCACTGGCCGAGCCGTCGCCGTTCCGATCGCAGGAAGGGTTTACCGCTACACATTCCAACTTGACGCTACCGCCGTCACAAACGATACTTTGTCCGTACAAAGCAACGTTTAAGACAGGAGGCGTGAAGCATGCATTCGGACAGAGTGGGCAAACAGCGTTACCGGGCCAGCTACGGTCGTTATCTGGAAGAGTTCACCGTCGGCGATATCTACGAGCATCGCCCGGGCCGCACCATCACGGATGCGGACAACATCCAGTTCTCGCTGCTGACGATGAACTTCCACCCGATGCACTGCGACGCGCATCACGCTTCGAAGAGCGAGTTCGGCAAGCTCCTCGTGAGCAGCGGCCTGACCGTCGCGATCGTGCTGGGCATGTCGGTGAACGACGTGAGCGGCAAGGCGATCGCCAATCTCGGCTGGAAGGAAATCCGCCTGACGGGTCCCGTTTTTGCGGGCGACACGCTGTATGCGGAGTCGGAAGTGCTCGAAGTGCGCGAATCGAAATCACGCCCGACGCAGGGCGTCGTCACGGTGCATACGCGTGCATTCAATCAGGACGGCAAGCCCGTCATGGACTTCATCCGTACCGCGCTGATCGCAAAGCGCGGCCACGGCACCGCCGAAGACTGAGTTCGCAGACCTGGCCCATTCCGCCGGCGCCATGCCGCCGGCGTTCCGTTTCCGTTTCGCCTACAAGACCGCTCGGCAACGACGACACGCGGCGGCGCGACGGTTCATCGTCACAGTACTGGAGACAACTGTGAGTCATTACGTAAGCTCGGGCGCCCGGCTAGACCGGCTGCCGATGTCGCGTTTTCACTGGAAGATTCTCGGTCTCATCAGCGCGGGCGCGTGCCTCGACGCATTCGATGTCTATCTCGCGGGCGGCGTGTCCGCCGCGATGCTGAAATCGGGCTTCTCGACGCTGCAACTCAACGCGCTGTTCGTCTCGTCGGGCTTTCTCGGCATGGTGATCGGCGCGGGCCTGTCCGGCTATCTCGGCGACCGCTTCGGCCGCCGCTCTTCGTATCAGTTCAATCTCGCGCTCTTCGGCTTGATGTCGTTCGTCGCCGCATTCGCGCCGAACATCCAATGGCTGATCGGCGCGCGCTTCGTCATGGGCATCGGGCTCGGCGCGGAACTGGTCGTGGCGGCGGGCACCTTGTGCGAATTCATTCCGCCCGCGTATCGCGGACGCTGGATCTCGCTGCTCGGCCTCATCGTCAACTCGGGCCTCGTGATCGCGACGAGCGTGGGCTATGTGGTCATTCCGCATCTCGGCTGGCGCTGGATGTTCGGCATCGCGGGCATCGGTGCGGTGATCGTGTGGGCGCTGCGTCATCGCATGCCCGAGTCGCCGCGCTGGCTCGAATCGGTCGGACGCACGCAGGAAGCGGAAGAAACCGTGAGCGCCATCGAAGCCGAAGTCGCCGCGCGCAAAGGCCCGCTGTCCGATGTCCCGCGCACGCAGAACCTTCAGGTGCCGAGCGTGCCGCTGTCGGCGCTGTTTCGCCGCGGGATGATCGGCCGCACGCTCACGGCGGCGTTGACGGCGGTCGCGGTGAACGTCGCGGTGTACGGCTTCGTCGCGTGGCTGCCGACCTTCTTCGTGCGCGAAGGTCGCGACATCGTGACTTCGCTCGGCTTCACGACGCTGATGTCCTTCGGTGCGCCCTTCGGCGCGGTGCTCGGCTACGTGACCGCCGATCGGCTGGGCCGCGCGAAAGGACTCGTGTTCTTTAGCGTCATCACCATCGTGCTGGGCTTCGTCTATCCGCAGATGACGGCCAATGCCGCGATCGCCGTCGTGGGCTTCACGCTCGTGAGTTGCATCTTCGGCATCGTCACGCTGGGTCTGTTCGGCTATGTGCCCGAACTGTTCCCGACCGCGCTGCGTCTGCGCGGCACGGGCGTGGCGGGCGTATGTGGACGCGTCGCGTCGATGCTCACTTCGTATGCGGCGGTCATCCTGTACGCGCAACTCGGGCTGTTCGGCGTGCTCGGCATGGTCGCGGGCGTCCTGATCCTGCTCGTGATCGCCGTGCTGAGTCTCGGCGTGGACGCGAACCAGTTCTCGCTGGAAGACGTCTCGCCCGATGAGGAGCCCGCCGCCAACGATCTGTCGCTCAACCATCAGGGAGCCGCGCGATGAATGCACGCAACGAGATTCAGCAGCAGGCACAAACGGTGTCGCAGCGCCTGGCTTCCTTTACGACGCATCTGCAACTGAGCGACGTGCCAGAGCGCGTGCGCGAACGCGCGAAGCATCTGATCCTCGACAGCATCGGCCTCGCCTATGCGACGCTGAAGCTGCCGTACGCAAGCTCGACGCTCGCCGCGATGCAGGAACTCGGCAGCGGCGAAGCGACGGTCTTCGGACACGAGCAAAAGCTCGCCCTGCGCGATGCGATGCTGCTCAACGGCCTGCTGATTCACAGCCTCGATTTCGACGACACCCACGCACGCGGCGTGATTCATTCGACGGCGAGCGCGTTGCCCGTCGCCTTCAATCTCGCCGAGCGGGAGAACGCGAGCGGCGCGGATCTGCTCACCGCCTATCTCTGCGCGATGGAGGTATCGACGCGCGTAGGCTCCGCCGCGAAGAGCGGCTTCCATAACGCGGGCTTTCATCCGACGGGACTCGTAGGCGCGTTCGGCTGCGCGCTGGGCGCGGCGCGTCTGCTCGGTTTGTCGGTCGAGAAGGCGCAGCATGCGCAAGGCATCGTGCTGTCGATGGCATCGGGCAATCTGGAATTTCTGCAAGACGGCGCATGGACCAAGCGTCTGCATCCGGGATGGGCCGCGGTCGCGGGCGCAACTTCCGCGACGCTCGCGAAGCATGGTTATATCGGTCCGGGCGCGGCGTATGAAGGCCGCTTCGGTCTCTATGCGCTCTATATGAAGCAGTCGCTCGAAGCGGGCGATATCGACATCGCGACGGCGGGACTCGGTGAAACATGGGAAATCGACGGCGTTGCGCTGAAGCCGATTCCCGCGTGCCACTTCACGCATGCATCGTCGGATGCGGCGATCGCGCTGCATCGCGCGCATGGTTTGAAGGCGAGCGATATCGAGCGCGTGATCGTGCGCGTGCCCGGCCCGACGATCCCGATCGTCTGCGAGCCGGTCGCGCCGAAGCAGAACCCTTCGAATAGTTACGACGCGCAGTTCAGCATTCCGTACATCGTCGCGACCGGGCTGCTGCATGGCCGCTTCACGCTCGACGATCTCGAACCCGCAGCGCTCTCCGATGAAACCGTGCGCGCACTCGCGGCGCGCGTCGTGCACGAGGCGGACCCGGACTCGACGTACCCGCGTCACTACACGGGCGAGGTGATCGTGCATACGCGCGACGGCCGCACGCTGACGCATCGCGAGTCGATCAATCGCGGCTCGTCGGACAAGCCGCTCACCAACGACGACATCGTCGCGAAGTTTTTCGACAACGCGCAGCGCAATGTTTCGCGCGATGCCGCCGAACGCATCTGCGAAGCGGTGCTTTCGCTCGACGCGCATCCGGCACGCACGCTGGCGCACGCGCTCGCGTAAGACGTACACACGAATACAGGAGAAGCAATGGCCACCATCGACACCGATCAACAGCAGGACATGAGCGACTACGCAGAGAACGAGACGCTCATTCTCGACATGCTCGACCGCTTCCTCAAGACGGAAGTCAAACCGTATGTGCACGAGCTCGACGCGAAGGACGAGTATCCGCATGAGATCGTCGAGAAGATGAAGGACATGGGGCTGTTCGGTTGCCTGATCTCGCCCGAGTACGGCGGCCTCGGTCTGACGACGGCGACCTACGCGAAGATCGTCGATCGCATTTCGGCGGTGTGGATGTCTGTGAGCGGCATCATCAACTCGCACCTCATCATGGCGATGACGATCCAGCGTAACGGCACCGAAGCCCAGAAACGCGAGTTCCTGCCGCGCATGGCGACCGGCGAACTGCGCGGCGGCATCGGCCTGACCGAGCCGGATTGCGGCACGGACCTTCAGGCGATCCGCACCGTCGCGCGCCGCGAAGGCGACGAGTATGTCGTCAACGGCAACAAGACATGGATCACGAACAGCAAGTACGGCAACGTGCTCGCGCTGCTCGTGAAGACCGATCCGGACGCGCAGCCGCGTCATAAAGGCATGAGCCTCTTGATCGTCGAGAAGGGACCGGGTTATGAAGTGAGCCGCCAGTTGCAGAAGCTCGGCTACAAGGGCATCGATACCTGTGAGCTAACCTTCACCGATTTCCGCGTTCCGGTGTCGCGCGTGATCGGCGGTCAGGAAGGGCTCGGGCTCAAGCAGATCCTGAGCGGTCTGGAACTCGGCCGCATCAATGTGGCGGCGCGTGGCGTCGGCGTCGCGCAGGCCGCGCTCGATGAAGCGGTCGCATATTCGCAGCAGCGCAAGACCTTCGGCAAGCCTATCTGCGAGCATCAGGCGATCGCGCTCAAGCTCGGCGAGATGGCGACGCGCGTGGAAGCCGCGCGCCTTCTGACCGACTCGGCCGCGCGCGCCTATGACAAGGGCCTGCGTTGCGACATGGAAGCGGGCATGGCGAAGTACTTCGCCACCGAAGCGGCTGTCGAGAACAGCATGGAAGCGATGCGCATCCACGGCGCGTACGGCTATTCGAAGGAATACAACGTCGAGCGGCTGTATCGCGATGCGCCGCTCCTGACCATCGGCGAGGGCACCAACGAGATGCAACGCCTGATCATCGCCAAGATGCTGATTGCGAGGAACCCTGCATGAGCCTGCCTCTTTCCGGCGTACGTATCGTCGCCATCGAACAATACGGTGCGGGTCCGTTCGCGACGCAGCATCTCGCCGATCTCGGCGCCGAAGTCATCAAGATCGAGAACTTCCGCGAAGGCGGCGATGTCGGCCGCAACGTGGGCCCTTATTTTTTCGGCGAGGGCGACAGCCATTTCTTCGAGGCGTTCAATCGCAACAAGTGCAGTCTGACGCTCGATCTGAAGAAGCCCGAGGGGCGTGAAGTGCTGCTCGATCTCGTGAAGACGAGCGATGCGGTGTTCAACAATCTGCGCGGCGATCTGCCCGTGAAACTGGGGCTTACCTACGACCAGCTGAAGGACGCGAATCCGGCGATCGTCTGCGCGCATCTGTCGGCTTATGGACGCACCGGCAGCCGCGCATCGTGGCCCGGCTACGATTATCTGATGCAGGCGGAAGCGGGGTATCTGTCCGTGACCGGCGAGCCTGACGCGCCGCCCGCGCGCTTCGGCCTCTCGATCATCGATCTGATGACCGGGACCACGGCCGCGATGGCGCTGCTCGCGGGTCTCGTGCAGGCGCGCACGACGGGCATCGGCCGCGACATGGACACGAGCCTCTTCGATGTCGCGCTGCATAACCTCGCGTATGTCGGCACATGGTATTTGAACGGCGGCACGGTGACCGGGCGCGACCGTCGATCGGCGCATCCATCGCTCACGCCGAGCCAGTTGTACAAGACGAAGGACGGCTGGATCTTCCTGATGTGCAACAAGGAAAAGTTCTGGGGCGTGCTGGCCGAGATACTCGACAAGCCGTCGTGGATCACCGATGAACGCTTCTGCAATTTCAAGGCGCGGCTCGCGAATCGTGATCTCGTGGAACAGGAACTGGATGCGGCGCTCTCGCGCGCGACGACGGCCGAATGGCTCGAACGCCTGGGTGGCCGCGTGCCTGCCGCGCCGGTCTACGACGTCAAGCAGGCGCTCGACAATCCGTTCGTCGCGGAGCGTCAGAGCGTGACGGAAGCGGAGCATCCGCGCTTCGGCAAGGTCCGCAACGTGGCCGCGCCTGTGCGCGTGAACGAGACGCTGGCGGCGCGCGCCGCGCCCGAACTCGGGCAGGACAACGCGAGGCTTCTGGCCGAACTCGGTTACGATGCTGGACGGATCGCTCATTTGCGCGAAAGCGGCGCGGTGCAATGATGATGCTTGCACCGGATGATGTCGCGCGAATGGCGGGTCCGTCCGTCAATCCTTCATCGTGCGTGCAAAAGATGGTCAACGTGCTCGGTCAGCAACCGCGTTATCTGCAACTGGCGCAGACGCTCATCAACGAAATTCAGGCCGGACGCTTTCCGGTGGGTTCCACCATTCCCACCGAATTCGAATTGTGCGAGCAGTTCGGCGCAAGCCGCTCGACCGTGCGCGAAGCGGTCAAGCAGCTCGTGCAACTCGGCATGGTGGTGCGGCAGGCGGGCATCGGCACCACCGTCAAGGCGTTGAATTCGGAAGGCAGTTATCGGCAGGTCATGCAGCAACTGAGCGATCTGCATCGCTATTCCGCGGACACCGCGCTTCAGGTCCTGAAGAAGGAGACCGTCGAAGTGAGCGATGCCTCGCTGTGCGCGATGTTGCAGGCGAAGCCTGGCGAAACGTGGCTGCGTCTGGAAGGCATCCGGCGCTCGCCGGAGAGTGTCGATCCGATCTGTCATACCGAAGTCTATATACAGCCCGCGTTCCGTTCGCTGACGGGCATCGAGGACGAGCCGCATACGCCGATCTTCACGATGATCGAGCGTCAGTTCGGCGAGCAGATCGCACGCGTGGAGCAGGAGATTCGCGCGATGGCTTTGCCCGCGGACATCGCGCGCCTCGTCAATGCGAAGGCGCGTTCGCCCGCACTGTGGCTGTCGCGCCGGTATTTCAACAAGCGCGGGGAGATCGTCGAAGCGGCGGTCAGCATCCATCCCGCCGACCGCTTCAGCTATTCGGAGACGTTCCAGCGCGGCTGGAGCGGGGCCTGAAGCATTCGAGGAATTGCGCATGATTGCACGCAGTTATCTGTTCGTTCCGGGCGATCGTCCGGAGCGTTTCGACAAGGCATTGGCGACAGCGGCGCATCGCGTCGTCATCGATCTGGAGGATGCGGTCGCCATCGACGCGAAAGCACAGGCTCGCACGCAGATCGCGCAATGGTTGCAATCGCCGCTATCGGACGAGGTGCGCGAGCGCGTCGTGATACGCGTGAATGCGTATGGCACGCCGTGGCACGAGGAAGATGTGTCGATGGTGCGCGCGGCTAACGTGCGCGCCGTCATGGCGCCGAAGGCCGAGGACGCGGCGCAACTCGCCGATATCGCGGCGCGCTGTGTCGAGGGTGTCGAGCTGATCGCGCTGGTGGAAAGCGTCGCGGGCGTGGTGCGCATGCGCGCGATCGCGCAGAGCGGACGCGTCGCGCGGCTCGCCTTCGGTTCGTTCGATTTCGGCGTGGACGCGGGCATCGATGGCACCGCGCGCGAGCTGGATTACGTG
The DNA here is from genome assembly GCF_046030135.1 of Caballeronia jiangsuensis. Classification (NCBI taxonomy): domain Bacteria; kingdom Pseudomonadati; phylum Pseudomonadota; class Betaproteobacteria; order Burkholderiales; family Burkholderiaceae; genus Caballeronia; species Caballeronia jiangsuensis. The sequence continues at coordinate 152,437 of NZ_JAQQDB010000007.1, forward strand.
CGCTCGCAGTTCGTCATCGAGTCGCGCTTTGCGGGACTGCCGCCGCCGGTCGACGGCGTGACGCTCGCCACCGGCGATATCGATGCGATCAACGCCGACGTGCTCGATGCGCGCCGTTTCGGTTTCGGCGGCAAGTTATGCATCCATCCGAAGCAGGTCGAGGCGGTGAACACGGGTTTCGCGCCGAGCGGGGCGGAACGCGATTGGGCGGCGCGTGTTCTGGCCGCGCTCGAAGCCAATCCGCGCGGCGCGATTTCGGTGGACGGGAAGCTCGTAGACAAGCCGATCGTCGATCGTGCCCGACGAATTCAGGCCGCGTGAAGCGGACATGAGGAGATAAGAGGAATGAAGGTTCTGGTGCCGGTCAAGCGTGTGGTCGATTACAACGTCAAGGTCCGGGTGAAGTCGGATAACACGGGCGTCGATATCGCCAACGTGAAGATGTCGATGAATCCGTTTGATGAGATTGCTGTTGAAGAAGCAGTGCGATTGAAGGAAGCGGGCGTTGCGACGGAAGTGATCGCTGTGTCGTGCGGTGTGACGCAGTGTCAGGAGACGTTGCGCACCGCGCTGGCCATCGGCGCGGATCGCGCTGTGTTGGTGGAAACGTCGGAAGACTTGCAGCCTTTGGCCGTCGCGAAGTTGTTGAAGGCGCTCGTCGATCAGGAGAAGCCCGAACTCGTGATTCTCGGCAAGCAGGCTATCGACGACGATTCGAATCAGACTGGTCAGATGCTTGCTGCATTGGCAGGTCTGCCGCAGGCGACGTTCGCATCGAAAGTCGTGGTCGCGGATGGCAAGGCGACTGTATCGCGTGAAGTCGATGGCGGCGCGGAAACGCTTTCTTTGAAGCTTCCCGCTGTGGTCACGACTGACCTGCGCCTGAACGAGCCGCGCTATGTGACGCTGCCGAACATCATGAAGGCGAAGAAGAAGACTTTGTCGACGGTGAAGCCCGCCGATCTGGGCGTCGATGTTACGCCGCGTCTGAAGACGCTGAAAGTCGTCGAGCCGCCGAAGCGCAGCGCGGGCATTACGGTTCCCGACGTGAAGGCATTGGTCGAAAAGCTGAAGAACGAAGCGAAGGTAATCTGATGACGACTCTCGTAATTGCGGAACACGACAACGCATCGATCAAGGCAGCGACGTTGAATACGATTGCGGCTGCGGCGAAGATCGGCGGCGATGTGCATGTGCTGATCGCGGGTTCGAACGCGCAGGGCGCGGCGGATGCGGCGGCGAAGATCGCGGGCGTTTCGAAAGTGCTGCTCGCCGATGCGCCTCAACTCGCGGAAGGTCTCGCGGAAAATGTCGAAGCGACGGTACTGAACATCGCGAAAGATTATTCGCACATCTTCGCGCCCGCGACGGCTTACGGTAAGAACATCGCGCCGCGTATCGCCGCACATCTCGACGTCGCGCAAATCAGCGATATCACCGCCGTCGATAGCGCCGACACGTTCGAGCGCCCAATCTACGCGGGCAATGCCATCGCAACGGTTCAATCGAGCGATCCGATCAAGGTGATCACGGTTCGCACGACGGGTTTCGATCCGGTTGCCGCAGACGGCGGAAATGCTGCGATTGAAAAGATTGAAGCCGCAGCCGACGCAGGCATCTCGCAGTTCGTGAGCCGCGAAGTGACGAAGCTCGATCGTCCGGAACTGACGAGCGCACGTATCATCGTGTCCGGTGGACGTGGGCTGGGCAGCGGCGAGAACTATACGAAAACGCTCGAACCGCTCGCCGACAAACTCAACGCGGCGCTGGGCGCATCGCGCGCGGCAGTCGATGCAGGTTATGTCCCGAACGATTATCAGGTCGGTCAAACTGGCAAGATCGTCGCGCCGCAACTGTACGTGGCAGTCGGCATCTCTGGCGCGATTCAGCATCTCGCGGGCATGAAGGACTCGAAGGTCATCGTCGCGATCAACAAAGACTCGGAAGCGCCGATCTTCAGCGTGGCCGATTACGGTCTCGTCGGCGATCTCTTCACGGTCGTACCGGAACTCGCGAGCACGCTGTGACGACGGATCGCGTGCCGCTGCACACGCGGCAGATCACACTGCAAGGCTTCAAACGCGCGGACGGTCTCTACGACATCGAAGGCCGTCTGCGCGATACGAAGTCATACGACCGCGCGTCGCACGGCGTGGTGGTCAAGGCAGGCGATCCCGTACACGAAATGATGCTGCGCATTACGATAGGCGTCGACTTCGTGATTCACGATGCGCATGCCGAGTCGATTACCGTGCCCTATGTCGGCCATTGCGACACGATCGCGCCGGAGTATCGGAAGCTGCAAGGCATGACACTCGCGTCGGGTTTCATGCGCGAGATCAGAAGCCTGTTCGGCGGTGTGCAGGGCTGCACGCATCTGACGGAGCTGATCGGTGCAGTGGCGACGGCCGCGTTCCAGACCATGAGCGAAGAGATCAACGCGAGCGGCGCCACGCGGCCGTTTCAAATCGACGGATGCCATGCGCTGCGTAGCGACGGCCCGCTCGTCGAAGCATTTCATCCGAAGTGGTACAGAGCGCGACCGCGCGCCTGAGCCTTGGTATGACCGCGATGAATCGTCGAAAAGGGATTTTGATCTGGCTGGCATGGTCGATGACGTTGGGCGCATCGATCTGGGGTATCGCCGGCGTCGCATTGGCTGGTGACGACATGGACACACGCGCTACCGATCTGCACGAAACCGTCGTCAAGGTGCCGGTGATCGAGCGCGGGCTCTTCGGCGAACACGAACGCGACATCGTCGCGACCACCTATATGCCCGACGGCGACGGACCTTTTCCGTTGATCGTGTTGAGCCACGGCAGTCCGCCTGATCCGAGGGACCGCCCGAAGGTCGGCCGCTACCGTGAATTGCCGCAAATCCGCACATTCGTCGAGCTCGGCTTCGCAGTCATCGTGCCGATTCGCCGGGGCTTCGGCGCTACGGGCGGGACTTATGAAGAGGGCTTCGGTTCATGCAAGAACCCCGACTATCTTCAGGCAGGCAAGGACGCGGCGCAGGATGTGCTCGCAGCCATCGCCTATGCCGCGACGTTGCCCCAGGTCGATAGGGATCACGTCGTCCTGGTGGGTCAGTCGGCAGGCGGATTCGCGTCTCTTGCAGCGGCGAGCTATGCGCCGAAGGGGCTGGTCGCGGTCGTGAACTTCTCGGGTGGTCGCGGTGGCGACCCGGCGAAACATCCGGGCATACCCTGCGGCCCGCAACAGATGGCCGACGCGATCCGGCATTTTTCATCGACGATAAAAGTGCCGGTCCTTTGGCACTATGTCGAAAACGATTTGTACTTTGCGCCCCAGATCGTGGCGACCTGGTTTGCAGCGTTTCAGGCGGCTGGCGGTCAGGGAGAGATGATCGTCGAGCCGCCTTTTGGAAGGAACGGTCACGGGATGTTTGCCGTCACCGATTCCATTCCCATCTGGTTGCCGCACGTCGAGCAGTTCCTTTCCCCTCTGGTGTCGATGAAGCCGTAACCAGAGCGGAACCACTGTGCACCGATCAATCCAACATCAGGCCTTCGGCGCAAGCCACGAATCTTCGGCTTCGATACCGTCCGGTTCGTAGGTCCACGTGATCTTCTCGTACGTGAACGCGAGGTCTTCCATGTGGCCCATTTGCTTGTTGTTCGGGTCCAGCGCGTTCGGCGTCCACGACTTCATGTTCGTCAGAATCGCGTTCGACAGCTTCACGGTGTAGTACTTCTCTTCCGTGCCCTTCGGCGAGATGCGATAGAACTCCAGCGACACGTCCTTCATCTGCTCGCCCGAGGTCAGCGCCTGAAACAGCTTGGGCGAGGACTTGTCGATTTCCTTGGTGATCGTCATCGCGCCATGCACGCGCTTGCCGGTGGGCAGACCCGTTTGCGGGCTCTTCGGGATTTCGATGGTGTGATCGACGGCCTGGACGAGAATCTTTCCTTCGTGACCCTGGACTTTGTTCGAGCCTTCGATCTTGCCTTGATTTTGGCCTTCGAGGGTGAGGTAGCACGGCATCGGCATGATTTGTTCTCCGGTTTGATTGGCGCGTTTCGTTTAGCGCATGAGATGTATTCTGTGGACGCGCCGTTACCGCCGAGTTTCAGAAAAGCGGATTCAGGTTAAGAATGAAACATGAGGCTCATCCCACTTTGTCGAAACTCAGCTGAAGAACTTTCCGAGCGTGATCGTGACCGACTGCGTCGCCGTCAGTCCGATGGACGGATTCTGGTTGCAGACGTCGTCGTACGGGAAGGCGTAGGCGAGCGAGTTCGTGCTCAGTCGATGGAACAACTGCGCCCACGGATTGAAGACGAGCGTGTTCGGGTTCGCGATCTGATAGAAGGTGGCTGCATCGTTCTTGCAGGTCGCATCGGCGAGCGTGTTCGACATCACGCCTCGGTTGAACGCGGCGGCCAGCATCTTCTGCACGTTCTTGGCGGCGTCGCTGCCGGTCGCGAGGCTGTTCGCGCACTGCCAGACGTCATAGCTGGAGATGCCGGGCGTGCCCGCGCCGCCGACCGTGAACGCCGCGGTGCCGCTCGCGGTCGATCCGGCGTAGAACGTCAGGCCGACACCGGATTGCACGATGCCGGTGTAGGTGCCCGTCGCGAGATCGGTGACCGACAGCGGCGTGGTGGTCCACGTCTGATACCAGTTTTCGATGGTCTGATCGAAATACGTCAGCAGCGAGCCGCTGTACTGGTTCTGCGCCGAGATGCTCTTGGGCGAGAGCGCACGCAAGGTGACGCTGCCATTGACCGCGAGTGCCGCCGGAAACGCGGACGGCGCGGGCACGCTCTGCGGCAGGTAGAACGCGGCGGGCAGCTTCGACACCGCATCCAGGATAGCCGGACGCGACGAATCGTACTGACCTTGCTGTGCGCCGCCCGGCGTACCGTTCAGCAATAGCGGAAAGCCGAACTGATCGACCTGCGTCGTGTTGCCGTTGAAATTGCCGTCGCTGTCGAAGGAGAATTCGATCCAGTCGAACAACGTAAGTGAGCCGGGACCGTCGACGGTCACCGGGGCCGTGTATGCGCTGCTGCTGAGCGCCGTGAACGGCAGTTTCGGCACACCGACGGACAGATAAATGCGGCCGCTGAACGCCGCTGTGCCGGTGCCCAGACCCGGAATGCTCGTTGCGTTGAGCTTCGACAGATCCAGTACGAAGCTGGAACCGACAGTGAGCGGAATGCTGTAATCGGCCCATGCGAGCGGATACGTTTGGGCAAGCGCCGCGGCTTCGCTGCCGGGTAGCGCGGACGAGCCGGGGAACGTCTTCGCGGCGATCGTGTTGTCGGCGGCGCTCATCACGTGGGGCGTGCCGGTCGAGTCCACCCAGTACTGCGTCACGCCGGAGGCGAGACTCGTCTCGCCGATCACGTAGGCATAGACGGCCGTACCGGTCGGCAGATCGGTGTGCGTGAGATCGAGCGTCAGCGGCGTCTTCGCGGTGGATTGCCCGCCTCCTGCCTGCGGCCCGGACGGCGAAGCGGGACCGGATGACGACGCCGTGGATCCCGATGCCGGATTCGAACCCGAACCGCCTCCGCATGCCGCGAGGAGGCCCGATGCCCCCATGCCGAGAAGAAAAGTGCGTCGGCTGATGGATTTGGTCGTCATCTTCGGGTCCTTCGTCGGAGCATACGGTTAAAGGCGGCAGGGTAGATAACCCGCGCCAGGGGATACGCGTGCGAGGGCTTCCTGGCACAACGCAGGTTTCGGGAACTGATCGGGTTATCGGCAAGCGAAGGCGGTGGCTTGAGGCTAAGCGGCGCCCAATCCTCTCGGGCGGCGCGTCACGACGGGGCTGAAGATGGGAGATTCGAGAATAGTTTCGCTGGACCCCGGGCTGGTGCCTTAAGGTCTCTGGCGAACCCCCACGATCAATTTCCGCGTGCGCCCATGCGCTTGCGAATCTCCGAGTCGAGAATCAGCCGCCCCCGCAACTTGCCCTTCATGCGCTTCACATAGCGCGGCGCCTCGGTCATATGGATCACCATCAGTTCGCGCACCTTGTCCGCGTCCCGTGCGCGCGCCGCTTCCGTGATCGCCTTATGAATCTTCACATTCGCGCGGCCGAAGCGCTCATGCTCGGCTGGCGGCGTGTCGTTCCTGAACTCGATGAGCTGCCGGATCATCTCGTTGATGAGCTCGCACGTGAAGCGCAAAAAGGGATTGGGGTTTGCCGCGGCGAGAATGTCGTGGAAGTTCACGTCTTCCTGACGTTGCCGCACGATGTCGCGATCCGGATGCTTCGAAGCAGGTTCGTCGCAACATGCGATGTTCGTTTCCAGCGCCGCGAAATCCTCGTCGGTGAGATGCGGCACCGCGCCCGCCGCAAGTTCGGGTTCGAGTAACTGACGCACCGTGTAGATGTCGTCGATGGTCACGTCCTTGAAGAACAGATAGTTCTGCAGCAGTTGCAAGGTGCGATCGAGCGGCACCTCGACGATCGTGCCGCCGCCCGAAGGCCCTGTCGTCACCTTGATGAGCCCTTGCACTTCGAGCGACTTGAGCGCCTCGCGCGTCGTGCTCTTGCTTACGGAAAAGAGCTGCTGCAATTCGACCTCGCGCGGCAGCTTGTCGCCGGGCTTGAGGTTCTTTTCCGTGATCAGCCGTTTGATCTCCTCCGCGACCAGGTCGGCGCGCTTCGGCTGCTTGATCGGCTGCTGCGCGATCTCGATTGCTGCGCCCGCGCGTTTTGCACGCTCCATCACCATGTCGATGCTCCCTGTCTTTGTCTGCTTTATACGCGCGCACGGCCCGCTCGTCAGACTTGGAATTTTGCCTTATTGACACGCGAATTTATTGTTTCTAGCATCAGGTTCATTCTATTTATCATGATAAATAGAATGAACCGGGCCGAGGCTTGAAGCTACCACGAAAATAAAGCGTAGCGGCTGCGCGGGTCATCTTCTCAAGGAGCGTCAATTTTGAATCGCCGAAACATGTTGAAGCTGGCCGCGCTGTCGGCCATCCCGGGATCGTTCGAAGCGCTCGTCGCAAGAAGCGCCTTCGCGCAGGGCTCGCCGATCCAGTTTGCGTGCCCGGTGCCCATGTCCGGTCCGTTCGCGGCAAACGGCAAGTACGCCGATCTCGGCATGAAGCTCGCGATCGAGCAATACGGCAAGGTGCTCGGCCAGCCGCTCGCCTACACGACGCTCGATACCGAGGGAAAACCCGCAACCGCCGTTCGGCGCGTGCAGGAAATCGCACAGCAAAAGAACGCGCGCTATTTCGCGGGCGGCATTCTTTCTTCGGAAGCGCTCGCGATGGGCAAGGAAGCCGAAAAGGCCGACGGCATTTTCATCACGACAGCAGGCGCGGATGAACTCACCGGCAAGGACTGCAACAGCGCGACGTTCCGCTGGTCGGTGCCGACTTTCGGTGCGATCGAGCAGACGGTGCGCCCGCTGATCGAATCGGTGCCCAAGGCGAAGCGCTGGTACACGATCACGCCGCAATATGTGTTCGGCGACGGCCTACTGTCCGCGGCGAAGAACATCTTCAAGGAGAAGGGCATCGAGCATGTGGGCAACAGCTATCACTCGCTCAATGAAAAGGAGTTCAGCGGCTATCTGACCAATGCGGTCGCCGCGAAGCCCGACGTTCTTCTCATTCTCAACTTCGGCTCGCAATCGTCGGACACGTTGCGCCAGGCGGTGAGCTTCGGCATGAAGAACAACTGCACGATCCTGATGGCATGGGCGTCGGGCCTGGAGCAGTTCGAAGCGCTCGGGCCGGATATCTGCGAAGGCGTGTATTTCGGCGCGCAATACTGGCATGCGATCGACGCACCGCTCAACCACGATCTCGTCAAGCGCGTGAGCGCGGCTTATAAGTCGAACCCGAACTACAGCCTCGCCGGATCGTATATCTGCACGAAAATTCTTCTCGATGGCATCGTGAAGGCGGGCACCGCCGATCCGAAGAAAGTCATCGCCGCGCTCCAGGGTATGAAGTACGCGGGCCTGACCGGTCCCGAAGAGATTCGCGCGGGCGATCATCAGGTGCTGAAGAATTACTATCTGCTGAAGGGCAAGCCCAAGAGCAAGATGAAAGACAAGGACGATTACGCCGACATCGTGAGTTCGGGTCAGTCGTTCCTGCCGCTCGACAAGACGCAGTGCAAGCTCGCCTGATCGCGTGATGTACTGACGCAGATCATTCTCACGCGAATGCGGGCGAGACCTGCATTCGCGCCGACACCTTTCTGATGCAAGGCCATGAACGTTTATCTGTTGCAGGTCGTGAACGGCATCGGCGTGGGCATGCTGTATTTTCTGCTCGCGGTCGGTTTGTCGATCGTGTTCGGGCTGCTGCGCTTCGTGAACTTCGCCCACGGCGCGTTCTATCTGTTGGGCGCGTACTTCTGCTATCAGGCGATGCAGTGGTCGATGAGCTTTTGGGCCGCGCTCGTCGTCGTGCCCATCGTCGTCGGCGCGTGCGCGTGGATCGTCGAGAAACTCGTGCTGCGGCATGTCTATGCGCAGCAGCATGAGTTCCATATTCTCGCGACGGTGGGTCTTGCGCTCGTGATACAGGAGTGCGCGATCATCGTGTGGGGACCGCTCGGCGATAACGTGGCCGTGCCCGACATCCTGAACGGCGTCGTGATGTGGGGCAGCTTCATCTACCCGAAGTACCGCCTCTTCGTGATCGCGTTCACGGCCGTGCTGGCGGGCGTTCTATGGTGGGTGCTCGAAGGCACGCGCCTGGGCAGCGCAGTGCGCGCGGGCAGTGAATCGAGCGAGATGGTGTCGCTGCTCGGCATCAACGTGACGCGCATCTTCAGTCTCGTGTTCGCGCTCGGCGCGGGCACGGCGGCGCTGGCGGGCGTGCTCGCCGCGCCGATACGCGGCGTCGATCCGTTCATGGGCATCGAGGCGCTCGGCGTTGCGTTCGTGGTCGTCGTGGTGGGCGGCATGGGCAACTTTCTCGGCGCGCTTGTCGGCGGATTGCTGGTCGGCATCGTGCAAAGCGTGATGAGCACGCTATGGCCCGAAGGCGCGCGTCTCATGATCTATGTCGCGATGGCGGCAGTGCTGCTGCTGCGTCCGAACGGATTGCTCGGGAGGACCGCGTGAATTCCAAGCTCGATTCGAATACATTGGACGTGAGCGTGCCCCAACGATCCCTCAGGCATTCGCTGCATCGATATCGGTTCCTGGTGCTCGCGGCGATCGTCGTCTGCATTCTGCCGATGACGATGCGTTCCGGATCGCTCGCCACCGAAGTGCTCGTCTATGCGCTCGCCGCGCTCGGCTGCAATCTGTTGCTCGGGCATACGGGCCTGCTGTCCTTCGGGCAAGGCATCTTCTTTGGCCTCGGCAGTTATAGCGCCGGCCTGATACTCACGAAGTCAGGACTGCAAGTACCCGTGGCGTTGCTCGGTGCGATCGTCGTGGGTGCGGTCGCGGCGGCCATCGTAGGATGGTTCTCGATCCGTCAGCGCGGCGCGTACTTCGTGATGCTCACGCTGGCATTCGGGCAGATGTTCTACTTTCTCGCCTACACGACGCCCGATCTCACCGGCGGCGACAACGGCCTGCTCGATATTCCGCGTCCTGCCTTGTCGATCTTCGGTCAGCCGCTCGTATCGATCGCATCGCCGTGGCAGTACTACGCGTTCGTGGCGGTGCTGTTCCTGATCGCGTTCTGGCTGATGCTGCGCGTGTCGCATTCGGTCTTCGGCCGCACCTTGCTCGCGATCCGCGACAACGAAGCGCGCGCCGCTGCCGTTGGTTACGACGTCAGGCGCTTCAAGCTCGTGGCGTTCGTGGTATCGGGCGCGGTCACGGGGCTCGCCGGCGCACTGCACGCGATGATGACGGGTATCGCGCCGCTCTCGAACATCGACTATCACACGAGCGAGATGATTCTCGTGATGACGGTGATCGGCGGCACGGGCAATCTCTTTTCCTCCGTGCTCGGCGCGGCGTTCTATGTGCTTTTCGCCGACTGGCTATCGACGCTCTGGCCGCGCTGGCTGCTGTTGCTCGGTCTCGTGCTGGTCGCGGTGAGCCTCTTCATGCAGCGCGGTTTGTGGGGACTGGGAGAACGCATCTGGCGCATGGTGAAGCGCGATCGGGGAGAGCCGGCATGAGCGTGTCGATACTGGAAGCGAAGGGCGTCGCGAAACGCTACGGCAAGTTCGCGGCACTCACCGATGTGCATCTGCGCATCGCGAGGAACACGGTGCATTCCGTCATCGGCCCGAACGGCGCGGGCAAGACCACGCTCTTTCATGTGCTGACGGGCACGGTGCCGATCACCGCGGGCAGTATCGTGTTCGATGGTCACGATGTGACGCACGAACCCGATCACCGGCGCGTGAAGCGCGGAATTGCGCGTTCGTTTCAGGTGACGAGTCTGTTTGCGAATCTTCCGGTGCGCGAGAATCTGCGGCTCGCCGCGCAAGGGGTGGATTCGAAGCGCGCGCTCGATGCATGGACGCCGCCGCGTGGCGCGCTCGAACATCGCGATACGGTCGATGGCATTCTGGAGCGCCTCGCGCTGCAACGTTTCGCATCGACGCAGGCGAGCGCGCTGTCGCATGGTCAGCAACGACGCCTCGAAGTAGGCATGGCGCTCGCCGCGCGGCCGAAGGCGATCTTTCTCGACGAGCCGACCTCGGGCATGGGCATCGACGATCTCGACGACATGAAGCATCTGATCCGCAGTCTGCGCGAGGACTACACGGTCGTTCTGATCGAGCACAACATGGATATCGTGATGGACATCTCGGACACGATCACGGTGATGCAGCAAGGCCGCGTGCTCGTCGAGGGCAAGCCCGCCGATATTCGCGGCGACGAGCGCGTGCGCAGCGCCTATCTCGGCAACATGATCACCGGAGGCCGCGCATGATGCTCGACGTCGATAACATCCACGGCTATTACGGCAAGAGCCATATCCTGCAAGGTGTTTCGCTGAAGATAGGCGACGGCGAGACCGTCACTCTGCTCGGGCGCAATGGCGCGGGCAAATCGACGACGCTCAAGAGCATCGCGGGCGTCGTGACGGTGCAGCAGGGCAGCGTGAAATTCAAGGGAGCCGAGCTTTCGAAGTTGCCGCCTCACAAGATCGCTGCGCGCGGCGTGTGCTTCGTGCCGGAGCATCGCGGCATCTTCAGGCTGTTATCGGTGGAAGAGAACTTGCGCCTCGGCGCGCGCAAGGACTCGCCGTGGCAGCTCGCGGACATCTATCGCATCTTTCCGCGTTTGCACGAGCGGCGCACGAACGGCGGCGGACAGCTTTCCGGCGGCGAACAGCAAATGCTCGCGATCGGACGCGCGCTGATGAATCATCCGCGTCTGCTGATGCTCGACGAGCCGGTGGAAGGACTCGCGCCGGTGATCGTCGAGGAAATCGTCGCGCAACTGAAGCTGATCCGCAAAGCGGGCGTGGCGATTCTTCTCGTCGAGCAAAATCTCGAAGTGTGCACGCAACTCGCCGATCGTCACTACATCATCGAGCAGGGGCGCATCGTGTACGAAGGCGCGAATGACGCATTCATCGCCGATGAATCGATCAAGGATCGTTATCTCGGCGTTGGCGTCGTCTGAAGGGCGTATCAGCAACACTCAGCTCAGGAACTCTGCATGCAAGCTCATGATCTGCCGGCGCTGGCCGGCTTGCGCATCGACGGTGCGCGTCTCTGGAACAGCCTGATGGAGCTCGCGCGCATCGGCGCGACGCCAAAGGGCGGCGTATGCCGACTGGCGCTTACCCCGCTCGACAAGCAGGGCCGCGATCTTTTCGTCGCGTGGGCGAAGGAAATCGGCTGCACGGTGCGCGTGGATGCGATCGGCAATATCTTCGCGCGCCGCGCGGGCACGCGCGACGATCTGCCGCCCGTGATGACGGGCAGCCACATCGATACGCAACCGACCGGCGGCAAGTTCGACGGCAACTACGGCGTTCTGGCGGGCCTCGAAGTCTTGCGCACGCTGAACGACAACAACGTGCGCACGAAAGCGCCGCTCGAAGTCGCCGTATGGACCAATGAGGAAGGCTCGCGTTTCGTGCCGGTGATGATGGGCTCAGGCGTGTTCGCGGGCGCATTCACGCTCGATCATGCGCTGGCGCAGACGGATCGCGAAGGCGTATCGGTGCGCGATGCGCTCGCATCCATCGGTTATGCGGGCGAACGCGTTGCGGCGCATGAAGTGGGTGCGTATTTCGAAGCGCATATCGAGCAGGGGCCGGTGCTGGAGGCGAACGACACGGTGATCGGCGTCGTGCAGGGCGCGCTCGGCCAGCGCTGGTACGACGTGACGATCGACGGCATGGAAGCGCACGCGGGCCCGACGCCCATGGAGTTGCGCCGCGATGCGCTGCTGGCCGCCGCCGATCTGATTCGCACGGTCAATCGCATCGCGCTCGATCACGCGCCGCATGGACGCGGCACGGTCGGCTGGGTGGACGTGCATCCGAATTCGCGCAACGTGATTCCGGGGCGCGTGAAGCTGAGCGTCGATCTGCGCGCCGCAGACGATGCCGCGCTCCTCGCGATGGACCGTGCATTGCGCGAAGCGTGCGCGCAAGCGGACTTGCCGGTGCAGGTAGACGAAGTTGTCTACTTCGCGCCGCAGCCGTTCGAAGCATCGCTGGTTGCTTCGGTGCGAGAGAGCGCGCAGGCGCTCGACCTGAACTCGATGAATATCGTGAGCGGCGCGGGACACGACGCCGTGTATCTCGCGCGTGTGGCGCCTGCGGCAATGATCTTCGTGCCGTGCAAGGACGGCATCAGTCACAATGAAATCGAGGATGCGCGCGCCGATCATCTCGAAGCGGGCTGCAACGTGCTCCTGCAAGCGATGCTGCGCGCGGCGAATGCGTCTGCCGAAGGCGTCGAAGGAGAGGCCGCATGAAGATTCTCATCGCGCGGATGAATCACGAAACCAATACCTTTTCGCCGGTCGCGACGCCGCTCGAGGCCTTTGGGCGCGAAGGCCCCTGCTATGGCGACGACGCGTATCGCGAGAATGCGGGCATGCGCACGGCGATGTCCGCGTTCATCGATGCCGCGAAGCGCGAGCATGCCGAGGTCCTCACGCCGATATCGGCATCGGCGAATCCGAGCGGGCGCGTGGCCGCTGCGGCTTATGACGCGATCTGCCAGGCGATCGTGGATGCCGCAGCAGGTTGCGATGCGGTGATGCTCGATCTGCACGGCGCGATGGTCGCGGAAAACTCGTCGGACGGCGAAGGCGATCTGCTCGAACGCGTGCGGCGCGCGCTGCCTCATGCGCCGATCGCCGTGTCGCTCGATCTGCACGCGAACGTCACGCAGAAGATGATCGACAACGCGGATGTGATAACGAGCTTCAAGACTTATCCGCACGTCGACATGTACGAGAGCGGCGAGCATGCGGCGCGGCTCTTGCTCGATCTCATTCATGGCAAGGCGAGGCCCGTGATCGCATGGGCGCAGCCGCCGCTGCTCACGCACACGCTCAGGAGTTCGACCGCCGGGGGTGCGATGAAGCGCGCCGTCGATGCCGCTCGCGCTGCCGAAGGCGAGGATGACGTGCTGGCCGTGTCGGTACTGTCGGGCTTCTCGCTTGCGGATATCGACGCGCCTTGCATCAGCGTCGTCGTCGTGGCGAATGGTGCGCGCACGAAGGCGCAGGAAATCGCGGACCGTATCGCGCGGCAGATCTGGGACGAGCGCGATGACTTCGTGTATCGCAGCGCGCCGCTTGCGCAATCGATAAGCGAAGGCGCCGCACTCGCGCGCGAGACCGACAAGCCCGTGCTGCTCCTCGATCACGGCGACAACTGCATGTCGGGCGGAACATGCGACACGACCGATGCATTCGAAGAAGCGTTGCAGCAAGGTCTCGATGGCATCGTCGTCGGGCCCTTGTGCGATCCCGAAGCGGTGGCCACGCTTTTCGAAGCAGGCGAGGGCGCGACGGTCACGGTCGGCATCGGCAACAAGCTTGCAAGCGTGGCATCACGCGGAAAGCCGCCGCTCGAAGTGACGGGTATCGTGCGTGCGCTGACCGATGGCGAGTACATCATCAGCGGCCCGACCTACACGGGACAACGCGCGTACATGGGTCGCGCCGCGGTGCTGGAAACGCCGGTTGCGCGCATCCTGGTCACGGAGCGGACGCACGAACCGTGGGATCTGGGCGTGTTCGAGAGCGTTGGTATCGATCCGCGCGGTGCGAGGTTTCTGATACTCAAGTCGCGCATGTATTGCCGCCCGGTGTTCGTGCCGATTTCGGGCGGACTCGTCGAATGTGATAGCCGTGGCGTCACGAGCTCCGACTATGGCCTTTTCTCGTTCGAGAAGCTGAAGCGGCCTGTCTATCCGCTGGATTCGGGCATCGGGTATTGATCGCGGGCGGGGTATAGCGTGACTCGGCACATCTTCATCGCTTCAATTCGAAGATGCTGTCGATCTCGACCGGGATACCCATCGGCAACGTGTATACCCCTAGCGCGCTTCGAGCAGGAAGCTTGTCTTGCCCAAACAATGTCAGCAAGAGGTCACTGGCACCATTGGCTACTTGCGGATGCCGGGTGAACGACTGATCGGCGCGCACGTACACGGTCAGCCGGCTGCATCTGTCGATGTTGTCGAGCCCGCATGCCTGATCGACGCACGCCAGGATCATGAGCATCGTCAGACGTGCAGCGTGCTGAGCCCTTTCCAGAGACACATCGCCGCCGACTATTCCGACGATCGGCTTGCCATTCTCGAAGGGCCCGAGACCGGAGACATAGAGCTGACTCCCCGAAATGGAGACCGTTCGATAGGAGCCGAGCGGGTCGATGGGCGGCGGCAATTCGAGGCCCGCTTGTGCAAGGCGTTCGGATACGTTCATGTTCGGCTCAGAGTGACGTGATGGAACCATAGAGTAACTCGGTCGATTCTGTTCGATGCAGCGGTACGAACGACGACTTCAGCTCCGTTCCGCCCCCGCGCCACGGGCAATCAGGAATTGATCCAACTGCTCGAACGTCTCCGGCATCGCCTCGTCCATTCCTTCGATGGCGATGTCGAGTGCTTCCTTCGACGGATAGAGTTCGCGCATCACCAGCAGCGTCTTGCCATCCTTCTCCTCGAAGGTCACCGTCGTGACGGCGCCGTCCTCGCTTTCCTCGTTGGTCCAGACGAGGCGGGCATTCGGCACGACTTCGAGGTATCTGCCGAAGAACGCCATGGGCGCCGCCGCCCTGGGATGCGCAAACTCCAGACGATAGCCGCCGCCGACACGGACATCCTGTTCGCAAGAAAGCAGTGTCGCGCCGCTCGACTTCGGCACCCACCACTGCCTGAACAACTCGGGCGTGGTCCACGCTTCGAACACGAGCCGCGGCGGCGCGTCGAACATTCGCGTGATGACCATCTCGCGATCGGACTTTCGCTCCGTCGTAGTACGGTTGTTCGCGCCGCCGGGCTCATTCTCTCTGCTTGCGACCATCGCGTTTCTCCTTGCGTTTGAGTTCCTCGATGACGGTGTCCAGCGCGTCGAAGCGCGCGGCCCACGTCTGACGGTAGTTCTCGATCCAGGCCGACTCTTCCTCGAGGCGGCGCGAGCCCAGCCTGCAGGTGCGCACGCGCCCCACTTTCTCCGTGGTGACGAGCTCCGCCTGCTCCAGTATGCCGATGTGTTTCCTCATACCGGTCAGGGTCATGTGAAACCGCTCGGCGAGGTCGGTGACGGACGCATCGGCGCGCATCAACTGCTCCAGCACGCCGCGCCGGGTGGGATCGGCCAACGCGGCGAACGAAACGTCGATTCGGGTTCTTTCAGAATACTGAGCCATATGGTTCAGTATTGCATGTCTGTCGAAGGCAGGCAAGGGGACGCTCTCGTGACGCAAAATCAGACTCATGGGTAACTCGCCGGAATCAGGGGTAAGCAGGATGTCAGCGAGGCGCGGATACTTGAACCGTGGCTTAAGCAACGGATCTCGTTCAGGCATCGCTCATCGAAGGACAATTCATGACCCAGCTCGCTCACCCAGCTCATTCGCTGCTCGCTGAACTCGACGGCTTTCACGTCGAGTTCAATTCCGCCGATTCGCGCGCCGACATCGTTTTGGACCGGCCGCCGTTCAATATCGTGTCGATGCATCAGCGCGAGCAATTGCGTCTGACGTTCGAAGCGCTCGACGCCAACGACGCCGTGCGGGTGATCGTCGTGCGCGCCAAGGGCGAGCATTTTTCCAGCGGCGGCGATATCAAGGGCTTCATCGAGGCATCGCCCGAGCATGTGGCGAAGCTCGCGTGGAATATCGCGTCGCCGGCGCGTTGCAGCAAACCGGTCATCGCGGCGAATCGCGGCTATTGCTTCGGCGTCGGCTTCGAGCTGTCGCTTGCCTGCGATTTCCGCATCGCAACAGAAACCACGCTCTACGCGCTACCCGAACAGAAGCTCGGGCAGATTCCCGGCTCGGGAGGCTCCGCGCGCCTGCAGAAGATGGTGGGCATCGGCCGCACGAAGGACATCGTGATGCGTTCGCGCCGCATCACGGGATCGCAGGCTTATGAATGGGGCATCGCGACGGAGTTCGTCGCCGACGCCGAACTGGAAAGCGCCACGGATTCGCTCGTGCGCGAACTGCTCGCGTTCTCGCCGCTCGCGCAGCGCACCGCGAAGAAGCTTCTGAACGACACGGAAGATGCGCCGCTGTCGGTCGCCATCGAACTGGAAGGGCTCAACTACAGTCGCTTGCGCAGTTCCGACGACTTCCGCGAGGGCGTGGAAGCGTTTCATGAAAAACGCAGGGCCGCGTTCAAGGGCTCCTGAACCGGAGCGGGTTTAAACTCGACCGAAAATAAGCCGCGCAAAGCGGCAGCGGCATGGAGTGAGGCAAAACGAGTGTCTAGTGCGATCAAGATCTATCAGGGACGTTTTGGACGAGTGGCGCTGCTCGACATGGATGCGCCGCTCATTCAGCACGCGCATCATCACTGCCATCTTCTGATCAAGGCGGCAGGACCGGACACGTTCTTCGCCGTTCACGATGAACTCCAGCCGCTGACCGGCGACACCGCGGTGCTGATCAATCCGTGGGAGCCGCACGCGTATCGTCATATCGAACATGCCGAGCAGCGCACGGTGATTCTCGCGATGTATATCGAGCCGGACTGGCTGACCGCCATTCAGCATCCGCTCGTGAGCGGCGGTCATCCGCGCTTCTTTCCGCAGTCGTGCGTGCGCATGTCCAACCATGCGAAGAAGCGCGCCGAAGAGCTCGCGATGGAGATGTGGTGGGCGGACAGCGTCGCCGCCGAGCGTCTGGAGGGGCTCCTCTTCGAGCTGATGCTCTCGGTGATCGATCCGAGCCGAAGCTGGCACGAGTCGTCGCGGCAGATGGAGTTGGCGGGCCGGCGTCCGAACGATCCGCGCATCCGCAAGGCCATCGCGTATCTGCGTGAGAACACGGGTGCGGAACCGGACATGAATCGGCTGGCGGAACATTGCGGGCTGTCGCGCGCGCATTTCTTCGCGCTGTTTCATCGTTGCACGGGCGTGACGCCCAACGTGTATCTGAACGTGCTGCGCATGGAAACGGCGATCAACGATTTATCCGCGGGCGCGCATTCGCTGACGGACATCTCATACGATCTTGGGTTTTCGGCGCCCGCGCATTTCACGCGCTTCTTCAAGCAGAACCTGGGTATCACGCCGAGCGAGTATCGCCGTGTGGTGCAGTTGTACGAAGCGGATTCCAGGCAAGTACAGATCTGAGCGATGACACATCCTCGCGCACGCGATCTCACGCGTGCGTTGAACTGTCGCGTCTGTCACTAACGCTTGCCTCGCGAAAAAGCATCGGACTGTAAGGTAATTCGCCCGACAGCTTGGTAAGCGGTTTTGCGCAGTCGGGCAGTACATTGAATCGACGATGCGATGTGTCTCGCCGCAAGTGCGAGACACGCTCTTACTGAACATCGCGCACAGCCATGCAGGAGACACGTGTGAGCGACACCGATACCGACATCGCCCTGAAGGAACGCCAGACGCCCGCGATCGCTTCCGGTCGCGACGAAGCGCAAGCGTCCACTCGCCCGTTTGTGGGCCGCCCGATGCAACGCCTGGAAGACCCCGCGATTCTCACGGGCCGCGGCCGCTACGGCGACGACATCGCCATCAAGACAGGCACGCTGCACGCCGCCGTGCTGCGCTCGCCTTATGCGCATGCGGAGATCAGAAGCATCGACGTGAGCGCCGCGCTCGCGCACAAGGGCATTCGCGCCGTGCTCACGCGCGACGATGTGCGCGCATGGTCGCAGCCGTTCGTCGTCGGCGTGAAGTCGCCGATGGAGCACTGGGCGCTCGCGATGGATCGCGCGCGCTATAGCGGCGAGCCGGTGGCCGTGGTGATCGGCGAAACGCGCGCCATCGCCGAGGACGGGCTCGATCTCGTCAAGGTCGACTATGCGCCGCTGCCGCCGGTGGTATCGATCGAAGCGGCAGTCGCCGACGATGCGCCGGTGCTTCACGAGAAGATCGGCAGCAACGTGGTCAGCGACC
This sequence comes from Caballeronia jiangsuensis, assembly GCF_046030135.1. NCBI lineage: Bacteria > Pseudomonadati > Pseudomonadota > Betaproteobacteria > Burkholderiales > Burkholderiaceae > Caballeronia > Caballeronia jiangsuensis. Next base: position 170,943 of record NZ_JAQQDB010000007.1, read on the forward strand.
GCAGCTTTCGTTATGGCGAGCCGGAAGCGGCGTTCGACAACGCGCCGCATCGCGTGTCGATCACCACGCACTATCCGCGCAACACGTGTGCGCCGATCGAATGCGGCGTCGTGATCGCGGAATGCCTGCCGGGCAACGAAGGCTATGACGTGACCTCGAATTTCATGGGGCCGTTCTCGCTGCACGCGGTCATGTCGATGGCGCTTAAAGTGCCCGCCAATCGTCTGCGTCACAAGGCGCCGCGCGATTCGGGCGGAAGCTTCGGCGTGAAGCAGGCGGTGTTTCCGTATGTCGTGCTCATGTGCCTCGCGTCGAGAAAATGCGGCGCGCCGGTGAAGTGGGTGGAGGACCGCCTCGAACATCTGAGCGCGGCGACCTCCGCGACGGCGCGCTTGGCGACCCTCGAGGCCGCCGTCGAACGCGACGGGCGCATCACCGCGCTGTCCTACGATCAGATCGAGGATTGCGGCGGCTATCTGCGCGCGCCGGAGCCCGCCACGTTCTATCGCATGCATGGATGTCTGACGGGCGCATACGACATTGCGAACCTGCTCGTGCGCAATCGCGTCGCGCTGACGACGAAGACGCCGACCGGACTCGTGCGCGGCTTCGGCGGCCCGCAGGTGTATTTCTCGCTGGAGCGTCTGATTCAGCGCATCGCGGACGAATTGAAGCTCGATGTGCTCGATGTCTATCGCCGCAACTTCGTCAGGGCCGATGCGTTTCCGTATCGCGCGGCAGCGGGCGCGTTGCTCGATTCGGGCAACTATCAGGAAGCGCTGCGGCGTGCCTTGGCGCAGGGCGACCATGACGAACTGAAGGCGCGCCGCGAGATCGCGCGCAGCGAAGGGCGGCTGTATGGCATCGGTTTCGCGGCGATCGTCGAGCCGTCCGTATCGAACATGGGTTACATCACGACGGTCATGCCCGCCGAAGCGCGTCGCAAGGCCGGCCCGAAGAGCGGTGCGATCGCGAGCGCGACCGTGAGCGTCGATCTGATGGGCGGCGTGATCGTCACCATTGCATCGACGCCGGCGGGGCAAGGGCATATGACCGTGTGCGCGCAGGTCGTCGCGGATGTGCTCGGTCTCGATCCGGCGGATATCGTCGTGAACGTCGAATTCGACACGCAGAAGGACGCGTGGTCCGTCGCGGCCGGCAACTATTCGAGCCGGTTCGCCGGTGCGGTCGCGGGCACGGTTCATCTCGCCGCGACGCGCGTGAAGGACAAGCTCGCGCGCATTCTCGCGAAGCAGTTTTCTTGCACGGAGCGGGACGTGTGTTTCGAAGGCGGACGCGTGTACATGCGGCAGGCACCCGAAAAAGCGTTGCCGTTCGCACGCGCCGCGAGCAACGCGCCGCATTGGTCGCCCGCGCTCCTGCCCGAAGGCGAGGAGCCGGGGCTGCGCGAAACCGTGTTCTGGAATCCGCCCAACATGACCCCGCCCGATGACGAGGATCGCATCAACACGTCCGCGTGCTACGGCTTCGCGTTCGACATGTGCGGCGTCGAGATCGATCGCGCGACGGGACGCGTGCGTATCGACCGCTATGTGACCGCACACGATGCGGGCACGCTGCTCAATCCCGCGCTCGCGGATGGCCAGATTCGCGGCGCGTTCGCGCAGGGCCTGGGCGCGGCGCTGATGGAAGAGTTTCGTTATGGCGCGGACGGCAGCTTTCAGTCGGGCACGCTCGCCGACTATCTGATGCCGACGACATGCGAGGTACCCGATCCAGTCATCGTCCATCTGGAAACGCCTTCGCCATTTACGCCGCTCGGCGCGAAGGGACTCGGCGAAGGCAACAACATGAGCACGCCGGCCTGCATCGCGAATGCAGTGGCCGATGCGCTCGGCGTGGCGGACATTCGCCTGCCGCTCACGCCGGCGAAGGTCATGGCGATGATCGGCATCGACGATCCGCCGCCGTCGCGGCCCGAGTATCGCGAGGCCGCGCCGGCGAAGAAGCCGGTGAGCGGCGGCGGCAAGGCGCTCACCGCGCAGGGCACCGTCGAACTCGAAGCGACGCCCGAGGCCATCTTCGCGGTCTTGATGAACCCCGAGGCGCTCGCGAAGGTCGTGCCGGGCTGTCATGCGCTGGAGACCATCGGACCGAATCAGTATCGCGCCGATGTGACGGTTGGCGTCGGCATGATCAAGGCGCGCTTCGAGGCGAAGATCGGTCTCTCCGACATCGATGCACCGCGTAGCCTGCGTCTCGCGGGCGCGGGCATATCGCCGCTCGGCAGCGCGCAAGGCGAAGGCCTCGTCAGGCTGGAGCCGACCGCGAAAGGCACGCTGCTCGCGTACGACTACGAAGCGCAGGTGTCGGGCAAGGTCGCGGCGGTCGGCGCACGCATGCTCGAAGGCGCGGCGCAGGTGGTATTGCGGCAACTCTTCGAATCGCTTGGCAGACAGGCATCGGGCGAGGCCGTGCGCACGAATGCATCGTGGCTCGGACGCATGCTCGCGAAACTGCGGAGGTCGTCATGAAGCCCGCGCCGTTTGCCTATCTGCGCGCGCAGGATACGCGCCACGCGCTCGACGCGCTTGCGCAGGCCGGCGCCGACGCGCGCGTGCTCGCGGGCGGCCAGTCGCTCATGGCGGTGCTCAACATGCGGCTGGCGCAGCCGCGCTGGCTCATCGACATTTCGCGCACCGCGGAACTGAACACGGTGCGCGTGGAGTCGGGCCATCTCGTCGTGGGCGCGGCGGCGACGCAAGGCAGCGTCGAATGGCGCAAGACGCTCGACGATGAAGTGCCGCTCCTGCGCATGACGTTCCCCCTTATTTCGCATTTTCAGATCAAAAATCGCGGCACCGTATGCGGCTCCATCGCGCATGCGGATCCGAGCGCGGAACTGCCGCTCGCGCTGCTCACGCTCGGCGGCGACGTCACGCTACGTTCCGCGAAGCGCAAGCGCACGTTGAGCGCGGCCGATTTCTTTCAAGGCATGCTGATGACCGCGCGCGAGCCGGATGAACTCGTCGAGTCCGTGCGTTTTCCGCTGAAGAAGCCTGGGCAACGCTTCGGCTTCACGGAATTCTCGGCGCGTCATGGCGATTTCGCGCTGGTCTCGTGCGCGGCCCTCGTCACGGACGATTCGATCCGCATCGGCGTGGGCGGCGTCGCCGACAGGCCCGTGCTCGAGTGCCTGCCGCGTCTCGAAGGCGACGATCTGCGCGGCGCACTGAACGATTTCAGTTGGAAGCTCGGCGCGCGCGACGACGCGAATGTCAGCGCGTCATATCGACGTCATCTCGTGCGCCAGCTCGGATGGCAAGTCATACAGGAGGCGAAGTGAGAAAGACCCAACACGCAGGTTCCGGCGATGCATTGCGCTTCGCGCTTGCAGAAGACACATCATGCGCCGTGACGCTGGAGCTCAATGGCGTCACGCGTCGCGGCGCATGCGAAACGCGCGAGCTGTTGTCCGATTTTCTGCGTCATGAGCTGGGCGCGACCGGCACGCATGTCGGGTGCGAGCATGGCGTGTGCGGCGCGTGCACGGTGCTCGTCGATGGCGTCGCGGCGCGTTCGTGCCTCATGCTCGCGGTGCAGGCGGACGGACGGCGCATCGACACCGTGGAAGGACTGTCCGCGTCGGCGCAGACGCTCGGCGATCTTCAGGAAGCGTTCGCGCGTCATCATGCGTTGCAGTGCGGCTTTTGCACGGCGGGCATCCTGATGTCGTGCACGGACTTCCTGCAGCGCGTGCCGAATCCCGATGAACACGAGGTGCGCGAGATGTTGTCCGGCCATCTGTGCCGATGTACGGGCTATACGCCGATCGTCGCGGCGGTGCTCGACGTGGCGAAGCGGCGGCAGGCGCATTCGCGTGAAGAGGAGGCGAGCCATGTTTGATCTCGGCCGCACGTTCATGCAATCGGTGGAGCGCAGCCCGCATGCGCTCGCGCTCGTCGACGGCGATATCGCGTTCACCTATGCGCAATGGTTCGACGAAATCGCCAGGGTCGGGACAGGTCTCCGGGCGCTCGGCCTGACGCGCGGCGATCGCCTGCTGGTCGCGCTGCAGAATCGCTGGGAGATGGCGACGCTGCACTGGGCGTGTCAGTTCACGGGCATCGTCATCGTGCCGTTGAACTGGCGTATCAAGCCCGAGGAGCTCAACTACAGCGTGACCGATGCGGGCGCGCGCGCGATCGTCTATGAAGGCGTTTCCGCGCAAGCCGTGACGCAGAGCGCGGCGGCGCAGGATATCGCGCGCATCGGCCTCGACGACGTCGAGGGTGCGACGCATGCGTTCGATGTGCTTCGAGCGTGCGCGCCTGCGCAGCTTGCCACGGAAGCGTCGGCCGACGACTACTCGGTGATGCTCTACACCTCCGGCACGACCGGCATGGGCAAGGGCGTGCCGCGCAGGCATCGGCATGAGCGAGCCGCCGCGCTCGCGCACGTCGCGCAGAATCTCTATCGGCACGGCGAACGCACGCTCGGCGTGATGCCGCTCTATCACACGATGGGCGTGCGCTCGCTGCTCGCGATGGCGCTCGTTGACGGACTCTTCGTCTGCGTGCGGCGATGGAATGCGCAACTCGCGCTCGACTCGATCGAAGCGCATGCGTTGACCTGCCTCTATCTCGTGCCGACGCTATATCACGATCTGCTCGCCGTGCCCGGCTTTTCGAGCGCGCGCACGCGTTCCGTCACGAAGCTGGGATTCGCGGGCGCGCCGATGAACGACGGCCTGCTCAAGCGCTGCTCGGCCGCGTTCGAGCCCGAGCTCTTCGTGAATCATTACGGGTCGTCCGAGGTGTACACGTTCAGCATCGATCAGGACGCGACGAAGAAACCCGGAAGCGCGGGACGCGCGGGCCTCAACACGCGCCTGCGCGTCGTGAAGCTCGACGCCGCATCGCCCGGGCAGCTTGCATCGCGCGGCGAGGAAGGGCAGATCATCGTCGAACTGCTTGGCGATGAAGCCTTCGAAGGCTATTGGAACCGTCCCGATGCGAACACGAAGTCGTTACGCGACGGTTGGTACTTCACCGGCGATACCGGCTATCTCGATGCGGACGGCGATCTCTACGTCACCGGCCGCGTCGACGACATGATCATCAGCGGCGGCGAGAACATATCGCCGGTGGATATCGAATCGGTACTGTCGCTGCATCCCGCCGTCGATGAAGTCGCCGTCGCGGGCGTGAAGGACGAGCGCTGGGGCCAGAAAGTAGTCGCGTTCGTCAAGCGGTCACATTACGTCGACGAGCGCGCGCTCGACGAGTTTTGCCGCACCTCGGACCTCGTCAACTTCAAGCGTCCGCGTGAATACGTGTTTGTCGATCAGATACCGAAATCGCCCGTCGGAAAGATACTGCGACGCAAGCTTTCCAGCGGCGAATACGAGCCGGAGCGATAGGAAACGCCCGTCGCGAGGCATCCCGGCAGGCGAGACGTAAAAATCATATAGATAGGTATCCAAATTAAAATTTGGACATGGAGATCGGAAATGGACGAAGTATACCGGCGCGATGAAGTCGCGCAAGATGTGAAGGGAAGTCAGGTGGCGGTCGCCGTGATGGCATCGTGCCTCGGTTGGGCGCTCGATCTGTTCGACCTGTTCGTCGTGCTGTTCGTGGCACCGGTGGTGGGGCATCTGTTCTTTCCATCGTCCAATCCGATGCTTTCGCTCGCGGCTGTTTATGCATCGTTCGCCGTCACGTTGTTGATGAGGCCGCTCGGCTCCGCGATCTTCGGTTCCTTTGCCGATCAACACGGACGCAAGCGCGCAATGGTGGTGTCCGTCGTCGGCGTTGGTGTTTCGACGGCCGCATTCGGCATGTTGCCGACCGTCGCACAGGTAGGCATCGTCGCGCCCGCGCTGTTTCTCTTGCTGCGTCTCGTGCAGGGCGTGTTCGTCGGAGGCGTGGTTGCATCGACGCATACGATCGGGACGGAGACGGTCAGTCTCAAGTGGCGCGGTGCGGTGTCCGGGTTCGTCGGCGGCGGTGGCGCGGGACTTGGCGCGTTGCTCGCATCGCTCGTCTATCTGGCGACGACCGCGATCTTTCCGGGCGCGGCGTTCGAAGTGTGGGGCTGGCGCTGCATGTTCTTCGCGGGCATCGTGAGTTCCGTGCTCGGCGTGTTCGTCTTCAACAGGCTCGAGGAATCGCCGCTGTGGGCCGAACTCGCTGCACGAAAGAAGGCGGCCGCGCGCGCGAAAGGTGCCGCGCAGGAAGGACCGGTCGCTTCGCCGTTACGCGTTTTGTTCTCGAAGAAGTATCGCTCGATCCTTTTCGTGAACCTGTTGCTGACTGTCGGCGGAGGCAGTGGCTATTACCTGACGTCAGGATACTTACCGACGTTCCTGAAGGTCGTCACGCATACGTCGGCGACGAGCGCGGGATGGATTCTGATGTGGTCGAGCGTCGCCGTGGTGATCGCATCGACGGCGGCGGGACATCTGAGCACGCTGATCGGACGCAAGCGCAGCTTCATCTGGCTCGGCGTCGCGCGTCTGATCTGCTTTCCGCTGCTCTATCTCGCGATGCCGCATGCGGACGGCGTGTGGCTCATCGGCTTCTATGCGATCGTGTTGAGCGCGCTCGGCAGTGCAGGCTATGCGCCGATCCTCATATTCCTGAACGAACGCTTTCCTACGTCGATACGCGCGTCAGGAACGGGCTTGTCGTGGAATCTGGGCTTTGCAGTGGGTGGCATCATGCCGACGGTGGTTTCCGTGGTCGCGAAGTCACCCGTCGATTTGCCGGTCGTGCTCGCGGTCGCGCTTGTCGTGATCAGCGTGCTGTTTCTCATCGGTGCGTTCATCGTGCCTGAAACGATGGGTCGTCTGAACGAAGAAGACTGAAAGATTCGACCCGACTGCCGCGGATTGCGCGGCAGTCGGGTTCATTGCTTCTGCGTATCGGCATCGCCCGCCAGTTGTCTCTGCAATCCATCCAGTACGACATCGGTATATCGATCGAAGCTCTGTTCGAGCGCGCGATTCGTTCCTCCCTTCCATCGCACGATGAACGCCTGATTCGACATGCGCGTCATGTTCGCGGTCAACAGCGGAAACTCATCGCGATCGAGCTCCTCGAAGCGCACGCGCAGCCTGTCCTCCCATTCGTCGCGCTCATCGGCGCCGTGGCCGGCGAATTCGAGCGTGACGAATCCGACCATCGCGGTGATCACGGTGTTGTAGACGTGAATCAGTTCCTCCGATTTGAAGCCCGCGGACAACAGCGTTCGAAGCACCGCCTCGACCATCACGGGATTCATACTCGCGTTCGAGATGATCTGCGAACCGAGCAGCGGCGCGACGTTCGGATGCCGCGCGACCGCGCGACGGTAGCGATGAAACAGTTCTTTCAGCCAGTCGCGCCAGCGCCCGGCGGGAAGCGGCCCGGGAATGAGATCGCCTAGCGCGCGCGTGATGACTTCGACCAGCAGTTCGTCGCGGCTCGTGACGTACCAGTAGATGGCGGTGGGATAGACGCCGAGCTCGCGCGCCACATCGCGCAGGCTGAAGTTTGCATAGCCCTTCGCGTCGATCAGCGCGAGCGCCGCCTCCACGACGCGTTCCCGCGAAAGCCCCTGGTCGCGCGCGGAGCGCCCCCGTCGCTTCTTTTCCGGGGCTGCCTCTTCCTTTTTCCTCAACGTGACTTCCCGAGTTTGAGTTCGATCGAGCGTCACTCTACTGCAATCGGTGGCGACATGCGACAGGTGCGGGAAAACCCGGCAATTCGCTCGCTTGCACGATTTAATTGTACGGCGTACAGTAAATGCAAATCGACGGCACGGACATCGCGGGCGTACCCGCTTTCTGTCCGGAGAGGGTGACGCTCATGCGAGCGGCGCGACATTCATTTTGATTAGTCATACTACATAAAGGATTGGTCCATGAAGCCCAAGGCTCTTACCTTTGATTACTTCGGCACGCTCGTAGACGTGACGACGGGAGGCATACGCGGCATCGAAGCGGTGTTGCAGCAGCTCTCTCTCGATCCGGCGAAGTCCGCCGCCGATGTCTATCTCGACTGGGACATGCGCGCGGTCCAAACCTACAGGAGCCACGCGTATATGCGATATCGCGTGGTCGCGCAGCATGCGCTCACGGGCTGTCTGGAAGCGCTTGCGGAGGGATGCACCGACGGCCGGGACATGGCGGCGCTGACCGAACTGCTGCTCACGCATCTGGTGGAGTCCTCGCCGCCTTTCGACGACGCCGTCGCTTTCCTCGACTGGGCCCGTGAACATTTTGCGCTGATGCCCATCACGAACATGGATACGGACCTATGGAAACGTAGCCGCCTCGTGCGCTACTTCCCGCAGGTGACGACGGCCGAGATGGCGCGGGCCTACAAGCCTTCCGAGACGATCTTCAAGACCGGGCTCGCGACGCTCGGCCTGAATGCCGACGAGATCTTCCATTGCTCGATCGGCACCTGGGCGGACATCGACGGCGCGAAACCGCTCGGCATCCGGGTCGCGTGGATCAATCGCGGCAACGAGCGTCTGGGCGACTGGCAGGCGCGTCCGGATCACGAATTCGCCACGCTCGAACCGGTGCGCGGCGTGCTCGAACGTCTCATCGACCGGTGACAGGAGCACGATCATGCAAATACCAGCAATCAAGACCCTCGTTCTATGTCTGAGCGTGGCGTGCGCGGCGCCGGCCGTCCATGCGGACACGCTCGTGAAGATCGGAGTGGCAGGACCGTTGACGGGCTCGCAGGCCGCGAGCGGCAAGGACAATGAACGCGGCGCCAGGCTGGCGATTGATGACCTGAACGCGAAACATATGACGCTCGGCGGCCAGCCGCTCAGGTTCGAGCTCATTTCGGTGGACGACGAGTCGGACCCGAAAGCCGGCGTGACCGCCGCGCAAAAGCTCGTGGACAGCGGGGTGATCGCGGTCATCGGCCACTGGAATTCGGGCGTGACGATTCCCGCGTCGAAGATCTACAACGACGCCAAAGTGATCATGATCACGCCCGCGGCGTCGAACCCGGCGTTGACCGTTCCGGGCTATCCGTACGTGTTTCGCCTCACCACCGACGACAACGTCCTCGGCGCGAGGATGGCCGATTACGCGGCCAATACGCTGCATCTGAAGCGCGTCGCCGTGATAGACGATCGCACTGCCTATGGCTCCGGCGTCGCGGATGTGTTCGTCGCCACGGCGAAGAAGCTCGGCATCGACATCGTGACGCGCGAGTACTCGACCGATCACACGGTGGACTTCAAGGCCGTGCTGTCGAAGATCAAGCCGGCGAAACCGGACGGCATCTTCTACGGCGGCTACTACGGTCAGGCCGCCTATCTCGCCCGGCAAATGCGCGATCTCGCGGTCAGCGGCGTACTGATGGGCGGCGACGGGCTGTGCGTAGGCGAATTTCCGCGTCTCGCGGACGGCGCGCTCGACAAGAAAATGTACTGTCCGCAGGGCGGCACGCCGCTCGGCGCGTTACCGGAAGGAAAGCGTTTCGAGACGCGCTTCAAGGCCGCTTACGGCGTGAATCCGGATCAGAAGGGACCGTCGTTCTATGCAGCGACGATGATGATCGGCGACGCGATCTCGTCGGCGCAGTCGCTGTCTCCGGAAGCGCTCGACAAGACGCTGCATCAGACCACCTTCAATACGCTGTTCGGTCAGGTGCGGTTCGATCAGCGCGGCGAATGGATCAAGGCGCCGATGACGGTGTACTGGTCAGCAGGCGGATCGATCGTGCCGGTCGATTGAACGCGGGAGGGAAACCGATCATGAACGAACCTCGAACAATCCAGGAAGCGTATGTCCACTGAAAACGCAGTATCGCCACAACTCGACGTGGAAGGTCTCGGCCGTGCCGCGGAGCGCGCCGCCGGCGTCTTCGCGGAGTCGAACCCGAAAAGCGCCGCCGCCCATCTCGATGCGCTCGATGTCATGCCCGGCGGCAACACGCGCTCGGTGCTGTTCTATGCGCCTTTCCCGCTGACGATCGCGCGCGGCGAAGGCAAGCGCCTGTGGGATCTCGACGGCCACGCCTATACCGATTTCCTCGCCGAATACACGACGGCGATGTACGGCCACAGCCATCCCGTGATACGCGCGGCGATCGTGGAAGCACTCGACAACGGCCTTAACCTGACGGGACACAACACGCTGGAAGTGCCGCTCGCGCGCCTGTTGCGCGAACGCTTCGAATCGGTCGAGTCCTTGCGCTTCACGAACTCGGGAACCGAATCGAACCTGATGGCCATCGCGGCATCGCTCATCTTCACGGGGCGCAGGAAAGTCGTCGCGTTCACGGGCGGATATCACGGCGGCGTGCTGACCTTCGGCGGCGGCAACAGTCCCGTGAACGTGCCGCACGAGTTCATCGTCGCGTCGTACAACGATCTGGCCGGCGCGCAACGGATCTTCGCCGCGCATGGCGACGAAATCGCCGCGGTCATCGTCGAACCGATGCAGGTCGCGGGCGGATGCATCGTCGGCGAACCGGCCTTTCTCGAAGGCCTGCGCGATCTGACGCAGCGTCACGGCGCGCTGCTGATCTTCGATGAAGTCGTGACCTCGCGGCTGTCGGGCGGCGGGCGGCAGGCGCTGCTCGGGATCAGGCCCGACCTCACGACGTTCGGCAAGTACATCGGCGGCGGCATGTCGTTCGGCGCGTTCGGCGGCCGGGCGGACGTGATGGCGCAATTCGATCCGCGCAGGCCCGGCGCGACGCCGCACGCGGGCACGTTCAACAACAACGTGCTGTCGATGTCGGCGGGTCACGCGGGTCTGTCGCGGCTCTATACGCCGGGCGCTGCCGCCGCGCTCAGCGAAAAGGGCGAGCGCTTGCGCGCGCGACTGAACGGACTGTGCCGCGAGCGCGGCGTGGCGATGCAGTTCACGGGTATCGGATCGTTGATGAACCTGCATGCCGGCGTGCATCCGATCCATTCGGTGGAGGACTTCATCGAAGGCGAATCGCCGCTCAAGGACCTGTTCTTCTTTCACATGCTGGAGCGCGGCTGCTATGTCGCACGGCGCGGCTTCATCGTGCTGACACTCGCGCACGACGAAGGCGATCTCGAGCGCTTCGCGCAAGCGGTGGCGTCGTTCGTCGAACGTCATGAAGCGCTGTTGCGCGCACGCTAGATCATTCATGGAGACATCGTTGAATTCCGCTCAGTCACCGGCCGAACCGAAGCGTCTGCGCAGCCGCCGCTGGTTCGACGACCCGTCGAATCCCGGCATGACCGCGCTCTATCTCGAGCGCTACATGAACTTCGGCATCACGCGTGAGGAGTTGCAGTCGGGCAAGCCGATCGTCGGCATTGCGCAGACCGGCTCGGATCTCGCGCCGTGCAACCGGCACCATCTCGAACTGGCGAAGCGCGTGCGCGACGGCATTCGCGACGCAGGCGGCATTCCGCTCGAGTTTCCCGTGCATCCGATCCAGGAAACCGGCAAGCGTCCGACGGCCGCGCTCGACCGCAATCTCGCGTATCTCGGTCTCGTCGAAGTGCTGCACGGTTATCCGCTCGATGGCGTCGTGCTCACGACCGGTTGCGACAAGACCACGCCCGCCTGCCTGATGGCGGCGGCGACGGTCAACATTCCGTCGATCGTGCTGTCGGGCGGACCGATGCTCGACGGCTGGCATCGCGGCAAGCTGGCGGGGTCGGGCACGGTCGTGTGGGAGGCGCGCAAGGAACTCGCGACCGGCCAGATCGACTACGACACGTTCATGGAGAAAGTGGCTTCGTCCGCGCCATCCGCCGGGCATTGCAATTCGATGGGCACCGCGCTTTCGATGAACGCGCTCGCCGAGGCGCTCGGCATGTCGCTGCCCGGTTGCGCGTCGGTGCCCGCGCCGTACCGCGAGCGCGGCTGGTTCGCCTACGAGACGGGCAGGCGCATCGTGCCGATGATCGCCGAGAACCTGCGGCCGTCGGAGATCATGACGCACGAGGCGTTCGAGAATGCGGTCGCGCTCGCGGCGGCGATCGGCGCGTCGTCGAATTGCCCGATTCACATGATCGCGATTGCGCGTCACATCGGCGTGCCCCATACGCTCGACGACTGGCAACGCGTAGGCGCGCAGATTCCGTTGCTGGTCGATTGCCAGCCGGCCGGGCGCTTTCTCGGCGAGGCGTTTCATCGCGCCGGGGGCGTGCCTGGCGTGATGCGCGAGCTGCTGCACGCGGGCCGGCTTCATCGCGATGCGATGACCGTGACGGGACGCACCCTCGCGGAGAATCTCGCCAACATCGCGGTGCCCGACCGCGAGGTGATTCGCGCCTTCGATACACCGCTGAAAGCAGCGGGCGGTCACGTCGTGCTGAGCGGCAATCTGTTCGATAACGCCGTGATGAAAGTCAGCGTGATCGACGCGCGCTTTCGCGAGCGCTTTCTCTCGAACGCCGCCGATCCGGACGCGTTCGAGGTGAAGGCAGTCGTCTTCGAAGGCCCGGAGGACTATCACGCGCGCATCGACGATCCTGCGCTCGACATCGACGAACACTCGATCCTGGTCATGCGCAATTGCGGCCCGGTGGGTTATCCGGGCGGCGCGGAAGTGGTCAACATGCAGCCGCCCGCCGCGCTGATCCGGCGCGGCATCGACACGCTTCCGACCATGGGCGATGGCCGTCAGAGCGGGACGTCGGGCAGTCCGTCGATTCTGAACGTGTCGCCGGAAAGTGCGGTGGGCGGCGGCCTCGCGCTGCTCAGGACCGGCGATCGCCTGCGTATCGATCTCGGCGCGCGGCGTGTCGATCTGCTCGTATCCGCCGATGAACTCGCCGCGCGACGTGCCGCGTGGAGGCCTCCAGAACTCGCGAACCAGACGCCGTGGGAAGCCATCTATCGAAGCATGGTGGGGCAGCAGGGCAGCGGCGCGTGTCTCGAACCGGCGACGCTGTTTCTGAACATCGTCGAGGCGCGCGGCGAAGCGCGCGACAACCATTGACGGAGAGCGCATGAATCGACTGGACGGCGCGCAAGGGCCGCGCGTGGGCATCGTGACGGGCGCGGGCTCGGGCATCGGCCGTGCGGCTGCAATCGAATTGCTGCGCGACGGCTGGTCCATCGCGCTGCTCGGCAGGCGGCGCGAGCCGCTCTTCGAGATCGCGCAAGCCCACGAGTTCGCGGGCCGCGCGCTCGCGCTATCGTGCGACGTGTCGGATGCGACGGCGGTGGCTTCGTCGTTCGATGCCGTCGTCGCGCATTTCGGCCGGCTCGACCTGCTGTTCAACAATGCGGGCGTCGGCAATCCGCCCGGGCCTTTCGATGCGTGGACAGCGGAGCAATGGCGCGCGGTCGTCGACGTGAACCTCAACGGCATGTTCTTTTGCCTGCAACGCGCGTTCCGGATCATGTCGGCGCAGATGCCGCGCGGCGGCCGCATCATCAATAACGGCTCGCTGTCGGCCTGGGCGCCGCGGCCCAATTCGACGGCCTACACGGCGACCAAGCACGCCGTCACGGGCCTCACGCGCTGCGCGTCGCTCGACGGCCGCGCGCATGACATCGCCGTCGGTCAGATCGATGTCGGCAATGCGCATAGCGCGCTGGCATCGCAGATGGCGCACGGCGTGCCGCAAGCGAACGGCGAGCTCGCAGCCGAGCCGCTGATCGACGCGGCGACAGTCGGGCGCTCGGTCGCGTATCTCGCGAGTCTGCCGCTCGATGCCAACGTGTTGTTCCATACGATCATGGCGACAAAGATGCCGTTCGTCGGCAGAGGCTGATCCGGCTGTGTGCGCGCTGCGCCGGTCCGCGCCGACCTCAACTCGATAGGCTCGGCTCGCTGCAAAATCGTCCAATACTTTTCGCAATGGAATGCCTAGCATGCTCTCCAGGGTCGATTTTTCAGGAGAGAGACATTGCTGTTGCATACCGAAGCAATCGCGGCGGACGCGCAGAAAGTGCCGCCGAAGCTGGAGCGTTGTGTGATCGTCGTCGATGAAGCGTTGCCGCCGGGCAAGGCGTCGAACGCTGCGGCGGTCGTGGCGTTCACCCTGGGCCAGCGCCACAGCCGTCTCGTCGGTGCGCCTTTGGTCGAGCGGGACGGCACGGCGCATCCGGGCCTCATTCCCATCGGCATTCCGGTACTGAAGGCAACCGCTCTTCAACTGAGCGAGCTTCGCCGGAAATCGCTCGCCCAGTGTGACGTTGTGGACTTTCCCGTACAAGGGCAGGCCACCACGGATTACGCCATGTTCCTCGAAGCCGTCGAGGGGCACGCCGGCGAATCGCTTCAATATCTGGCGGTCGGACTGGTCGGCCCCAGGAACCGTGTCAGCAAACTGGTCGGCGGTTTTTCGCTGTTTGCATGATGGAAGCGCGGATTACATCGGAGCGCATCGGTCAGATCTGGTGTGTGAGTTTGAACCGCCCCGACAAGCGAAACGCGCTCGACGGTCTGATGTTCGATGCGCTGGCGAACTCGCTGCGCCTCGCACAGGGCGACGAACGCGTGCACTGCGTACTGCTGCAAGGAGCCGGCGAGAGCTTCTGCGCGGGGCACGACACCGCTGCGTTCCACACACTGTGGCCGCAAGCCGACGACGGTTCGGTCCGGCGATGCATCGCGGCGTTCGCCGAGCAGCCCAAGCCGCTGATTGCCGCTGTCAATGGCGCGGCTGTTGGATTCGGCGCCACGATGCTGTTACACGCGGACTGGGTGGCCGCCGGCGAAAGCGCGACCTTCCGGTTTCCGTTTTCCGATCTCGGTATCGTGCCCGAAGCGGGAGCGACAGCGTTGCTGGCTCGCAGGGTAGGCGATCTCGCGGCACGCGACTGGCTGATGAGCGGCCGTGCGGTAACGGCATCGGAAGCCTTGCGGCACGGCTTTGTGTCCCGCGTAGTACCTGACGCGGACGTGCGCGCCGTTGCAAACGAATACGCCCAGCGCCTCGGCGCTAAACCGCCGGGTGCTTTGCAGACCACGCGGCGTTTGATTCTGGAAGGCGCTACGTTACCGGCGCGAGAGGCGATCGAGCGGGAGTTCTTCCATCTCAATGCCTTCATTCCGGCGTGCATCTGGAGATCGATTCCTCATGGCTAAAGTTCACCTTGTTCACGCTCACCCCGAACCGCACTCGTTCTGCTCGGCAATGGCCCGCGAGGCCGAACGCGTACTGAAGTCGCGCAATCACGATGTGAGCTTCTCTGACCTGTATGCGCTCAACTTCGATCCCGTGGTTCGCGCCAGCGAGTTCACCGATCGCGCCAACAAGGACTATCTGGTCTATGCACTGGAGCAACGGCACGCGCTCGAGCACGATGCGCTTGCACCCGACGTGCGGCGAGAGGTCGAGGCACTGTTGGCCAGCGACACGCTCATGCTCGTGTTCCCGCTTTACTGGTTCTCGGTGCCCGCGCTCATCAAGGGCTGGATCGACCGCTGCTTTCTGTCGGGCGCGATGTATGGCGGCAAGCGCATCTACGGGCGCGGCGGCATGGTCGGCAAGCGCGCCGTGATCGGCGTGACACTCGGTGGCCGGGAACACATGTTCGGCGCGCAAGGCATTCATGGTGAACTGGCGAGCGGCATGCTGCGTCATCTGCTGCAAGGCACGTTGGGATATGTGGGCTATGAAGTGGTTGAGCCGTTCTTCGCCTGGCACGTTCCCTATTGCTCGGACGCCGAGCGGGCCGACACATTGGCGCGCTGGTGCGATTTCATCGATAGTCACGGCACGCGACCGCGCATCACGATGCCGCTGCTCCAGGATTATGATGACGTGTTCAGAGCACTTCCACGGACGGTTTCATCATGAAAGCTGCATCGGCGATTCGTTCGGTCAAGGTCTGGCGCGCACCCGACGTCATGGACGCCGTCATGCTGAAGGGCCAGTTCGTCGGCCACCGGTATCCGCCGCACGCACACGATACGCATTGCCTCGCGGTCATTACCGGCGGGGAATTGGCGGTCGAGGTTCGGGGACAGCGGCGCATATGCCGGCGCGGTGACGTCATCGTCATCGATGCCGACGTGGTGCATTCAGGCGCCGCTGCCGGTGACGGTCAATGGAAGATGCGCGTCGAACATGTGCAGCCTGCGGAACTGGCCGCCTACTGTGACCGGCTTGGCATTCCGCGGCGCGAGCGATTCGAACTGGAGAGCCCGTTTGTCGTCGACAATGCGTTGTCGCGGCACCTCTACGGCGTGAACTGGTGTTCCGAGAAAAACGACGATCCTTTCAAGCGCAGCGAGGCCCTGGCCTGCGCTATCGTTGGCTTGTACGCGCGCTACCCTGGGCGCTCCGGCGACCTGCCTACAGTGCGAAGCGAGCCTGCTCTGGTACGTGCAATAAGGCGTCGCTTGCGCGAAGACTTTCATGCGAGGGTGACGTTGTCGACGCTTGCGTCGGAGTTCGGCGTTACGCCGTTCGTGCTGTTACGCGCTTTCGTGCGCGAGGCGGGACTGAGCCCTCATGCCTTTCAGCAGCAGGAGCGCTTGCGCGCAGCGATGCCGATGCTGCGCGACGGCAGGCCTATTGCAGAAGTCGGCGCCCGAACCGGCTTTGCGGACCAGTCACACTTCACGCGCGTCTTCAAGCAGCAGACGGGCGTGACACCGAAGATCTATCAGGCTGCGTTTTCTTGAATCGTTCGACGAATATTCGGTCATAGCAAGCGTGTGACGATCATCGCGCGGCCAATGCCGCCGCCAGGCCATTTCCGCTTTAAACCCCCTTCGAACCCACCGCATGGCATGACCGATAAAATCGTGCGAATCACTCACGGTTAATGCCATGCCGCTCAATCCCGATTCCCCTCTCGCACGTCTCATGAATGCTCCGGTGAGGCCGGGCAAAGTCGTATGGATAGGCTTGCGCGGCACGCGGCGTCGACCGCTCGACGTGGTCGAATTCGCACTCGCGCTGACGGACGGCGGTCTCGAAGGCGATCACAACAGCCGCAAGGGCGGCAACCGGCAAGTGACGCTGATTCAGGCGGAGAGCCTGCGCGCGATAGCGAGCCACCTCGGTCTCGATGACGTTTCGCCCCTGGATTTGCGGCGCAATATCGTCACGGTGGGCTTGAATCTTCACGCGCTGAAGGACCGGCGCTTTCGTATCGGCGGCGCGGTGCTGGAAGCGAGCGGGGAATGTCATCCGTGCTCGCGCATGGAAGAGGCGTTCGGCGTGGGTGGCTATAACGCGGTGCGTGGATTCGGCGGTATCACGGCGCGCGTCGTCGAAGGCGGCAGGATCGATCTTTCGAGCGTGATCGAGCCTCTGCGCTGATCGCGATACAGGCGAACAGCGTTTTCGAGGTCGAGCGGGATTACGTGTATCGTCGTTCCTGCTACCGTGCGTCGGCGCGCGCAAGTCATGCCGACCCGCTTCTCCAGGAGACATCTCATGTGCCGCTGGCTCGCCTATTCCGGCAAACCGCTTCAGCTCGAAACCGTACTGTTCAACGCGAAGCACTCGCTGATCGATCAGAGCCTGCATTCGCGGCTTGGCCACACGACGACCAACGGCGATGGCTTCGGAATCGGCTGGTACGGGCATCCGACCGACATTCCGTTTCGCTATCGCTGTATCCAGCCGGCATGGAGCGATCGCAATCTGCGTGAAGCCGCGCGCGCGATTCACGCGCCGCTGTTCGTTGCGCATATTCGCGCGGCGACCGGCACGCCGTCGCAGGAAACCAACTGTCATCCGTTTCGTCACGGCCGGTGGCTGTTTGCACACAACGGCCTCGTGCGCAACTTTCCGGTGATGCGCCGCGATCTCATGGTTGCGATCGCACCGGAGCTATTCCCGTCGATCGAAGGATCGACCGATTCCGAAGTGCTGTTCTTCCTCGCGCTCACATTCGGTCTGGAACTGGCGCCTGTCAGCGCGCTCAAGCGAATGGTGGCGTTTGTCGAGGAAACCGGCCGCCGCCACGGCGTGGAGAATCCGCTGAACATGACCATCTGCGCAACCGACGGCGAGCAGATCGTCGCGGTGCGCTATTCGAGCGAAAGAGAGTCGCGCTCGCTGTTTCACAACACGTCGTTCCGTCATCTGCACGAGTTGTATCCCGACGATCCACGCATCGCGATGGCCGGGGAAGATGCGTTTCTGGTTCTGTCGGAGCCGCTCGGCGATTTGCCGGGATGGTGGCAGGAGATTCCGGAGAGCACGGTAGTCGTGGCGCAAGGCGGCGAGATCGAGCAGTTTCCTTTCGAGCCGCAAGCAGCATGAGTGCCTCGCGCGGGATCTCGAGTCAGCTCGCCGGCCCGCTCATTCCAGGCTAATTCACCGGTTGTAACCTGCTTTGCATCGGCGGTGCATGCAAGGCAGCCTCAGAAACGAGACGACATATGCGCTGCGGCAAACGCCGAACTAACCCGACAAGGAGCACATCATGTCCGCACTCTTTTCTCGCCTGGTCGGCTGGCTGATTTCCCGCTACAGCGTGTCTGCGCATCGCGCCCGTTACGCTCGTTACGCAGCGGCGGATGATCGCGGCGATCTTCAACATCGCATGCGCCAGATCGAAGAAGAGGTCCGCGCGAACGGCATGCCGCTGCGCGGCGCGGTATCGCGTGACAGGCATGCGTTTGCTCGCATCGTGATCGACCAGGACGACAGCGCGCGGCGAAAAGAGCCGGTCTGATCGCCTGCGCTGGCCGTCGCAAGTTGCGACATCCTCATACGACAAAGCTTCGTCAAAGTGTCCGAAACTGCGACACGTCTCCCCAAAACCCGCCCGGAGTCATGCGCGTATCGCGTAGCCGATTGCCGCGAAGACGTGCAGGTATCCGGGTTCTCCGCGCATCGGTCTTCATTGGCGTAATCCTTGCTCCAGAGGCTCCGCGGGCAGCGCCGCGCTGACTCGACGATAACGACCAAGGAGACATAACGTGAAGGCTGCCGTGCTGCATGAGTACGACGAAACCTTGTCCCGCGACGAATTCGTTCGCTATGAAGACGTCGAAACGCCCGACATCGTCAGGCCGACCGACGTGATCGTCCGCATCGGCGGAGCAGGCGTGTGCCGCACCGACCTGCACGTCGTCGAGGGAATCTGGCGCAGCAAGGTCGATGTCGCGCTGCCCTACATCATGGGCCACGAGAACGCCGGCTGGGTCGAGGCCGTCGGGCGCGCCGTCGAAAGCGTCAAGGTCGGCGATCCGGTCGTCTGTCATCCGCTCGTCACGAGCGGCCACTGTCTCGCGTGCCGGCGCGGCGACGACATGCACGCGACCGAGAGCCGCTTTCCCGGCATCAACGCGAATGGCGGTTACGCCGAATATCTGTCGACCGGCGAACGCTCGCTGATCCGTCTGCCATCCACGCTCGCGCCGAAGGACGTCGCGCCCTACACCGATGCCGGCCTCACCGCATATCGCGCCGCGAAGAAGGCGTCGCGTCACTTGCTGCCCGGCCAGTTCGCCGTGGTGATCGGTGCGGGCGGACTGGGGCATATCGGCATTCAGGTGCTCAATGCATTGTGCGCGGCGGAGATCATCGTCGTCGATCGTTCGGAAACCGCGCTGGCGCTGGCGAAAGAGTGCGGCGCGCATCACACCGTGCAAGGCGGTGAAGGCGACCTGGAACGCGTGCTCGAACTGACGCACGGCAACGGCGCGGAAGCCGTGATCGATTTCGTCGGCGAAGGCGATGCCATCGCGAAAGGTCTCGCGATGACGCGCAACGCGGGCTTCTACTACATCGTCGGCTATGGCGGGAAGATCGAGATCCCGACCATCGACATGATCACGAGCGAAAAGACCATCGTCGGCAATCTGGTCGGCACCTATCCCGAACTCGTCGAGCTGATGGCGCTCGCGGATCGCGGGCTCGTGCATCTGGCCACGCGCGAATACCGGCTGAGCGACGCGAATCAGGCGCTCAAGGATCTGCATCACGGCAGGATCAAGGGACGCGCGGTCCTCATTCCCTAGCAGCCGGTCAACAGGACTCGAACGGAGAGCGTCATGGCGGCGCAAGGCAATGTCACGCCCATCTCGGAGCGCGTGCGGCTCGTGATCGCGCTGACGCAGATCAATTCGGATCATCTGCGCAGCAAGAGCCGCGTCGCGGGCGTCGAGATCGAGCTGGAGGGCGCGCTGGCGGCGAGTCCGCCCGAAGCGCGCACGTCGCAGCAATGTCTGAACATCGAGATGCTGCGCGAACGGCTGCACGAGGCGAACGAATCGATGCGCGCGCTCGAGGAAGAACGCGCGCGTCTCACGGCTGCGCTGGCGGACTTGGAAGCGGCGGCGCGCCGGATCTCGGAACCAGGGAGATGAACATGACGACCGATGCAACCACGAAAGAAGCGTTCTTCGAACGGCTGGGCGCGCTGTCCGACGAGATGATCGGCGTGTTCGGCCGCGACTTCGCGATGGGCGCGCTGATCGTCGCCGCGCGCTGCATCGCGCAAGGTCAGCCGGTTCAGAACGAATCCACGCCTGCGAACGGCCCGTGAACGATGTCGCAGATTAGTACACCGTATGAACGCGCACGTCGCGTTCCACGACACGATGGCGAGCGCAGCCTTGCCGAATGGGCCCGAAGCGCATGGCACGCTTGTCGCTCTATATCGGGCCGTGCCGACGAAAGCGGCGCATGTGTTGGTGATCACGGATCTGCGCGCGAGAAGCCGCCGGTCCCCCTGTAACCGGACAAGGAGAGCTCGATGTCAGATGCATTAACGCTCAACAAGATCACGTCCCAGCGAGGAATCAGCATCGGCGAGGCGGCCAAACGCGTCGCGGATCTCGGCTGGACACCCAGTTACGTTCAGGAAGCGATGACCTTCCCGACCGACTACAAGATCAGCAAGGCGCCGCGCGATCCCATGAAGCAGGTGCTGCGCTCGTATTTCCCGATGCAGGAGGAGAAGGACAACCGCGTCTACGGCGCGCTCGACGCGGCGCTGCGCGGCGACATGTTCCGTAATGTCGAGCCGCGCTGGGTCGAGTGGATGAAGCTGTTCCTCGCGATCATCCCGTTTCCGGAAATCTCAGCCGCACGCTCGATGGCGATGCTCGGCCGTCTCGCGCCCGGAGAAGAACTGCGCACCGGCTTCACGATGCAGATGGTCGATGAGTTTCGCCACTCGACGATCCAGATGAACCTGAAGAAGTGGTACATGGAGAACTACATCGACCCGGCGGGCTTCGATATCACCGAAGCCGCGTTCGGCAAGTGCTACGCGACGACCATCGGCCGCCAGTTCGCGGAAGGCTTTCTGACGGGCGATGCCGTGACGGCCGCCAACGTGTTCCTGCAGGTGGTCGCGGAAACCGCCTTCACCAACACGCTGTTCGTGGCGATGCCATCGGAAGCGGCGCGCAACGGCGACTATGCGTTGCCGACCGTGTTCCTCTCCGTGCAGTCGGATGAGAGCCGGCACATCGGCAATGGTCACTCGCTGATGATGTCGGTCATCAACGATCCGGACAATCACCTGCTGCTCGAACGCGATCTGCGCTATGCGTTCTGGCAGAACCACGCCATCGTCGATGCGGCCATCGGCACGTTCATCGAGTACGGCACGACCGATCGCGACAAGAAGAAGGAGTCGTATGCGGAGTTGTGGCACCGGTGGATCTACGAGGATTACTACCGCACCTACATGCTGCCGCTCGAAAAGTACGGCATCAAGATTCATCACGACGATGTCGCCGCCGCGTGGGATCGCCTCGTCAAGAAGAACTACGTGCACAAGGTCGCGCAATTCTTCTCGGTCGGCTGGCCGGTGAACTTCTGGCGCATCGAGGCGCAGACCGAGAAGGACTTCGAGTGGTTCGAGCATAAGTATCCGGGCTGGTATGCGGAGTTCGGCGACTACTGGAAGTGGTATGCGAAGAAGAGCGTGCCGGGCGAAACCAACATGCTGTTTGATCAGGAGAACGGCTATGTGTATCCGCATCGGTGCTGGAGCTGCCTCGTGCCGTGTCTGATCCGCGAGGACTTCTGCGTCGATGAAGTCGACGGCAAGCTCTACACGTATTGCTCGGAGCTGTGCCGCTGGACGCACAAGGTCGCGTTCGCGTCGGAATACGAAGGCCGTCCGACGCCCGCGATGGGCCGCTTCAGCGGCCGCCGCGAATGGGAAGAGGTCTATCACGGCTGGGATCTCGCGGATTGCATCAAGGATCTCGGCTTCGTTCGCAGCGACGGCAGGACGCTCGTGCCGCAACCGCATCTGCGCTTCGACAACCGCGACATGTGGACGCTCGATCATGTTCGCGGCCACACCATCCAGAGTCCGATCGTGCTGTTGCGGGAGATGACGCCGGAGCAGCGCGAGAAGCACATCGCGGAATATCGCGCGGGCTTCACGATCAATCCGTGCAGTTGAGACGGGCCTGCGGCCCGCTGCGTTCGTGCGCAGCGGGCCGCGACGAGCATGGGAAAACCTATGAGCGATTCGAATCAGACGCATACGGTCCGCTTCGAGCCGGTCGGCGTCGAGATGTCCGTCGCGGAGGGCGAGACGGTGCTGGAGGCGGCGTTCCGGCAGGGCATCGCCGTCATGCACGGATGCAAGGAAGGGCAGTGCAGCAGTTGCAAGTCGCTGCTCGTCGAGGGCGACGTCGAGCTGAAGAAGTATTCGACCTTCGCGTTGCCGGACTACGAAAAGGAGTCGGGTCATATTCTGCTGTGCAGGACGCTCGCCTACAGCGACCTGACCGTCGAGCTGCTGAACTACGACGAAGACCTGATGCGCCGCTCGATACCCGTAGCCGAATACGACGCGACGGTCACGAGCATCGCGCCGCTCACGCACGACATCCGTCTGCTCGAAGTCGAACTGAGCCGTCCGTTGCGCTTCTGGGCCGGCCAGTACGTCGATCTGACGATCCCGTCCGCGGGCATCACGCGCTCGTTCTCGATGGCCAATCCGCCGGATGGCGAAAGGCGGCTGCGCTTCATCATCAAGAAGTATCCGAACGGCGCGTTCTCTTCGCTGCTCGACGATGGCCTGAAGCCCGGCGACCGGCTCGTTGCCAAAGGCCCTTACGGCACGTGTTTTCGGCGCGAGGATCAGCCCGGTCCGATGGTGCTGGTCGGCGGCGGTTCGGGCATGTCGCCGTTGTGGTCGATCCTGCAGGATCACGTGCAAAGCGGCGAAGAACGGCCCGTGCGCTTCTTCTACGGCGCGCGCACCCGCCGCGACCTGTTCTATCTCGACGAGTTCGCGGACTTCGCCGAGCGGCTGCCGGACTTCCGCTTCATTGCGGCGCTGTCGAATGCCGAACCCGGCGACGACTGGACGGGCGACACGGGTTTCATCCATGAAGTCGTGAGCCGAACGTTGCGCGAGGAATCGCTCGCGGGCGACATCGACGCCTACGCATGCGGTCCCACGGCGATGATCGACGCCGTGATTCCCGCGTTGCAGATGGCGCGCGTGGAACCGGAGCGGCTCTTCTTCGACAAGTTCACTCAGGCGGTCCGATGATCGATTCATCGGTGCACAAGGCTAAGTAAAGGAGACGCGACATGAGTACAGTGACGGAGCATTCGGCAGCGCTCAAGTCGGGCGCCGCGGGCGCGGCGCAATTCGTGGGCTGGGACAGCCGCAAGTACAACTATTTCGAGCCGAAGGGCCGCAAGGCGAGCCATTACGAGGACATGACCGTCGATGTGCAGCCGGACCCGAAGCGTTATCTGATTCAGGACTGGATCCTTCAGTTCGCCGACGGCACGCCGACCTACTCGGAAACGTGGACCGCGGCGAAAAGCTCGGACTGGCACACGTTCCGCGCGGTCGATGAGGAATGGGAGCGCACGCATTATCAGCGTCAGTCGACCATCGTCGGGATGGTTACGA
This sequence comes from Caballeronia jiangsuensis, assembly GCF_046030135.1. Classification (NCBI taxonomy): domain Bacteria; kingdom Pseudomonadati; phylum Pseudomonadota; class Betaproteobacteria; order Burkholderiales; family Burkholderiaceae; genus Caballeronia; species Caballeronia jiangsuensis. The sequence goes on from NZ_JAQQDB010000007.1 coordinate 194,686, forward strand.
ATGCGATCGCCAATGCGCGGCGCACGGGCGCGGTCAAGCGTTTCGACAAGGCGTGGGTGAAGGTGCTGGAGCAGCATCTGGGCGCCTACAAGCATGCGGAATTCGGGCTCGGCACCGCGACCATGCACGCGCAACGCTACGGCTACACGCAGATGATCAACAGCGCGATCCTGACGAACGCTTCGTACAAGCTGCGTTTCGCACAGGACCTGACGCTGTATCTCGGCGAGATCGCGCTCGACCTGCCCGGCTTCGATCTCGATGCCGGCAAGAAGCACTGGCTCGAAGATCCGCTCTGGCAGCCGACGCGCCTCGCCATCGAGACGATCGGCGGCGCGACCGATTACCTTGAAAAGTATTTCGCCGTCAATGTGGTCTTCGAGCCGCTCGTGGGAGATCTGTTCCGCAGCGGTTTCATCATGCAGATCGCGGCCGCGCAGAACGACTTCGTGACGCCGACCGTCGTATCCGCCGCCGAAGGGGACTACGAGCGCAATCTCGCCAACGCGGTCGAGCTGTTCCATATGCTCGCGAACGATCCGGCGCACGGCGAAGCGAACCGCGCGCTGTTCGGAGCGTGGCTCGAAAAGCACGGCGCGCTCGCCGCAGACGCGGCCAGGCACTTGCAGCCGGTCTGGTCGATTCCCCATGCGAAGGCGGCGCAATTCACCGATTGCCTGAACAGTTCCATCGAGCGTGCGGAACTGATCGCCAAGGAGATCGGCATTCCGTCTTCACTCGCGATCGAAGCCTGAGACTCGTTTGAATCCACCGCGAACAGGAGCAGCTCATGTCAGTGCATACCGACAACATCTTCAAGTCGATCAAGGATCTTCGCTTCGAGCAGACCATCTCGCATCAGTGCGGCGTGACGATGAACGACAGCGTCGAGGCTCGCGCGATCGCCGAGCTCATGGGAAGCAAGCCGGGCATCACGGTCACGTATCTGCCGGCGATGATCCGCATCGACGGGCAGGACAAGATCGAGTTCAGGATGGGCGAAATCAGCGAAGTGCTGGGCCGCGAGATGACGCCTCATCTGTTCGAGATATCGACGTCGACGCATTACGGCCGCATGGTGATGGTCGATGACGACACCGTCGTGCTGTTCGGCAATATGGAAGACGCGATGGCCTACGAATGAAAACGCGCGACGGCGCGCAGCGCGCGCCGCTGTCCGGCAACCCCACGGAGACACACACATGTTCAGAACTCAGGACGGCGAGGAGATTTTCATCATCGACGGGCACGTTCATCTATGGGACGGCAGCAAGGCGAATCTGAAGAACGTGCACGGCCAGCAGTTCATCGACTGCTTCTATGCGTATCACAAGAATCTGAGCCCGAAGGATTATCTGTGGCCGAAGGAGAAGTTCGACAAGTACGGCGAAGAAGTCATGTATGAAGACCTGTTCGTCACCGGCTACGACGACATGGCGATCTGCCAGCCGACCTATCTCACCGATTTCTACAAGAACGGCTTCAACACCACCGAGGCGAACTACGTGGTGAAGAAGAAGTATCCGCACCGTTTCATCGTGAACGGCGCGTTCGATCCGCGCGATGGCGAAGCGGGCCTGGAGCGCCTGAACGAGCTTGCCGAGCTATACAAGATTCAAGGCGTGAAGCTCTATACGGCGGAATGGCGCGGCGACAGCAAGGGCTACAAGCTGTCCGATCCGGGCGCGTATCGCTTTCTGGAGCGATGCGAGCAACTTGGCATCAGGAACATCCACGTGCATAAGGGCCCGACGATTCTGCCGCTCAACCGCGATGCCTTCGACGTCGCGGATATCGACGATGTCGCGACGAGCTTCCAGGGACTGAACTTCATCGTCGAGCATTGCGGGCTGCCGCGCCTGGACGATTTCTGCTGGATCGCCACGCAGGAAACGAACGTCTATGGCGGGCTCGCCGTCGTGCTGCCGTTCATCCACACGCGGCCCGAATACTTCGCGCATGTGATTTCGGAGTTGCTGTTCTGGATCGGCGAGGACCGCATTCTCTACGGCAGCGATTACGCGATCTGGTCGCCGAAATGGCTGATCGAAAAGTTCATGGCGTTCGAGCTGCCGGAATCGGTCAGCAAGGAAACGGGCGTGAAGCTGACGCTGGAGGCGAAGAGAAAGATCCTCGGGCTGAATGCGGCGCGCCTGTACGGCATCGATATCGACGCGCAGAAGAAGCTGCTCGAAGAGGCGCCGCGCGCTGCGGTGGCGCACGCATGAGCGGCGATCGCGCGCAGCAGGTCTGGGCGCGACTCGCATCCGTCGTCGATCCGGAACTCGACGAGCCGGTGACGGAGCTCGGCTTCGTCACCACCGTCGAGGTCGATGCCGAAGGCGGCGTGGACATCGCGTATCGTCTGCCGACTTACTGGTGCGCGGCGAACTTCGCGTATCTGATGGCGTCGGACATGCGCGCGGCCGTCGCGGGCCTGCCGTGGGTGACGCGCATCGGCCTCACGCTCGACGAGCACATGTACGCGGACGAGATCAATCGCGGCATGGCGCAGAACCTGACGTTCCAGCGAGCCTTCGGAGACGCCGCCAGCGACGATCTCGACGAGGTGCGCCGGACGTTTCTCGTCAAGGCGTTCCAGCGCAGGCAGGAGGCGCTGCTGTCGCATTTGCTCGCCAAAGGGCACGAAGGGGCGAAGCTGCTCGCGCTCGCCACGGACGAGCTTGCCGCGCTCGGCGACGATCCCGAAACCGGGCGTCTCATCCGGCGATACCTCGAGCGCCGTGATGTCTGCACGCACGAACTCGCCTTCGTCGATACCAACAGCGCGCCCATCGATCCCGCGACACTCGGCGCTTATCTGCGCGCGCTGCGGCGCGTGGGCGTGAATGCCGAATTCAACAGCGCGCTCTGCCGTGGCCTGCTCGCGGCCCGCTATGGCGATGTAGAGGAGCAGCCGATTCATTTTTTCCCGCGACCGCTCGAACCAGACAACCATAAACCGGAGACAGGAGCACACGATGCCCAACATCATGCTGCATGACGAAGAAGCGCGCGCGGCGCTCGGACGCGGCGTCGGCAAGCTCGCGCGCGCGGTCAGCGCCACGCTCGGGCCGAAAGGCATGAACGCGATCATCGACCGGCCGATCGGCTCGCCGATCATCTCGCGCGACGGCGTGAGCATCGCGAGCGAGATCGAGCTGGAAGATCCGTTCGAGAACATCGGCGCACAGGTCGTGCGCGAAGTCTCGAAGCAAACAAACGAAGTCGCCGGCGATGGCACGACCACGGCCACCGTGCTCGCGGATACGCTCGTGCAGCAAGGTCTCGAATGTCTCGCGGACGGCGCGAACCCGGTCGAGCTCGTGCAGGGGCTCGACGCGGCGGTGAACGAAGTCATCGCTGCGCTCAGGCGCGCGGCCACGCCGCTGCGCGGGCCGGAGGAAGTGCGCGCGGTCGCCGTCGTCGCGGCCAACGACGACTTCACCGGCGGTCTCGTCGCCGAGGCGCTGGAGCGCGTGGGGCCGGACGGCATCGTCGATGTCGAGTACGGCACGACCGTGGAGACGCGGCTCGAAGTGGTCGACGGCATGGCGTTCGATCGCGGCTATCTCTCGCATCACATGGTCACGGACATCGAACGCATGCAGGTGGTGCTCGACAGCCCGCTCATCCTGATGACCGACCAGCGCCTGCAAAACCAGGCCGAAGTGACGGCGCTGCTCGCGCTCGCGAACGCAAGCAAGCGGCCGCTGCTGATCATCGCGGAAGAGGTCGCGCCCGCGTGCGTCGTCACGCTGCTCGCGAGCCGCGACAACGGCGGCCCCGCGGTCGCGGCGATTCATCCGCCCGAATACGGCCACTGGCGCAAGGCCATGCTGGAGGACATCGCGATCGTCACCGGCGGGCGCGTCATCGCGCGCGATCTCGGCGGCAGGCTCGAAGCCGTCGAAATGCGTGATCTCGGCAGCGCGCGGCAGGTCCGCATATCGTCCAACCAGACCATCATCACCGCGGGTGGCGGCGATCCGGCGGCCGTGGCGGCGCGCCGCCAGCAGGTCGCGCGTCAGTACGAGATGGCGCCGGAAAACGTCGAGCGCGACAAGTTCGAAGTCCGGATGGCGAAGCTTTCGGGCGGCACCGCGATGATCCTCGCCGGCGGCGCGACACCCGTCGAGCAGAAGCGCCGTCTGCATCTGATCGAGGATTCGATCAACGCGGCGCGCGCGGCGATCGCGGAGGGGATCGTGCCTGGAGGGGGCACGGCGTTGCTGCGCGCATCGGCGCAACTGGATGACCTGATCGGACGCACGCGCGGCGCGGCGCAGCTGGGCGCGCTGCTGCTCAAGCGGGCGCTGGAGAAGCCGCTCTTCACGATCGCGTCGAATTGCGGACTGGACGGCCATGCGATCGTCGCGCAGGTGGCGGCGGCCGGCCGCGGTGTCGGACTCGATGCGCGCACCGGCGAGATCGTCGATCTGCTGGAGCGCGGCATCATCGATCCGGTGAAGGTGACGTATAGCGCGGTGCGCAATGCGGCATCCGTCGCCGGACTGATTCTGACGACCCAGACGCTGATCGCCAAAAAGCCCGATCTCGCCGATCCGACAGCCGGGCCGGCGCTCGGCGCGGGCGCCGAACTGCTCGGGAGAAAATAGGCCGCCGGCCTTGTGCGTCGCGGCATGCTGCCGGCCGCCGGAAGCGTTTCCCCAAAAGGGCGCGGCGCACGCGTGAGGTCTATACTCAGCGGACGATGCCGCGCAGCCGCCGGGCCCTTTGCCCGGGGCTAGCCGGCACGTCCTCGCGAGTCGCGCCGAGGTCCGCCGCAGAGCGGGCCGCGCGTCCCCACCTCGTACGGAGGAGACACATGACGAGGCGCCTCATCGGCATGCCGGCTGATGACGATTCCGCAAGCGAACGCGGTATCGCCGGCCGGACACGACCCGACGTGAACGCTGGATTTCATTCGGACAGCAGCACCATGCTCGCGTGGGAACGCTTTCTGGCGGGCGAAATCACGACCGCCGCACCGACCGAACTGATCGCGTCGTGGAAGCGGAGTCTGCAATCGGGCGTCAATCCGACCTCGGGCGCGGCGCCGTTCGCGGTGCATGGCGATGCAATCGACGCGCTGCGCTGGCGTCATCGCGAACTGCTGGCGGCATCGGACCGGCTGTTCATGGCGACGGCGGACCTCTTCGCGGATTCGTCCTCGATTCTGCTGCTCACCAATGCCGACGGCGTCATTCTCAAGGCCGCCGGCGACCTGCGCACGCTCGACGCCGGCGAAAAAATCCATTTGATGACGGGCGGCGACTGGCGCGAGGCGACGGCCGGGACCAACGGCATCGGCACGGCGCTGGCGACGCGCCAGCCGACCTATATCCACGCCTCCGAGCATTTCTGCGAAGGCATCAAGGCGTGGAGCTGCGCCGCCGCGCCGATCTGCGAGCCGGGAACGGGCGCGGTGCTCGGCGTGCTGGACATTTCGGGGCCGCCATCGACGTATCAGATCAACAATCTGACGCTCGCCGTGACGGCCGCGCGGCAGATCGAAATGGTGCTCGCGGAGCAGGTGGCGCGCGAGCAGATGCGCCTGCTTGCGTATTGCCTGCAACGGCTGTCGTCGGCGGATGCGGCGGGGCTCATCGCCATCGACCGGCGCGGGCGGCTCGTGCACACCACCGCGCGCATTGCGCTGCCCATCAACCTGGGCGAGCGGTTTCCCGGCATGAGCGAGCATTGCCCGATCGAAGACTGGCCGAATCATCTTCCGCAAGGCCTGCGGCCGGAATGGTTCGATCCGGTCGTCGCGGACGGCGAAGCGATCGGGGCGATGCTCATCGTGCCGGCGCCTTCCGGGCTTGCGGGCGCGTCGCGTCTGACGAGCGGTGCGCGGCGCGTCGGCGTGCAGGTTCAGGGGCGCAGCGAGGCCGATCCCAAACGCAACTGCTTCGCGCAGATCATCTGTCAGAGCGTGGCGATGCAGCGCGCCATCGAGCGCGGACGGCAGCTTGCGCGGCGCCGGGTGCCGGTGCTGATCGAAGGGCAGACGGGCGTCGGCAAGGAGCTTTTCGCGCGCGCGATCCACGGCGAGGAGTCGGGCGAGGGTCCGTTCGTGGCATACAACTGCGGGGCGGCGTCGAAGGAGCTGATCGGCGCGGAACTGTTCGGGCACGTGCGCGGCGCCTATACGGGCGCGACGGCGGAAGGGCGGCCCGGGCGCTTCGAACTCGCGCACGGCGGAACGCTGTGCCTCGACGAAATCGGCGAGTTGCCGCTCGATCTTCAGCCCATCCTGCTGCGCGCGCTTGAAGAAGGCGTGATCTACCGACTCGGCGATACCCAGCCGCGCCGCGTCGATGTGCGGCTTCTCGCCATGACGAACCGGAACCTGCGCGAAGAGGTCGAGTGCGGGCGTTTTCGCGCGGACCTCTACTATCGCGTCGGTGTGACGCGGATCTGCATTCCGAGCCTGCGCGAGCGCGACGGCGACGTCGATCTGCTGATCGAGCACTTCAATCGCGCGATCGCGCTACGGCATGGCGTGCCGGCGAGAGAGTTCGCGGACATCGTGATGGAAGTGCTGCGCGCTTATTCGTGGCCTGGCAATGTGCGCGAACTGCGCAATCTCGTCGAGAACCTGCTGCTCACGTCCAATGACAAGCGCGTGATGCTGGCCGAATTGCCCGCCGAGGTGCTCGATGAATCTCCCGCCGCGCGCGACAGCGTGACATCCGGCGCCGCGCCGGGCACGGGAAGTCTTGAGGAAACCGAGCGATTCGCCATTGCGCGGGCGCTGCGGCAGGCGCAGGGCAACATGGCACAGGCCGCGCGTGCGCTGGGCGTGTCGCGCAGCACGCTGTATCGAAAGATGGAGCAGTACCGGATTCGCGCCGAGGCTTCGGTGGTCTCGTCGCATTAGTTCTTTTCCAGTCTCCGCGTATTACGAGCGCGCCGGTTCCGAGGCACTTGCTTTCTGACCGGTGGGGGTAGCCTCCCGCTCCGTCCTCGCTCTTCCGTGCTTCACGATCTGGCGAGTCGCCACGTGCCGAACCGTCTTTCGGGCATTTCGAGCCACAATCTCGATATGCTTCTACACGGATAGGCCATGGAACGTCGAGCACAGCTTCCCCCGTTGAATCCCGCCCGGGCGTTCGAGGCGACCGGACGCCTGCTGAGCATTTCCAAGGCCGCTGACGAGCTGGCCGTCACGCCCGCCGCCGTCAGCCGGCAGGTACGTACGCTCGAAACTTACCTGGGCGTCGATCTGTTCGAGCGGGTGAGAGGGCGGCTGGAGCTGACGTCGGCGGGCGCGCGGTATCTGGCGGAACTCATGCCGCTCTTCGCATCCCTGCGCGAAGCCACCGACAGCCTGCGATCGTCCGAGCGGCGTGCCCGCGTGCTCAAGATCCGCTCGCCCGCGACCTTCGCGGTGCGCTGGCTGATTCCGCGTCTCGCGAGCTTTCATCGGCTGCACGAAAACATCGACGTGCAACTCACGACATCCCCGGCTCCGCTGAATTTTGCGCGTGAGGACATCGACGGCGGCATTCAGCTAGGCGACGGCAAGTGGCCCGGCCTGCGCGTGCAACGTCTGATCGCGAACGAGCTGGTGCCTGTCGCAGCGCCTTCCAGACAGGTCAAGGCACGCTCGCAGTTGCAGGGCGAGACGCTTCTGCACACGCTCGCGCGCCCGGAAGACTGGACCTTGTGGCTGAAGGCGGCGGGCCTTCCCTTGAACGCGCGACGCCGCGAGATGCGCTACGAAACGTCGCTGCTCGCGTACCAGGCGGCGATAGAAGGGCACGGTGTCGCGATCGCGCAAAAGGCGCTGGTGCGTGGCGAACTGGAAAGCGGCCTGCTCGTCACACCGTTTTCATTCGAGCTCGATCGCGGGCATCACACTTACTACTTCGCGTGGCCGACGGAGCGTGCGCAATCGGATGCATTGAAGATTTTTCGCCGATGGCTGCTTACGTTGCTCAGCGAATAGGTCCGACCAGCCGCCGACCTTTTAACAAAAAGTCAACGACTCGTTTCCAAATTGTAGATTGTCCGACAGGCCGGTGAGTACCTATTCTCGTCGGCATGATTCGTCACTGTGGCGAGTCACGAGACAGGACAATCACAAATGCCAAGAGACAGCCTCAACGGCGTGCGGGTGATCGATTTCTCGCACGTCCTCGCCGGGCCGGTCTGCTCGATGACGCTCGCCGATCTCGGCGCGCACGTCGTCAAGATCGAGCCGCCCGACGGCGAGATCGGGCGGCGCATCGGGCCGCCGTGGATAAGCGGTGAAAGCCCGGCCTTCATCAGCGTCAACCGCAACAAGTACAGCGTCGCGATCGATCTGAAAACCGATGCAGGGCGCGAGGCCGTTCGCCGCATGCTGCTGGAGGCGGATGTGCTGGTCGAAAACTTCCGGCCCGGCGTGATGGCGTCGATGGGACTCGACTTCGACGCATTGCGGCAACTGAATCCCCGGCTCGTCTACTGCTCGATCTCCGCGTTCGGCCAGACGGGCGCGAATCGCAAGCGGCCTGGCGTCGATGGCGTGATCCAGGCCGTCAGCGGTCTGATGAGCACGCTCGGCACGACGAGCGCCGAGCCGCTCAAAGTCCCGATCCCCGTCGCCGACATGATGGGCGGCTATCTCGCGTCGATCGCGATTCTCGGCGCGCTGCATCAGGTTCGCACGGGCGGCGGCGGGCAGCATCTCGACGTGAGTCTCTACAACGCGACGCTGATGCTGCAGCAGATCGGCTTCGCCGCGTTCTTCGCGTCCGGAAGCGAACCGGAAAAGACCGGCAGTGCTGCGCCTTACGCGTGCCCGAACGAAGCGTTCCCAACGCGGGACGGCTGGATGATGGTCGTCGCCTACCATCCGGAACGATGGCACGCGCTATGTGAGGTGCTCGCTTCGCCGTCACTCGAAGCGGATCCGCGATTCGCCACCAACGACGATCGCGTGCGCCATCGCGCGACGCTGCATCACATACTCGCCGCGCGCTTCGTCGAACGCACGACTGCGGACTGGATGGAACGGCTCGCGGCGCGCGACATTCTGTGCGCGCCCGTCGCAACTTACGGCGATGTCGTCGAAACAGCGGAGTACGCCGAGTGCGGACTGGCGCAGACGATCGATCATCCGGTCGCGGGCGCGATGCGCACGCACGGTTTCGCGCTCGGTCCATCCGATCGCCCGAGCGCGCCGGATTTGCCCGCGCCGCTGACGGGCCAGCACACGCTGCAGATGCTGGAGCGATACGGCTTCGCCGAAAGCGAGATCGCGGGCCTGCTGAACGCGGGCGTCATCCGCGTGGGCCGCGCATCGCGCGAAACCAGCGATGAAGACCGCAAGGTGAGCGCATGAGCGCCGCGATGATCCGGCACGAACGACGCGGACAGGTCGCGCTCGTGCGTCTCGCGTCGGACAACCCGCTCAATCCACTGACCGACGCGTTGATGGATCAGCTGATCGACGTCCTGCTGCGCAACGAAGCCGACCCGCAGATTCACGCGACCGTTCTGACAGGGTCCGACAGAGCTTTCGCCGCCGGCGCGGACATCGTCGCGATGTCGAAGCTCGATTACGCAAACGCATTCTCGGATGACTACATCGGCCGTAGCTGGGACCGCATCCGCGCGGCCCGCAAACCCATCATCGCGGCGGTAGGCGGCTATGCGCTCGGCGGCGGTTGCGAACTGGCGATGATGTGCGACATCGTCATCGCCGCGGACGACGCGCTCTTCGGTCAGCCGGAGATCAAGCTCGGCATCGTGCCGGGCGCGGGCGGCACGCAGCGTCTGCCGCGCGCGGTTGGCAAATCGACCGCGATGCTCGCGTGTCTGACCGGCGAGCCGCTCAGCGCCCGCGAGGCTCTGGCTTACGGACTCGTGTCGAAGGTCGTCGCCCGCGAACGGTTGATCGACGAAGCGATGCGCGTCGGCGAACAGATCGCGCGTCATTCGCTGCCGGTGATCGTCGCGATCAAGGAAGCCGTCAATCGCGCGTTCGAGTCGTCGCTATCGGAAGGACTTCTGTTCGAGCGGCGGCTATTTCACGCGGGCTTTTCGCTCGCCGATCAGAAAGAAGGCATGGCCGCGTTTCTGGAACGCCGTCAGGCGGCATTCCAGAACCGGTAGCGGCCGGGAAAACAATCAGGAGACTTCTTCGTGTCAACACATGCAAACGATGCCGGTTCACTGGTCGAATCGTCCGTCGATGACGGCGTGCTCACGCTCACGCTCAACAGCCCGAGCGACGGCAACGCGCTGAACGTCGCGATGACGGAGGCGCTGTCGGACGCACTCGAGCAGATCAACGACCGGCGCGACGTGCAGTGCGTGCTGCTGCGTTCGTCGTCGCCGCACTTCTGCACGGGCGGCAACGTGAAGGACATGCAAAGCGGCAGCGATCTCATGAGCGGCAGTGTCGAGGATGTACGCGACCGCCTGCATCGCAGCCTGCACAGAATCACGCGCGCGCTGAGCGGTCTCGATGTGCCGTCGATATGCGCGGTGAATGGCGCCGCGGTCGGAGCGGGCTGCGACCTTGCGTTGATGTGCGATATCCGCGTGGCGAGCACGAAAGCCGTGTTCGCGGAGAGTTTCCTGCGGCTCGGACTGGTGTCGGGCATCGGCGGATCGTGGTTCCTCGCGCGGATCGTGGGCTATGCGAAGGCGCTGGAACTGACGCTGACGAGCGAGTTCATCGACGCCGAAGCGGCGCTGGGCCTCGGCATCGTGTCGAAGGTGGTGCCCGGGGACGCGCTCGACATCGATGCCCGGTCGCTGGCGAAGCGCATCGCGCAGAACCCGCCGACGGCGCTGCGCATGGCGAAGCGGCTCGTGCGCGAAGCGGCCGATGCATCCCTTGCGACGACGCTCGAAATGGCGGCAAGCATGCAGGCCATTCTGTTGTGCGGTCGCGAGCACAAGGAGGCCGTCGGCCGGTTTCTGGAGCAGCAGGCGGCGAAGAAGCGCACACACATGTGATGCGCCGATACGGCCATCGCGTCGATCGCGCGGGGCCTCACAAAACGAATCACAGGAGACGACCATGTCCACGACTTCCGGAGCACGCAATCCAAAGCCCGGCATGCTGCGGATCATCGCGACATCGAGCCTCGGCACGATGCTCGAGTACTACGATTTCTTCGTCTATGTCGCACTGACATCGACCTTGACGCACCTGTTTCTTCCATCGACGGACCGGACCGTCGCCGCAATGGCGGGCGTTGCCACCTTCGGCATCGCGTATGTCGCGCGGCCGTTGGGCACGATCATTTTCAGCCCGATGGCCGACCGCATCGGACGCAAGAAGACATTCGTCATCACGCTCGCGATCATGGGCGTCGCGACAGTGGGTATCGGCTGTCTGCCGACCTACGCGATGGCCGGCTTGCTCGCGCCCATAGGACTGATCGCACTGCGCGTGGTGCAGGGCATCGCGCTCGGCGGCGAATACGGCTCTGCGGTCGTCTACGTGATGGAGCATGCGCCCGCAGACCGAAAGGGCATGGCGACGAGCGTGCTGCAAGGTACCGCGAGCCTCGGACTGTTGCTGGCGCTGGCGATCGTGTCGGCGCTGAAGTTCGCGCTCGATGCATCGGCATTCGAATCGTGGGGCTGGCGCGTCCCGTTCCTGATCTCGGCGCCGATCGTCGCGGTGGCGACATGGATTCGCCTCGGCATGACGGAAACGCCGGTGTTCGCGGAGATGAAGCAGGCGGGCCGTCTGTCGAAATCGCCGCTGCAGGACACCTTGTCGAGCGCGACGTCGTGGAAAGCGATTCTTGTCGCGATGTTCGGCGCGCAAGGCGGAACGTCGGTGTCGCTCTATACGTCGATCGTCTACATGCTGTACTTCCTGCAAAACGTGTTGAAGGTCGATCCTGCGCGCGCCAATCTGTGCCTCGGTATCGCTATCGTCGTGGCTGCGCCGTTTTATCCCGCATTCGGCCGTTTGTCCGATGCGATCGGCCGCGCGCGTGTGATGCTGATCGGCATCGTGCTGTGGATACTTGCGGTATATCCTGCGTTCGCGGGCATCAGGACGAATGCACTCGCGGGCGGCTGGGCCACGGTGACAATGCTCGTCGCGCTGCTGGCCGTGTTGACGGCGATGATCATGGCGCCGCTGCCCGCGTTCATCGCCGAATGTTTTCCGCCGCAAAGCAGGACCACGGGCTTCGGATTGTCGCAACAACTCGGCAATGTGCTGTTCGGCGGGTTTCTTCCGTTGATCAGTCTTTCGCTCGTCAATCTGACAGGCAACCCGCTTGCCGGCGTCGGATACTCGATCGCGTCGCTGTTGCCCTGTCTTGCCGTCACGTTCTTCTGGGGACTGCGGCAGGATAGGCTCATCCGTCAGCGCAATCGCGAAGTACAGTGCGCAAGCCCTGCGGACGCGGGACAGTTGCCGGTACGCTGAGTCGACCGTGACACGAGGCGCGGCATCGTGATGCCGCGCCTCGCATCGTTCAGGCGAGACCGCTCATGAGCGTGTATTTGACGTGCACATATTCTTCGATTCCATGATGACTACCTTCGCGCCCGTAACCGGATTGCTTCACGCCGCCGAACGGCACCGAAGCCGTGCCGACCGAGCCGGAGTTCAGGATCACCATGCCCGCCTCGAGGTTGCGCGACAGCCGGAACGAGAGGCCCAGCTGGCGCGTGAACGCATAGGCGACGAGACCATATTCGCTGTCGTTGCTGCGTGCAATGACTTCGGCTTCGGTGGAGAAGCGGTAGATCGGGAAGACAGGTCCGAATATTTCGGACGAGGCGATCGGCATATCGTCCGCGACATCGACGAGGATCGTGGGCGCATAGAAAAGTCCGCCTTTCGCGTGCGGATGTCCGCCGAGCACGACCCTGGCGCCGCGTTCGCGCGAATCGTCGACGAGCCTGGCGACCTTGTCGATGGCCGCACGATTGATCAGCGGACCGACGACGAACCCCTCCTGCAGCCCCTGATCGACCGGAATCGCTTCGACGAGCGCCTTCACGCGCTGAACGAACGCGTCATGCACGCTGGCCTGAACATACACGCGGTTCGGCGAGATGCAGACCTGCCCGCTGTTGCGCAGCTTCGCGGACACGAGCGCCTTTGCGGCTTCGTCGAGATCGGCGTCGTCGAAGACGATGAACGGTGCGTTGCCGCCCAGTTCCATCGTCATCTTCTTGAGCGTGCCGGCGCACTGCGCGGCGAGCAACTTGCCGACCGCGGTCGAACCGGTGAACGAGATCTTGCGGATGCGCGGATCGTCGGTGATGAGCTTGCCGATCTGCACGGGGTCGCCCGTGACCATCTCGAACACGCCTTCCGGAATGCCGGCGCGGCGCGCGTATTCGAGCAGCTTGTACGCGGTCAGGGGCGTTTCCTCTGCAGGCTTCAGGAGGATCGTGCAACCTGCTGCGAGCGCGGTCGCGACCTTGCGCGTGATCATCATGAACGGGAAATTCCATGGCGTGATCGACGCGACCGGCCCGACAGGTTCTTTCGTGACGATCACCGCCGCGTCTTTCGCGTGAGTGGGGATGGTATCGCCGTACATGCGTTTCGCTTCCTCCGCATACCATTCGACGAAGCCCAACCCATATTCGATTTCGCCGATGGCTTCCGACACGCACTTGCCGTTCTCGCGGCAAATCAGCTCGGCGAACGCGGTCTTGTCGGCGCTGACGAGGTCGAACCATTTGCGCAGCAGTTCGCTCCGTTCGCGTGCCAGAGTGCGCGACCAGGCCGGAAAGGCCGCGCATGTGCGGTCGATGGCGGCGCGCACCTGCGCTTCCGAATGATGTTCGACTTGCCCGACACGCGTGCCGTCGGCGGGATTGATTACATCGATCATGCTTTATTCTCCGAAGTGAGTGAGCCTTCTCGGCGCATCGACGCGTCGTGATTCGCGTGTGCGATGCATGATCGAATGTTAGGAATGTTGCGACGAGACGAGAACGCATGATCGTCTGCGAAGCTTGCCCGATTCTATGAACGCACTGTTATCGAATTCGAAGTATGGAAACGCACCGCTCTCCCAAGTTGCCGACGATGGAAACCGAAGCCGCTGCGCTGGCTCGCGTGCACGCTTCGATGGTGAGCCGCCTGCTGGAGCTCGCGCCGAACGAAGGCTATAACGCGACGCCGATGCCGGACATTCGCCTGTTGCGATCGAATCGTCCGCTCACGCGCACGCCGGTGCTCTACGAGCCGGGTATCGTGGTCATCGCGCAAGGCCGCAAGCGCGGTTATCTCGGCAGCAAGGTGTATGTCTACGATGCGCAGCATTATCTTGCCGTCGCCTTGCCGCTGCCGTTCTCGATGGAAACCGACGCCACCGCGGACGAACCATTGCTCGCGGTGTACGTGCGCCTCGAACCGACGCTTGCCGCCGATGTGTTGCTGCAGATCGACGAGCGCAACGGCGTGGTGCCGGGCGAGCCGGGTGGCATGGCCACGACGAGGCTCGATGTGGCGCTCGGCGAAACCATGCTGCGGTTCCTCGATGCGATGCGCGATCCGCTCGAAGCCGCGCTTCTGGGGCCGACCCTCGTGCGGGAGATCTACTTTCGCGTGTTCATCGGAGAGCAGGGCGCTTCGATGCGCGCGGCGCTCAACCTCGATGGCAACTTCGGGCGCATATCGAAAGTGCTGCGCATGATTCATTCGAGTTATGCCGAGGCGCTGACGATCGAAGCGCTCGCAAGGGAAGCGGCAATGAGCGTGCCGTCGTTTCATCTGCACTTCAAGGCGGCCACGAACACTTCTCCGCTGCAGTACATCAAGTCGACGCGACTCCATCAGGCGAGGCTATTGATGGCGCGGCAAGGCATGACGGCGGCTGCGGCGAGCGCGCGGGTGGGCTATGAGAGCGCGTCACAGTTCAGCCGCGAGTTCAAGCGGCTCTTTGGTGGCACGCCTTCGGAAGAATTGCGGCGAATGAAACGGAATTTTGCAATCCCGGAGGCGGCGTCGGGGTCCGCGCTATATGTTTCGTCGCATTGATTCGGCGGGTGAAGGGGGTCGACTATCGTCTTCGTGGAATCTGGACGATAGAGCTTCGAGCGATGTCGAGTTCCTCGGGCCTCGATCCGCTGACTGGCCGAGCGCACCAACGAAGAGGCGAAGCAGCAGCGCTCAGGTACGCTTCTTCTGGGCCTTCGGTGGCGCGCCCGATGACGCTCTCACGATCAACTCGGCTTCCAGTTCAACGCTTCGGGCGGTACCCGGTTCTGAAAGCTCGGAAAGAATCATCTTTGCAGCATTGGTTCCGATTGCAGCGCTCGGAACACGGACGGTAGTAATCGGTATGGGTAGCTCGGACATGAGCTCGAAATCGTCGAATCCGGCAATGCTCAGGTCGCCGGGAACCTTGTAGCCTTGCTGCATCGCTTCGAGCATTGCGCCCATTGCAAACGAACCGTTGCCGCAAATCACCACGGTCGGCGGCTGCGGCGTGTTCATCACTTTCGAAAAGAGTTGTCGTCCGACGCGCGCGCCCCACACGCCGTCGACCATGTGAGCGGCGGATATGCCCAATCCGTGCTCTGCAAGCGCATCGCGCACCCCTTCACGTCGGGCCTGCGCGCGATCGTTGGTATCGGTGTGCTGCGACAGCATCGCAAAACGGCGATGCCCCAGACCGACGAGATAAGTCGCGAAGTCGAAGAATGCGCGGTGGTTATCTACACCCACGCAAAGCGCATCGCTGTTTTCTCGATAAACGAATGTGTTGACGAACGGAATCCGACGCTGCAATAGAAGGGGTTGCAGATCTCGATGATGAGCTTCGCCCACCAGTACGACAGCATCGACTCCGCGTTCGAGCATGGTTCTGACTTGTCGATATTCGCGATCGAGGTCGTACTCCGAGCAACCGAGCAGAAGCGTGTATCCAGCCTGTTCGAGCGATTCCTGGAGCGCCTGTATGGCTGAAGCGAAATGCTCATTCGCCAGCGTCGGGAAGACTGCACCGATTGTTCCGGTCCGGTGAGTTGCAAGTGCTCGCGCTGCGGCGTGCGGCACCCAGCCGAGATGATCGATCGCGACCATGATGCGGGAGCGCAACTCGTCCGAGACGACCGTCGGATTGTTCATCACTCTGGAAACGGTCGCCGATGACACGCCGGCAAAGCGAGCGACGTCCCGCAAGGTCACCCCCGAGGTGCGCGACCGTTTGCCGGGCGCGTGCGGTTCGGCCGCTTCTGCTGATATTGGTTTGCTCTTCGCCATGCGTGGGGATGGTCGGATTCGCGCGAGGTGATCGATTATATCAACGCCTTTCCTCGTCACGCCGCTCCTAAGCGAAGATGTTTACGTAGTAGACCTACAGATATGGTTGTAATCACGAGAACCAGGAAACGTCCGTTCGGCCGCCTCGCGGCAAACAGAACGGTTTGCGCGCCGCGGTGTCCGCATCAGGCCTACGGCAGGTTGAGACGCCTCATTCAAATGGATCCAAAAGCCGGATTCGATAACCGGGTATACCCGCGTAAAGGACGTCAATTCCAGTGCTGGCGCGGCTCACACCCACGATCCGGGAAATTCCCTACATAGCTTTCACTCAAGATTGAATAGAGTTCAATCAACGAACGTCGTAAGATCTTGATGTCTTTTCAGGCACCAGACGCAGCTCGGATCGGCGCGCCCGTGCTTTCAAAAAACGCTTGAACGATCGCTGCACTTCACTCGCGGAAGGAGACACAGATGTCAATGAAGTTATCGTCGCGGCAGGTCGATGGCCTGCAAAGCGGGAACGGAGGGCAACCGGGAGCGGCCGAACGCCCCAAGCCACGTCCGTCCGCCGGAATGCGCAAGATCAGGCGGCTCGGCTGGAATCTGCTTCCGCCGTTGACCTTCGTGGCCATCATCGCGATCTGGGCGGCGGCGGTGCGCCTCTTCGACATCCCAGCGTACGTCATGCCGGGTCCCGGGCTGGTCTTCTCACGGCTCGTCGAGGAATTTCCGCAGCTCTGGAGCAACTCGATCGTCACCGTGACGGAAATCGTCTGGGGCTTCGGATTGACGATCGTGACTGCGATCCCGGTGGGGCTCGTCATCGCGCTGTCGCCGCTTGCAAAACAGGTCGTTTATCCGCCGCTCATGTTTCTCCAGCTCGTGCCGAAGATCGCGGTGGCGCCGCTGTTCCTGGTCTGGCTTGGCTTCGGCATCGAGTCGAAGGTGCTGCTCACCGTCCTGATGACCTTCTTCCCGTTGCTGCTGGCCAGCGTCAGCGGCTTTCAGATTCTGGACAATCGTCTGCTCTATCTGACGCAATCCATGGGCGCGAGCTCGTGGCAAACCTTCCGTTATCTGCGCCTTCCCTCAGCGCTTCCGGTCATCTTCTCCGGCATCAAGACGTCCGCCACCATCGCCGCCACGGCCGCGATCGTCGCCGAGTTCGTCGGCGCGAACAAGGGCTTGGGCTACGTGCTGCTCCGGGGGACCAGCACGATGGACATCGGCCTGACCTTCGCGGTGATCGCCGTGCTGACCTTCATCGGCATTGCCATCAACTACATCGTCGAATTCGCCGAATGGGCGATGACACCCTGGCAGCGCGATAAAAACTGACGTCGAGAACGACAGAGCGATTGGCCCGATGTCGCCGTGGCCGATACCAACACCTTTGGAGACTAAGAAGATGCTTCGTTTTATCAGCCGTACGCTGGCCGCGAGCGCTGTGTCGTCAGCGTTGGCTTTTGGAGTGAGTGCCACCGCCGTCGCAGCGACGCCTGTCACCTTCCAGCTGAATTGGGTCGCAGGGGGATCGAATGCGGGGTTCGCCGCGGCGCTGACCGAGGGTTACTACAAGGAAGCGGGCCTCGACGTCACGTTGATCGAAGGCAATGGATCGGGCAATACGGCTCAACTCGTGGCCGCGAATCGCGTGCAGCTGGCCTACGCCGATGCCGTCGCGGTGAGTCAGCTCATCGCGAAGGGCGCGCCGATGAAGGTCATCTCGACGGTCTATCAATCCAATCCCAACGAAGTCTCGGCGTTGAAGAAGACGAATATCAACTCGATCAACGACCTCAAAGGCAAGAAGGTTGGCGTTCCGTCCGGTTCGTCTCAAACGACGATGCTGCCGCTTTTCCTGAAGGCGAACGGGCTGAAGGAATCGGAAGTGAATCTGATCAACATGCCGTTGACGTCCATGGTCCCGACCTTGTTGCAGGGACAAGTCGACGCAATTCTCGGATCGATCGATTCGTATCAGATCCAGCTGGAAGCGCAAGGCGCGCAGCTGACCAACTTTCGCTTCGCGGATTACGGCGTGCCGACCGTCAGCACGTCGATCTTCGCGAACGATACCTATCTCAAGGACAACAGCGATGTCGTCAAGAAGTTCGTTGCCGCGAGCCTGAAAGGCTGGAGCTTCGCGCTCGATAACCCGGCCAAGGCAATCAAGGATCTGAAGGCGGTCTTCCCGAATTTGTCGGAGAAGACGGCAACGGCGGAGCTTGCGGCCATCACGCCGCTCTTCTGCAGCGGCGGCGCGAAGTACGTGGGCAAGGCGGAAGACGCGCAATGGGTGAAGACGCAGGATCTGTTGTCGCAGGTCGGCTTGTTGCCCGCGGGTCGCGACCCGAAGTCGTATTACACGAACGACTTCCTTCCGCCGACGTCGGCCATGCGTGTTTGCAAGTGACTAAAGAAGTGACTAAAGGACTGTCATGACTGAACAGCGAAACATGGGACTGCGTTACTCGGACCTCGAAGTCGGATTGAAATTTCGCAGCCCCGGACGAACGATCACCGATGCGGACCTGGTCGGGTTCGCAGGTCTCACGGGTGACTTCTCCGAACTTCATACGAGCGATGTGTACGCGAAAGCCAGCCAGTTCGGCCGCCGCGTCGCGCACGGCATGCTCGGGCTCGCCTATGCGCACGGCCTGATGTGGGCGCGCACGGGCGAGCTGCGCGAAACCGCGATCGCGTTTCTCGGGATCAACGAATGGAAGTTCCTCAATCCCATCTTTGTCGGCGACACGATCTTCGTCGACTACGAGATCAGTGAGCTTCGCGAGAGCAAGTCGAGGCCGACGCAAGCCATCGCGACCTTCGATGTCTCGGTCGTGGATCAGGACAACCGGGTCGTTCAGAAAGGCAAAAAAGCCTTGCTGGTGTCCAAGGTTCCCCTTTCTGCTGTCGCAGCAAGTAGTTCGTCCGCCGCGAGCGGCGAGGAGCGGAAGTCATGAGTAGTCAGATTGCGGAACAGCGGGACGTTGCGACGAAGTCCGGCGTGCCGATCAGTATTCGACGCATCGCCAAGACCTTCGGCGAAGACAGCGACAAGCCGTTTCAGGCGCTCAAGGAAGTCAATATCGACATTCAGCCGGGCGAGTTCGTCTCCATCGTCGGTGCGTCCGGATGCGGCAAGAGCACCTTGATGCTGATGGTCGCGGGTCTGCTCAAGCAGAGTCAGGGCGAGATTCTGGTCAACGGCAAGCCGGTGACGAAGCCGATCACCGATGTCGGGATCGCGTTTCAGGATCACTTGCTGCTCGAATTCAGAACGGCGCTCGAAAACGTGATGCTGCAGGCCGACATTCGCGGTTTGCCGAAGAAGAAGATCGAGGCACGTGCAAAAGAACTGTTCGAGCAATTGCGTCTGACGCACGCGATGCAGAAGTATCCGCGGCAGTTGTCGGGCGGCATGCGGCAGCGCGTCTCGCTCGTCAGGACGCTGGTTCACGATCCGTCCGTCATTCTGATGGATGAACCATTCGGCGCACTCGACGCGCTGACCCGGCTTCAGGTCCGGATGGATCTCGAGGCGCTGTGGCTGCGTCGCCGCCCGACCGTCGTGTTCATTACGCACAGCGTGGAAGAAGCGGTGGGTTTGTCGGACCGCATCTTCGTGATGAGCCCGAATCCCGGTGAGGTGGTCGATGAAATCAAGGTCGATCTGCCGCGTCCGCGCCCCATCGTGCTCGGCGACGCGCCGGAATTTTCGGCTTACGTCGACCGCATCTACGGGCATTTCGAACGCATGGGCGTGCTGCATGGCATCGAGGTGCCCAAGGCCACGTCGGCGGCATCGTAAATCTGGTAATCGAAGGCAAAGCGACAGGACGACATGAGCACAGCAACGGAACACTTTAGCCGCCTGGTCACGACCGAGGTGAACGGTTTTATCGCCACCGTGGGGATCAGTCACGGGCCGCTGAATCTGGTCACGACCGACCTGTTGCGCGAGTTGAACGAGGCGTTCTCGGCTGTGTCCGCGATGCGCGATATCCGTTGTGTGATTCTGCATGGAAGTCAGTCGCGCGCCTTTTGCGCGGGCAGCGACATCAAGGAATTTGCGCGCATTCGCGAGCAGGCCAGCGAAAAGAAGATCCTTTTCGAAGACATGGTGCTGCGTCAACTGGCGCGCCTGCCGATGCCGACCATCGCGGCGATCGACGGCGCAGCGCTCGGCGGCGGTCTCGAACTCGCCCTGGCCTGCGATCTGCGCGTGGCGCGAAACGGCGTGGCGATGGGCCTCACCGAATCGCGTCTGGGCGGGCTCGCCGGTAGCGGTTCGCTGAGACTCACGCGCCTTGTCGGCCCGGCGCGAGCCAAGCTGATGTTGTTCACCGGCGAAACGATCGATTGCGCGCAGGCGCTGTCGTGGGGTCTGGTCGATCGCGTGACGGATGACGGAACCGCGCTCGATGCCGCGCTCGAACTTGCCGGAACCATCGCCGCTCGCGGGCCGGTGTCGAATCGCCTCGCCAAGGAACTCGTCGATGCCGCGCAGGATTTCCCGCTCGATGCGGGCTTGTCGATGTCGACCGTGGCGCTCCAGAAGATATTCGACAGCCGCGACCTGCATGAAGGTGTGGATGCGTTCTTCTCCAGGCGCCCACCTTCGTTCAAGGGCCATTAAGGGTAAGCCAAGATCATGAGTGAAATGAATCTGGAAATCGGCATGACCGGAAACGCGCAAGCGGCTGACTCGGCCTTGCTCGGCGACGGCGCGGTTCTCGTCTGGAACGATGTGGTATCCGAAGGCCGCGACAAGTTCTATGAATGGCATGACAAGGAGCACATCCCCGAACGGCTTGCGATTCCGGGCTTCCGGCGCGGACGCCGATATGTCCGCTCGGGTCACTCGCCCGAGTGGCTGACCATGTACGAGGCGGTCGATCTGAACGTGGTGGTGTCGCCGGCTTATCTCGAACGCCTGAACACGCCGACGCCCGCAACGGTCGATACGCTGCAGTACTTCCGCAATACCTCGAGAGCGGTATGCCGGATCGTGCATTCGGTCGGGTCGAGTAGCGGCGGTCACGTGCTCGCATTGCGTCTGGATGTTCCCGCGGCGCGGGCCGAAGCGATGAAGACATATCTGTGCACAGACGTGTTTCCGCGTGCCGCTGCGTTGACGAGTGTTGTCGCCTGCCATCTCTACATGGCCGATCAATCCGGCAGCCATATCGACACCGCCGAGTCGAGCACGCGTGAGTTCGACGTGCCCGCGTGGGTCGTACTCGTCGAAACCACCACACCGGAAGCGGCCGAAAGCGCCCGTGATCTGCTCGACGTACGGAAGCTCGAATCGCTCGGTGTGACGGTGCGTCCCGACGGCACAACGTATTCGATGGAAATCTGCCGGCTGGCCAATGCTCCCGGCGGACATTTGAACGCTGGACCACTCAAGAGAGACTGCGAATGAAACTCGTAAGACACGGGCAACCCGGCCAGGAGCGCCCGGGCATCATCGACGCGCAAGGTCAGATTCGCGACCTCGGCGACCATTGCAAGGATTTCGATCCCGCGTTTTTCGCGGCCGATGGCCTTCAGCAGTTGAAAGCGATCGACCTGCAGAGCCTTCCGGTCGTGTCAGCCGATACGCGTCTTGGGGCCTGCGTCGCGCAACCCGGGACGTTCCTCGCCATCGGGCTGAATTACGTGCAGCACGCCATCGAAACGAACGCGCCGATCCCGACGGATCCCATCATCTTCAGCAAGGCGCCGTCATGCGTGTCCGGCCCGAACGATCCGGTGCTCCTTCCCAAAGGGTCAACCAAGACCGACTGGGAAGTGGAGCTTGCCTTCGTCGTCGGCAAGCGCGCTCATTATGTCGACGAGTCCGAGGCGCTCGATTACATCGCGGGCTATTTCATCTGCAACGATGTGTCGGAGCGCGAGTTCCAGCTCGAACGAAGCGGCCAGTGGCAGAAAGGAAAGATGTTCCCTACCTTCGGACCCATTGGTCCGTGGCTCGTCACATCCGATGAAATCGCCGACGTGCAGAACCTCGGGCTCTGGCTCGAACTGAACGGCAAGCGCATCCAGAACTCGTCGACCAGCGACATGATTTTTTCGATCGCGAAGATTCTTTCCGACGTGAGTCAGTACGTGGCCCTGCTGCCGGGCGACATCATCACCACCGGCACGCCGCCGGGCGTCGGTCTGGGCATGAAGCCGGAGGCTTATCTGAAGCCCGGCGATGTCATGCGGCTCGGCGTGGACGGGCTCGGTGTGCAGGAACAGCGCGTTCTGCGTTGGGGCGAACAGTGATCGATCACGAAAGACTGGGCGGATCATGGAACGAATAACTGCAGACGAAGCGGCGAAGCTGATCGAGGACGGAGACGCGATCCTCATCAGCGGATCGGGCGGGGGACATTCGGTGCCGGAGGCGTTGCTTGCGGCCGTGGAGCGGCGCTTTCTCGAAGAAAGCAAGCCACAGGGACTCACGTCCGTCAGCGTAGTGGGCGTGGGAGACCGCGCGGCGCTGGGCGCAAGCCATCTGGCGCACGAGGGCCTGTTGCATCGTGCGATCACGAGCGCGCTGGTCGACTCGCCCGGTCTGGTGCGTCTGGCCGCCGAAAACAAGATCGAAGCCTACACGTTTCCTCAAGGCGTCCTTTCGCAATTGATGCGCGACATGGCCGCCGGGCGTCCCGGTCTCCTGACAAAGACGGGACTCCATACGTTTGTCGATCCGCGTCAGCAAGGTGCGCGACAGAGCCCGTGTACGCCAGAGGGTTTCGTCGAAGTCGTCGATCTCGCGGGCGAGGAGTGGCTCTTCTTCAAGCCGGTGCCTGTCAACGTCGCATTCCTTCGCGGGACGACGGCAGATGAAGATGGCAATGTCACGATGGAAGAAGAAGCGGTCCTGGGCGAAATGCTCGCGATGGCGCAGGCGACGCGCCGCGCGGGCGGCATCGTCATCGTTCAGGTCAAGCGGATGGCCAGGCGCGGAACCTTGCCGGCCAAGCAGGTGAAGATCCCCGGCATTCTGGTGGATTTCGTGGTCGTGGATGCCGAGCAGCGTCAGACCTACGCGACGTACTATGACCCGAGCTACTCCGGCGAACTGCGGATTCCGGTGGAAGGCATCAAGCCTTTGCCATTCAGTGCCCGCAAGGTCATCGTCAGACGTGCAGCGATGGAGCTTTTTCCGGGCGCGATCTGCAATCTCGGCGCGGGAATTTCGACGGGCCTGTCAACGATAGCCGCAGAAGAGGGTTTGCTCGACGCGGTCTATCTGACCAACGAACAGGGGATCATCGGCGGCGCGCCGATTACCGGAAGAGATTCCGGAGGCGGCCAGAATTTCGCCGCCATGATCGAGCAGCCCGCGCAGTTCGATTTCTACGATGGCGGCGGACTCGACGTCGCGTTCCTGTCGTTTGCCGAAGTCGATGCAGAAGGCAATGTCAACGTGTCCCGATTCGGCGACAAGATCATCGGCGTGGGCGGCTTCATCAATATCAGCTCGAACGCCCGATGCATGGTCTTCAGCGGGACCTTGACGGCAGGAGATCTCGACGTGGGCTGGGAGCAGGGCCGCACGATCATCAGGCAAGAGGGGCGGCACCGGAAATTCGTGCCGAAGCTCGAGCAGATCTGCTACAGCGCGTCGATGGCGCGCGCGAAGGGTCAATCTGCTTTCTTCGTCACCGAACGCGCGGTATTCACGATCGGCGAGCATGGGCTCGAATTGATCGAGATCGCACCGGGCGTCGATGTGGAACGCGACGTGATTGCGCACATGGGATTCAGACCGGCTGTGTCGAAGGCGCTCAAGGAAATGGATGCGCGAATCTTCAATCCCGCTCTCATGGGGCTTGGCGCGGACGTGCATGGCAAGGCACGGCGCTACCGATCCGAGCGCGTTGCGAAGTGGCATAATTCCCGCGATGGAGGCGCCCGGCGATGAGCGCGCTCACCATCACGGGAAAGACCCGGTTGTTTTGCATCGTCGGGGACCCGATTGTTCAAGTGCGATCGCCGCAGGTGTACACCGAACAGTTCGCGGCCGCCGGCATCGATGCCGTTCTGGTCCCGATGCAAGTGCCCGCCGACCGATGTGCGGAGATCATTCCGGCGTTGATGGCCCTGGGCAATCTCGATGGCTTGCTTGTCACGGCGCCCTTGAAAGCGCGCGTGGCGGCATTCGCGGATCGCCTCGGCCCGACGGCCTCCTGCATTGGCGCCGTCAATGCGTTGCGGCGCGAGGCCGACGGTTCCTGGACAGGCGACATGTTCGACGGCGAAGGCTTCGTTCGCGGTCTTCTTGCGAAGGGCGCGCGTGTTCGCGGCCGGCGCGTGCTGCAGTTTGGCGCGGGCGGCGCGGGAAGCGCTATCGCATGCGCGCTTGCAAACGCCGGCGTGCAATCGATTCGTATCGTCAATCCGGACCCGCGGCAGACGCAATCGCTCATTGCGTCGCTGGCGAAGGCGTTTCCCGAGTGCGATGTGCAGGCCGCAAGCGACGATCGCAGTGATATCGACATGATCGTCAATGCGTCGCCCGTGGGCATGCGTTCTGGTGACGGACTGCCGGGCGATCCGGGTGCGGTGACGTCAGACACGTTGTTCGGCGATGTCGTCCTGTCCTCGACGCCGACCGCCTTCATTCAGGCGGCGCTCGATCATGGATGTCGGTGGGCGGATGGCCGCGACATGCACTCCGGCCAGATCGACGCCATCATGAACTTCTTCGTCGCACGCACGTAGTTTCTTTTTTTGACCGGTAATCTTATGGCTCATATTCCCGCAGAGCGCTGCCTCGACATCATCGAATTGCTCGCGGACGGTGCTGTTACGATGCCGCTCGGTGAGATCGCAACGCGACTGGATCTGCCGAAGAGTGGTGCCCATCGATTGCTCGCGACTCTGGTCGATCTCGGATGGGCCGAACAGGACGCGGAGACCGGTTTTTATCGACTCTCGATGCGGCTGGCCATCCTGGGGCAGCGATTTTTCGTCGCCACCGGCATTCCGGATATTTGCCAGCCGCTGGTCGATCGTCTGGCAGGCCAGTCCCGCGAGTTTGTGCGGTTGGCGGTGGTCGACGGATCGTCGTTGACATGGGTCGCGCACGCGCAGGGCGCAACGGGCGGGCTGCTCTATCAACCCACGCTGGGCAGCAACACCGTTCCGCTGCACGCGACGGCCACGGGCAAGGCGTGGCTCGCTACCCTGGCCACCGAACAAGCGGCGGAGAATGTGCTGCGTGTCGGATTCGGCGATGCCGAGAAGTACGGCCCGAACGTCATCCGTTCGCTGGACGCGCTTCTGCAAGAGATCGAGGCGACGAGGAATCGCGGATACGGAATCGCGGTGAACGAAGGCGAGCCGGGCGTGAGCGCGATAGCGGCGGCGATTCGTCCACCGAGCGGCGGCCCCGCGCTGGGCGTCGTCAGCGTGGCGGGACCGAGCGCGCGCATGACGGAAAGCCGTATCGCCGAGATGGCCCCGTTGGTCATGCAGGCCGCGACGGAACTCGCGTCTTTCTGGCCGCTGCGTACGCGTCCCAGCAAGTTGGCGACCGCGAGCAATATGATCGCTGCGTGAGGTAGCGGAAGCTGTCTCATCGAAGCGTTCGCTAAAGCGTGAAACTTGGCGAACGTGTCAGCCATATGTGCGAGACCATTCGGCGACTCGCTCGGAGCGATAGCGTCGCTCCTTGCGCGACATGTCCTCGACGAGACCCATGAGGCCAGTGCCGAAGAGTCGCACGTCCATCTCCCGCACATCGGAAGCAACGGGCGTCCTGAATGCCATTTGCCCGAAGATATCGCGCTCGAGATCGATGCCCGGCGCGATCTCGATCAGTTCAAGGCCCGCCTCTCCAGCCCGGAACACGGCCCGCTCCGTCACGAACAAAGCGGAGTTGCCGCGTTGTCTAGCGAATGCAGCGCTATAGGAAATTTGCTCGAGCGCGCTGACGAACTTGCGATGCTGTCCTTCCTGAACGACAGTCGCGCGGCCATGCGTCCATTGCACATCCAGCCCGCCGGCCGTGAACGTGCCGCTGAAAATCACGCGTTTCGCGTTTTGACTGATATTGACGAAGCCGCCGACCCCGACGATCTTGTCGCCGAAGCGGCTGATATTGACGTTGCCTTGCGCGTCGACTTCCGCAAAGGAGAGAAAGGCGAGGTCGAGGCCACCGCCATCGTAGAAATCGAACTGTGATGTCTGCTCGATCATGGCGGCGAAATTCTGCGCGCCGCCCGAGTCACGGCCCGTGATGGGCGCGCCGCCAATCAGCCCTTGTTCATTCGTCAGCACGACGGCATCGAGCAAGCCTTCTTCGGCCGCGACGGTCGATAGGCCTGTCGAGACTCCGGCGCCGAGATTGCAGATAGCGGACGGATACAGTTCCATCGCTGCCCGTCTCACGATCACTTTGCGCGGACCGAACGCAATAGGCTTGATCTCGGCAACCGGCACGCGCAATTCGCCCGAATAACTCGGATCGTAGTAGGTGGCGTAGGTCTGTCGCTGTTCCGCCTCGACCACGACGAAATCCACCAGAATGCCCGGGATCTTTACTTGCTTCGGCGGCAACGTGCCGCTGCGTGCCATTCGTTTCACCTGCACGACGACCACGCCTCCGGCACGGCGCGTGGCCTGTGCCATCGCGAGCATTTCGCCCAGCACGGCCTCCTGTTCCATGGTGATATTGCCGTCCTCGTCGGCTGTCGTGCCACGGAGAAACGCAACATCGATGGGAAGCGGTTTGAAGCGAAGCCACTCTTCGCCGTCGAGATGAATGAGTTCGACGAGTTGTTCTTCCGTCCTCGGACTTTGCCGGCCACCTCGCTGGCGAGGATCGATGAAGGTATGCAAGCCCGTCTTCGTGATCAATCCAGGCCGTCCCCCGGCCATTTCGCGCATGAGTTGCGAGAGGACGCCTTGCGGCAGCGTGTAGGCCTCGATCAGATCGTTTGCAGCCATCTTCAACAGGCCCGGCGAGTCGATGAGCGCGCCCGATATGGCGCGCCTGATCAGCCCGACCTGTGCGAGATGATCGGCGCCCAGCGAAATGCGGTCTCCGATGCCTACTACGCTGATCGATGTCAGGTCGCGCGGCTGTTGTTCGTTCCGGAATCGCTGTCCGACTGCCGCGAGCAATGCTTCGGGTACGGCATGTCCTGCGCCCGATCCGCTGATCAGTAGAGTGTCGCCCGTACGCACCAGGCTCGCGGCTTCGTCGGAGGTGATTCGTTGCATGGCGTTTCTCGGATTCGGACTGAGGGCGGGGCGTGCCTGCCCATTATAATGTAACCGGTCTCATTATGACTTCACAGTTGATGACGCTCCATCAGGGTAATCTCGGAAAAAGTGCATTACTTGTCGGGAATGTAACGGCTTCCGCGCACCGATGTCTCATGGAACAGGTTTCCCGCGAGCGGCTTCAAGGATTGCGTACCAGTCTTCGCGACTCAACGTGATGCGAAGACCGTCGAGCGCCTGCTGCAACGACTCCACGCGTCGGCTACCCACGAGCAGGTAGGGCGCACAGGGAAGCGTGAAGATCCACGCATAGACGATCGAAACCCAGGAGGATGCGTTGTATTTCTCCGCCAGCGTGATCAGCTCGCGGCGCAGCAGGAGCGCGAGTTCGTCGGTCTCGGAGAAAAGACGTCCGCCTCCGAGAGCAGACCAGATCATCGGCGACACCGCCGCCGATGACAGCGCGGTGAAAACGTCATCGTCCAGTGCCTGAAGTTCAAAAGGGGAGAACTCGATCTGATTGGTCGCGAGCGGTACTTTGGCGCGAAGGGAATCGAACTGTTGCGTCGTGAAATTCGAAACACCGAACGCGCGAATTTTGCCCTGCCGTATAAGGCTTTCTGCCGCGTCGGCGATCTCGTCGTTGTTCGCCAGATGGTCCGGGCGATGAATGAGAAACAGATCGAGATGATCGGTCTTCAAACGCTGCAAGGAGCGCTCGACTGACGCTTGCAGATAGGCGCGACTCGTATCGTAGTGCTTGACCCCGACGGCACCCGCAGATGAACCGCGCGGCCTGATTCCCGCTTTGCTGACGATCTGCATGCTGTCGCGTAACGACGGTGTCTGCGTCAGCGCATCGCCGAACAGCGCTTCGACCTCGCCGCCGCCGTAGATGTCGGCGTGATCGAATGTCGTGACGCCCAGCGCCATGCTTTGCTGCACGTAGCGATTAAGCTCCGCGGCGGACATGGTCCACTCGCGAACGCGCCACATTCCGGCTACAACCTTTGAGCAGCCGATAGCGGCTAATGTGTCCGGGCTTCGCTTCTCGGCAGGTGCGCTTGCCTCGTCATTCATTTGACCTCCTGGTGTATGCATGCGGTTTCAGGATGAAGCTGGGTAAGCGTTACTCTAAGGTTGCTCACACAACGCTGGAAAAATTGGCAGCGTAGGGAGATTCCTTGGGGATGGATGTTCCGTATTATGTCGTAAAATGATACCGGTTACATTTTGCCGTCTGTCTTGTCGGATCTGAGGTAGAAAGCATGCATTCTGAAGTTGTCGGATCTCCCGAATCCAGCGGACCGTGGTATCGAGACATCACGGCGTCGCAATGGCGAGTGCTCGTGGCGGCGTGGGCGTGTGGGTGAACGACGCGCTGGATTTTTTCTGGCGATCACGTTCGTCCTCAGCGACATTGCACGCACACGCGGTGTGTCGCTGGATCGGCGGCCTTGCATTCGGCGGATTGAGCTATTGAAGGCTCGCCGCGACGAACGACAGTTGTGGCTCGACTGCTGACCAACACGGAAGCGTTAATGACGCAAACCGTTCAGCGACGCACCATCAGACCGGGGTCGGTCAGAGCCGGACCCAAGCCGTCTGGCTATTCCAGACCCCTCGCCTCATCGCAGTCAGCACGCAGAAGCATGACAGCCCACTTCTTCACCAGAAGCCGAGCAACTTCCACCAAAGGCTGCCGACCACCGCGAAGATCAGCAACTCCACCACACACATCACAAAACCGACGCGCCACCACGTTCCCATCGTGACATAGCCGCTACCGAAGATGATCGGCGACGTGCCCGTCGCATAGTGGGTCAGCGTCATCATGATCGCCGAGCCGGCCGCCATCATCAGCATGAACGGCGCCACATATCCGGGTGGTATCAGATGGACCCCGACCGTCAGGAAGGCGAGCATCATCGCACTGATGTGCGCCGTCGTGCTGGCGAACAGGTAGTGTGAAAAAACGAAGGCCAGTACCAGGATCGTGGCAGTCGCGCCCCAGCCGATGCCACTGGCAACGATCGCGCTCTTCATGGCTTCCGAGAACCAGGTGATCACGCCTTGCTTGTTCAGTTGTTCGGCCAGCATGATCAGCGCACCGAACCACACGAGCGTGTCCCAGGCGCTCTTCTCCGACAGCACATCGTCCCAGTCAATGGTGCCGGTGATGATCAGCAGAAACAGGCCCACGAAGGCGACCACGGTCGGATCCAGGATGAACGACGGACCGAACACCATCGCCGGAACGTCGGCCCACAGCAGCAGTAGCAGCGCGAAGGTCCCCAGCATGACTCTTTCCTTCGGTGACATGGGGCCCATCTTCGCCAGTTCGCCGCGTGCATACGCTACCGCGTTCGGTGTGGCATGGAGCTGCGGCGGCGCGAGCGCATAGATCACGAGTGGCATGACGAGCAGGCATAGCACGCCGGGCAACAGCATGCACAGCGCCCAGCTCGTCCAGGTCAGATGCAGGCTCTGGTTGGTCGCCTTGGCGATGTAGTCCACCACCAGCGGATTGGGCGCGGTGGCGGTCAGGAACATGGCCGAGGTGATAGGGTTGGCGTGATAGTTGACCATCGCGAGGTAGGTGCCGACCTTGCCCTCGGTGCCCTTGGCCGGATCCGAGTCGAACGCGTTGGCGATCGACTTCATGACCGGATGCACGATACCCCCGCCGCGCGCGGTATTGCTTGGTGTGAACGGCGCCAGCACCAGTTCACAGACGGCCAGGCCATAGCCGATGCCTACCGTGCGCTTGCCGAGCAGCGAGATGAATATCAGACCGATGCGGCTGCCCAGCCCGGTCTTCTTCAGCCCGCGGGAGATCAGGATGGCCACCACGATCAGCCAGATCAGCGGGCTGTCGAAGGCGGTCAGCGCATCGGCGATGGCCCCCTTGGACGAGGTCGACGTCACCTGTGACAACGAGAGAACTACGATCGCCATCACCGCCATGACCCCGATCGGCATGACCTTCAAAATAATCGCGACGATTGTTGTCAGAAATATGGCGACGAGACCCCACGCCTTGGGCTTCAGTCCCTCGGGCACGGGTAGCAGCAGCAGGGTTACCAACACGGCCGTTGTGATCAGCGCGGGACCAAGCCGGAACGGCACAACGCTGTTGAAATAGCGGAACGTCGCTTTTAGTCTCGTGAACATTCTGCGATCCTTCCCGGAATAGTTGGCGCGTCCGCTGGAACATAGTTTAGAGAGGACCGTTTGGCAATGAGCAGCTTGCCTTTCCGATGCTGCTGTGGCGGGGACCGGACCACATCCAGATCTGCAACGATGCTTACGCGCTCATCCTGGGCGCCATGCATCCCCGATGTGCCTGGTCCGCCAGTGGACGTGCTGTTTAGTGGTGGGCAAGCCACCTGGATGGACGATATCGAGCTGATCGTTCGGCGGCACGGCTTTGCTGGACGATGTGAGCCGAGCTTAACGAAGCATTCCTTTACGGTTAGTATCAGGTTCGTTAAGGTTTCGATATGTCGCACATTCGTCTTACTCTTTCGCTATTGGCGTGCACTGCAAGGCGAGTTTTTCCCGCCTCAGTTTTTCGCGTCGCGAAACTCCCATCCGCTACGCTGTGTTATAAGTGGTCGTGCCCTTCGCTCCAGATCTATGCGTTTCCCGTATTTCAACGTGGAGAACTACGATGCAACGACGGAACTTCGTGCTCAAGTCGACCGCCGTCCTGGCGCTGGGCGGCCTCGCGCTCGCCGGCTGCACGGCGAACAGAAACACAGGAGCCGAACAGGCTGCTGGCGCTGCTGATCTGCGCCGCTCCATCGACGCCGACGCCGATGGCACCTTGCAGCGTCTCTATTCCACGGTAGGCGGCTCGCGCGAACTGGTCGCGAAAGCGAGCGGCGTACTCGTATTCCCGTCCGTGCTCCAGGCCGGCCTCGTGGTCGGCGCGCAGTATGGCAAAGGCGCGCTGCGCGTGGGCGGTCATACCGTCGGCTATTACAGCACCACTTCAGGCTCGCTCGGCCTGCAGGCGGGCGCGCAATCGAAGGCGCTCATCTTTTTGTTCATGACGCAGGACGCGCTCAGCAAATTCCGCAACTCCGACGGCTGGTCGGCCGGTGCGGATGCATCCGTGGCGCTCGTCAGGATGGGTGCGAACGGCATGGTCGACACCACCACTGCAACCAAGCCGGTCCAGGCGTTCGTGCTGACCAATGCCGGGCTGATGGCCGACGCCTCGCTTCAAGGCACGAAGATATCGCGCCTGACCGAGTGACGCGTTGCGCAGGCTGCGGCGGCATGTGACGTAACCCTTCGGTTACGTCGCATCCGTTGCGCGAAATCTTTTACGGCTTTCGAGTTCTCTCGTGACTGGAGAGCTTGCTCGCGTCGATATCCTGCGAAGCGAGACGCAACTCGAAGCGTCTCAGTGCGCGACGACGAAGGACTTATGCATGGCCGTCGCGTAGCGTCCCGGCTCTAGCTTCAATGACAGGCGCTTCGTCGTATGCGCTCCATCACGCTCGATGCCTCGGGCAAGCGAAACCGATGGCGAATGTTATGGGCGCGACGGCGAATTCACCGCACCGTTCATCAATATACTGCGGGCATGCCTGCAGGACGATGTTTGAAGCGTCGATGCACCCAGTAGTACTGGGCAGGGAATTTGAGTATCTGGCTCTCGAGAAACGCATTCATGCACCGCGCATCATTCGTGTCGCTTCCCGATGGGAAATCACTCAGCGCTGCAAAAACGGTCAGCTTATAGCCTTCGAAATTCGGTAGTACTTCAGTGACGAATGGCACTACGCGCGCACCGCCCATTTTTGCCAATCGCGAAACAGAAGTCAGGGTGCACGCAGGGATGCCGAAAAATGGCACAAACACGGAGTTTTCGATGCCGTGGTCCATGTCTGCGGCAAGCATGACGGGTTTGCCTCCCTGGAGGAGTCGCACGATCTTCTTCGCGCTCGTCGAACGTTCGATCATCTCGGCGCCGAATCGGCCGCGCTGCCGCCGGGCCAAATCGCAAAGACGCTTATTCGACATGTGCGTATATAACGAAGCAGCGGGCATCTTCAGTGAGTAATGCAGGCATCCGACTTCGATACCGACGAAATGGAATCCCATGAAGATCGTAGGCGGGGCATTCACGTCGTCGAGATCGATCGCGCTTTCGATCTGAACGAGTTTGTTGATTTTTTCGGCGCTACCAAACCATTGAACGCCGCGTTCGAGATAGCTCCGGACAACATGCCGAAAGTGATCTTTTGCAAGCTCATCGCGCTCATGTTCCGACCTTGCGGGAAAGCACAAGTGCAGGTTGACAAGAACGATATGTTTGCGGCGGCTGGGAAGCGCATACAAGGCCGCGCCGACAGCGCTTCCCAGCCTCGCGACCCACTTGTAGGGAAGTATCGCAAGCGTTCGAAGTAGCGCGACGACGATAAGATGACCGAAATGTTTCACTACCAGCTCCAATGCGGCGAACGGCACATATCTGGGCGGGTGTCCGAAGACGATTGCCTTCCCAGCGGCACGTGCTGTGATTTAGTCGGCGCCTAACAGGTGTACCCATCTCCCTGCGGCGACCGTGCGTGACTCGTTACTGACTTTGACTCGTCGGGTTGAGCTGATGAGCCGACGAAGCCTGTCGATCGTGGGGCTCAGGGCGTGGCCTGATCTGATTCGATGAGGAATCGCTATTGCGATATTGGAGCGACGGATGTTCCGTCCGTTGGCGTCTGCGGAGGCGGAACTGCTGTTGCCGTATCGTTCGCGTTTGTCCAGGACGGCCCCGATGCGGACTGCGTGCTAGCGGTGGGGTGCTCACCACCAGCGGCCGCGTTAGCGAATGCTCGACGAAATGAAACGTATCGAACGAATGGTGGCGAATATGCTGCTAATAACGGCTGAACTCGCCTGCGCAGAGCCCTCGTCCCGAATCAACGTCATGCGAACGACCTTGAGGAGTTTAACGGTAATCGTCGGGAAGACCGCCTCGGATGTGGTTACAGTGTGTTACGCGATATAAGCGATTGATGAATTCCACCAGTTGGTCCGCTCATGCGTTTTACGCCCTTGCCCTGACGGTCATCTTCTCGAAGCATTGGCATGTGACCGCTGAGGGGCTGAAGCGATCCGGTCCAAACGGTTCAGAAGCTCGGTGGCGTGCTTCTCGAGCGGGTAGGGCAGATCTGGATCGACGAGAATCGTCGCAATACGCTCTCGCCAATAGTCCGGTTGCAACACCGCATTATGCTGAGTGCGATATTCATCGGCCATGCGCTCGAGCTCCAGAATCATGGCCCGGATGTGCGCCAATTCCTGCTCCTCACGATAGTCGCGTGACATAAGCGTCTCTCGTCCGTGTCTGTGATGGTCAAACCGCGTCTCGGCTATGCCCGCAACGTCCGATTCGGGAACCGTGGCTCCGCGCCCGAGAGCGCCCTCGAGCGGAGCGATCGTACCGTGCCACTTCTAATGGCGGTGGTGCGATTCACGACATCGCCATGTCTCTTGAAAGGGCTCTTGCCACTTTCTCATATCATGCCGCCGACGCTGCTCCCGCCGATAATGCTGGGCGATCAAGACTGTCGCGACCAGCATCACCGCAATGCCGATGACGATCGGTATCCATGACTCGCTCATTGGAATCTCCGAATGCGCAATTGAGATTGTCACGATTGCCCTGGAGCGCGCAGTTAGATTGTCGCTTAACTGGATGACGCTCCCGAAGCATGTGCATGCGCGTACCGTTGTTCACTCTGACCGCGCAACTCTGCACGAGGCAACCGGCCAAACCATGCCGAGCCGTCTCGCCAGCGCATGGCCGGTTGCGGTAACACGTGCCTGACCTGATTTCTGCGCGATCGTATCGATGCATGCGAGGCCACGCTGGGCCAGTGCCCGAAAATCCAGCGAATCGATCTGGACTTGGGCAGGTGATCGAATAAGGCGAATCAGCGTCGCGAGTTCGTGAGGCGTCAGCGTCTGGTCCATGTCGCGGGATCTAGCGTCCAAAGCGCTACCGAGCTGAAATAAGATGAACCAGTATGACGTTCGTGCCCCGCGCGCACAGGCAAGAAAGCAATACACGTTGTGTAGGGGAATCAATACAAAATCAGCGGGCCTTCAATTTAGCCGCTCAAACGAGCAAGCCGTACTCGAGCGCGTAGCGCGCCAATTGTGCATTGCTCCTCAAGCCGATCTTTTGGCAGATTCGCGCTCGATACGTCGTGACGGTATTGGGACTCAGGTGCAGTGTGGTCGCGATATTGGCGAGGCTTTCGCCGCCCGCGATCAACTTCAATACTTCCAGTTCGCGGTCGGACAGCGTTTCGTGTGCCGGTCCCAGTGCCTCGCCGACATGCTGGGCGAAGCGTTCCGCGAGAGAGGCCGTGATGTATTTGCCGCCTGAGTGAACCTTGCGCACGGCGGCGATGAGGGTTTCGGCAGACACACTCTTCGTGAGATAACCCGCCGCTCCATGCTTGATTGCGCGCAACGCATACACCTCTTCGGCGTAGATGCTGAGCATGAGCACCGCCAGCGTGGGTTGTTGCGCCCGCAACGGCCTCACCAGTTCGAGCCCGTTGCGGTCGGGCAGCGCGACATCCACAAGTGCGACGTCGAAAGACTGAGTCCTGGCGAGCAGCAGGGCATCGGAGGCAGTCTGTGCTTCTCCGGCAACCTCGATGTCGTCGCTGGTTCCGAGCATCAGGCGAACGCCGTTGCGAACGACCGCATGATCGTCGACCAACAATACTCTGATAACGGATTCAGCCGTCATACAACGTCTCGAGAGGTAATCGCAGGCTCACCGTGGTGCCCATGCCGGGCGCGCCCGCAATGGTAAGCGCGCCGCCGAAGTGTCGCGCACGCTCGTGCATTCCGGCAATGCCCCAGGAGTGTTGGCCGAGCAGTCGCACGGCATCGATGCCCTTGCCGTCGTCGCAGACCTCGAAGACGGCGAAGGCCTCGTCGCATTGCGCCCGCACGACCATCGATTTTGCCTGCGCATGCCGGACCGCATTCGTCAGCGCTTCCTGGATGATGCGAAAGAGCACAGTGCCGAGTTCAGGACCGACCTCGGATGCGCTCAGCCTCGGATCGATCGTCAGCGAGCACGGCAATCCAGTCTGTTTTTCGATCTGTTCGATATACCATTCGAGCGCCACCCAGATACCGAGGTCGTCCAGCACAGTCGGACGCAATTCGGTGATCACACGGCGGACGGTGTCGAGTGCGTCATCGGCCAACCGTGCGGCATCGACCAGTTGAGGATCGGGCGCGCTGCCTTCGCGTCGCGCGCGATCGACTGCTACCGAGACATATGCCTTGATGCCGGTTAAAACGCTACCCAGTTCGTCATGAATCTCGCGGGCGATCCTCTTGCGCTCGTTCTCCCGGATTCGGTGCTGGTGAGCGCTGAGCTCGCTGAGTGCACGCTGAATGTCTGCTCGACGCGCGATCTCCAGTTCGAGTGCCTTCGTCTTGTGCTGCCACGCCGCGACAGCCAGCTGATAGGGCACGGCGTCATCGGCCGTCGCAACGAAGGCTTCGGGCGGCAAAACGGAGTCATGGGCTGAGCAAATTGCGTGAAACGCGCGCGCCTCTTCGCTGCCTTTGAATACGCGTGTGGGATAGGCGCACAGAAGCGAGAATGCATGTTTGCGTGCGAGATCGTTCCACAGTTGCTCCAGACGCAGCGCCGCCCCGGACTCTCCGCGGGCGCACAGGATGGCGACCATCTCGCCGAATGCGCGGACGGGAACCTTGCCGTTCCCGGAGAGCGTGTCGATCAGCGTGCCCAGGACAGACTCGCAGCGAGTGGCGTTCGGCCATCCTTCGATCAGCAATGTGTCCAGCGTAGCTTCGGCATCGAGCCAGACGACGTCAGCCGGACTCGTGGAGAGCGATGCGAGATCCCTGGATTTGCCGAGCACCCGCTCGATCTCCTCGCGGTGCGCACGGGTGACGATGACGAGAGTCGGTTCGCCAGCCTGGGCAGCCTCATGGATAAAGTTGGCGACGCGTTCACACAGAAACCAGTCGTTCTCGTAAAACTGCACGGCATGATTGCACATCGAATGGTCCTCGCCGCTTTGCACCTGGACGTTCGCCGTCGGTATCGGCGATGCGACCGATCTTACCATTCGTGTACGTGACCGAAAACGTGCCGCTTCGCGTGTAGCTCGGCCTCGTCCATGACAGCTTCGAGTCGAATCCGGATACGCAATAGAAATACCATCCTTAAGCTTGTCATAAGCAACCGTCACGCAGGCTTGGCATCCCGACGGCGCTATGGACCTGAAGCATATGGCTCAACTGCATGTTGTCCACCTGCTCTTTGCCTGTGCCGCCGCGTTATCCGCACTGTGCTCCGGCATCGGTATCGTGTACACCGTGTCGGCGGGCTTCGTTATGCGACGTTTCTTTTCGCGTCCAATAAGTGCGGCCGTTTGCTTCCCGGCGGTTACCATCATCAAGCCGTTGCATGGCGCCGAGTGGCAGCTATTCGAGAACTTGACGAGCTTCGTGGAGCAAGACTATCCGGGAGCGGTTCAATATGTCTTCGGCGTCCATGACGAAGGTGATGCCGCGTTAAAAAGCCTCGACATATTGCGGGCGCGTTTTCCTGAGAAAGATATAACGGTCGTTGTAGACGGCAGGGTGTACGGGCCCAACCGGAAAATTGCCAATCTTACGAACATGCTGGATCGTGCCGAGCACGATCTGCTCTGCTTTGCCGACAGCGACGTACGTGTAAGACCCAGCTTCCTGCGCGATGTCGTCGGTGCGCTACAACAACCCGGCGTCGGTCTGGTCACATGCGCCTATCGTGGAATGTGTGCGCCCGGGTTCTGGCCTCGGGTCAGCGGCGCCATGACCGACTATCATTTCTTGCCCGGCGTAGTGACTGGTCTTTCGATCGAACGCGCGCGACCTTGCTTCGGCCAGACGATTGTCATTACGAGCGCAACACTGCAGCGCATCGGTGGTCTCGCGCAGTTTGGGCATCATCTCGCGGAGGACCACGCGATTGGCGAAGCAGTCCGCAGCAGCGGTTTTGCAGTCGCAATTCCGTCTTTTATCGTGCGTCACGCCTGCGTGGAAACGACGTTCTCCCAACTGTTCGCGCACGAGTTGCGATGGAGCCGCACGATTCGCGCTGCGGACAGGATGGGGCATCTCGGTGCTATCGTGATGCATCCGTTTCCGCTTGCATTGATCGCCATGTTCTTTTCTTTTGGCAATCTGCTGGCCTGCGGGTTGGTCGCGCTGACACTCATCGTTCGCGCACTGTTGGTGTGGCAAACGGATCGCTCGACGGGAGAGCGCTGCGGCAACTTCGCATGGTTACCGCTCTGGGACGTCCTTCAATTCACGATCTACCTGTCGAGTTTCCTCTCGTGTCGCGTGTTATGGCGTGGACAACGCTTCGATGTCGACGAAGACGGTTTGATGTCGTGTGTTCAACCTGACCCAGGGCTGGAATGATCATCGATTCGACATCTAACGTTCGTCCTGGACAGGACGTTCTCAAATGAAATTTTTCGGGTCCTTTGCCGCGTTGCTCGGCCTGGTGATCGCAGGGTGGCTCATCTGGCGCGATGACCCTGTAGCGATCCTGCATTTGCTGGAATCGGGCGGCGCAGGGTTGCTGCTAGCCGCGCTCGTACATAGCATTCCGATGCTACCGAACGCCTGGGATTGGCGCCTGCTGATCCGCGATGCGGAGCGGCCCTCCTTCGGGACCATGCTCAAGCTCGTCTGGATTCGCGAGTCGATCAACGGACTACTGCCCGTAGCGCGAATCGGCGGAGAGATCGTTTCATTTCGCCTGCTCGGCCGTGTCGGTGTGCGTCCGGCAACAGCCGTGGCGAGTCTCGTCGTCGACATGCAACTCACGTTGATCAGCCAGGTCGTCTTTGCACTCGTAGCCATCGGCTATGTGTTGGGGCAGACATCATCGGATGCCGTGCGTCTCGCGGGAAAGTTCGCGTGGGGGCTTGCCGGACTCATGCCAGTGCTCTTGCTATTCGTGCTCGTGCAGCATGCACGGCCGTTTGAACGTGCCGCGCGAACCCTCAACAAGGTCACCAGTGGAAAGGTCTACACGCTGGTCGGGAAGTCAACGCGAATCGATCAGTCCATCAGATTGATCTGGCGGCAGACCGGCATAGTCGTGCGTTATTTGTTCATCTGGCAAACGCTGCAGTGCCTCGGCCTGGCGCTGGAGATTTGGGTAGCATTGCGCGTGCTTGGCTCGAATGCAAGCTTCGCGACAGCGTTCGTGTTAGAGGCGCTGATTCAACTCGTAAGCAGTGTGGCCTTTGTCGTGCCGGGTAACATCGGTGTGCAGGAGGGCGGCTTCGTTCTGATCGGCGGCATGTTGGGTATTGATGCCCCCACGTGTCTCGCACTCGCAGGTGCCCGACGCGTGCGCGATCTTCTGTTCTTTGTGCCAGGACTTGTTTTCTGGCAGGCGGCCGAGCGTTCGTTCGGCGCTCGGCGCTCAATGGCTGCGAAGCAGGGCAACGCGAACGCGAAGTAGTCCCGTAACGGCGAATTTCACGTCGTTCGTCGCGACGCAGTACATTCATTAGCAGCAGCTTTCATGCGCTAGCATCCATGATTACGCCAGCGCTACGAATCACTTGCAGATAGGTGGCCGTATCGCCGACAGCAGCCGTGGCTTGCTCTGCAAGTCGCCACATACGTGAAGACTTTTCGGCATTCGCCATCATCGTTTCAAGTGCATTTGAATCGACGAACCCGCGAGCAGTTGCTACCTCCAGAACAGTAGTCAAAACGCGGCGGGCCGCCGCTCGAGCATCGGCCGACGCCAAAGGGGCGCGATATACAAGAAAGCCGGCCATCAATAGAAATTCGGCTGGGCTGATATGCCGACCGTTGCCAACGGGCACACCGTCCGTGTCGTCTCGA
This sequence comes from Caballeronia jiangsuensis, assembly GCF_046030135.1. Lineage (NCBI taxonomy): Bacteria > Pseudomonadati > Pseudomonadota > Betaproteobacteria > Burkholderiales > Burkholderiaceae > Caballeronia > Caballeronia jiangsuensis. The sequence continues at coordinate 234,068 of NZ_JAQQDB010000007.1, forward strand.
GTTCGCCTCATCCGTCGTCTCCCGATTCAATACACTGAGCGAGTGAAGTCACGCGCGTTAGCGTCGATCTGCTTTTCGCCGTCGTTGCTGCTTTATCGGATCAACTGACGCCTCCTGCCAGTATGAGACAAATCATGTGAGCAGTCGAACTTCTCGACACGCGAAAGCGTTCTCGTTTCGGTCGAGCCGATGCTTGGCATAACTTTATGTTCGAGCGTTTGCAATTTATAAGGCGGGAGTCGTAGTATTCTTTAGCGTCCCGCCACATTCCAATGTTCTCACCGGCGAGCGTGGCGTCCACTAGCCACTGTCCGGCACAGTTTTGTGAAAGCCTGAAGCAATACGAACATCACCAGAACCCGGCGAGTCTGTCTGGGTGACCGATCCCTGCAAGCGGACTGTTATCTTTGAGGGCATCAATGAAAACACTGTTTCTACAGGCACCTTCCTTCGATGGCTTCGATGGCGGAGCAGGCTCACGTTTCCAGACGAGACGCGAGATTCGGTCATTCTGGTATCCGACGTGGCTCGTCCAGCCTGCAGCACTGGTTCCGGATAGCCGCGTTGTGGACGCTCCCGCAGATGGCCTGTCTTTGGATGCGACACTGGATATCGCTCAGGAATACGACCTGGTCATCATTCATACGAGCTCGCCGTCGTTCTCAAGCGATGCGCATTTCGCGGAGCATCTGAAACAACGCAAACGCAGCATCCTGATCGGAATGATCGGGGCAAAGGTAGCCGTCGATCCTCATGGCTCGCTTGCTGCGAGCGATGCGATCGATTTCGTATGTCGGGAAGAATTCGACTTCACGTGCCGCGACATCGCGCAAGGCGTTCCGTTCGAGTCGATTCTCGGTCTGAGTTATCGGTTGCCCGACGGTGGAATCATGCACAACGAGGCCCGACCGATTCTTGAGGACATGGATCAACTGCCGTTCGTCGCTCCCATCTATAAGCGCGACCTCAAGACTGAGAACTACTTCAGCGGATACCTCAAGCATCCCTATGTTTCCCTATACACAGGCCGGGGCTGCAAGTCGCGGTGCACATTTTGCCTCTGGCCGCATACGGTCGGGGGGCATCGCTATCGCACCCGCTCGGTGGATAACGTCCTCGAAGAAGTGAAATGGATCAGAGACAACATGCCCGAAGTGAAGGAGATCATGTTCGATGACGACACCTTCACCGATCTCAGGCCGAGGGCCGAGGAGATCGCTCGCGGCCTTGGCAAGCTAGGGGTGACGTGGTCCTGTAACGCGAAAGCGAACGTGCCGTATTCAACCCTCAAGGTGATGAAGGAGAACGGGCTGCGGCTTTTGCTAGTGGGCTACGAATCGGGTGACGACCAGATTCTGGTCAATGTCAAAAAGGGGCTGCGGACCGATATGGCACGCCGCTTCAGTGATGATTGCCGGAAGCTCGGCATCAAGATCCACGGCACATTCATTCTTGGGCTTCCGGGAGAAACACAAGAGACGATACAAAAAACGATCCAGTATGCGAAAGAGATCAATCCGCACACGATCCAGGTATCGCTCGCCGCGCCGTATCCGGGGACGGTTCTTCATAAGCAAGCTGTCGAGAACGGGTGGCTGGAGAAAAGCAAAGTTATCACGCTTGTCAATTCCGCCGGCACTCAGCAATCGGCTATCGGTTATCCGCACCTGTCGCGCGAAGAGATTTTTCTTGGCGTCGAGGAGTTTTACAAGCGCTTCTATTTCAGACCCACAAAGATCTGGGAAATCGTGCGCGAGATGCTTGTGAGTTGGGAGATGATGAGACGACGCCTGCAGGAAGGGGTGGAGTTCTTCAGATTCCTCCGCGACCATAGGGCGTGAAGCGCGGTACTCCGGCGCGTGTTCTTGGAGCGCGACAGGTTGACGCCGCCGCACTCCTCGCAGGGCCGTCGCTTACGAAGACGCGCGGCGGGAATCGGGTCAAGTCGACCGTACCTGATGCACGTCATGTCGCAGCACTGTGGCTGGGACAACTGTCTCTACAAGGCCGGTTTTGACGTCATAGACGAGACCCGTCACCGTGATCCCGTCCGGCAGATTCGGGTTGGCTTCGAGTGCCGCCACGTCGATCGCGATCGCCTTGTACGGATCGGTGATCGCGAGATCGTCGATCTTGTCGTCGGCGACGCAACTTCGACGCGCGACGGGAGCACCTTTGATTCCACAATCAGTGTGCTGAAGCACGACCAGGTTCCAGCCAGCACCGACTGCTTCTCCGGCCGCTTCCTGCTCCCCTCAAGAAAATTCAACTGGCCTAGGCGACCGTCGAGTTATCCTGTAATCTCCCGTTACGTTTGGAAATATCGCGTAATAATCCGATGCTAGCCGCATTGCATCGAAAGAAATGCTCGCATGGCCCGGTGCGAATACAAACATTCGTGACGAGGTTTGTGACTGGGCTTACGAAGCGAAATGCCGTCTCTTACGAAGCACTTTCTGGCAGCGACTATCGCAATGCCACGGGGGCTTTCGTGCCTGCGCCTTTCGCGAAACAGAAAATATATCGTGGTCGATTATGTCGCTTTTTGAAGCTTGCAATCTGTTAGCCAGAGCTATTCCCAAACGAACTCCTCACGATATCTTCCGACGGGCGCGCGTTCTGATGTACGCAATGCTCAATCCGTCTGCGGCACGCATCTGGTTGAAGGCGTTGACGACGAACCCCCTGCTTGCGGATATTGTTGTCCGCAACCGGCGCTACCTCGAACGCCCCTTTCATTGTTTCGCCCAGGCCGATATATCTGCCTACGCGCGTGCAGAGCTGCTGTGCGGTCATTTTCCGGTCGTGCAGGAGCTGTTCGGTGAAGATCTGACGCGCAGGGTCTACCTGAACTCGGAATATGTGACGTTGGCATCGACGGGCAGGTATTCGCTTGTTGTGAGCGAGCCGGTACGCTGCTGGCGCGAAGGCTTGCTGACCGTCGCCTGGCGCGACGAGCTTGAGCACGTCGATCTTGCGTGGGCGACCATCAGCTTCGAAATGCATACCGGCTCGGGGAAACGCGGAGCGCTGATCGGGGGATTGCAAGGCCCGGCTGGCGGAGACAGAGAGCGGGTGCGCGACGCTACACGTGCATGTCATGGCCTACGACCGAAAGCCGCTGTGATGGAAGCGGTCGGCGAACTCTGCAGGATGGCGAGGGTGGACGCACTTGCTGGCGTGTCGAAGAAGACGCACGTTTCCGCCGCAACCGCAATCCAGTTTACCGCGGACTACGACGGCTTCTGGCGCGAGCTAGGCGGAGTCGAGGCCGATGGACGGTTCTTGCTGCCGCTTCGGCAGTGGCACCGCGACATCAGCGAGGTTCCGTCAAACCGGCGGGCTGCATTTCGCAGGCGTCAGGCGCTGATTGCCGATTTGCTGGCGCAGATCGGTGGGACAGTCCACGAAGGCTTGACGGCAGATGCGAGCACGGTTCATCTGAATCACGTGAAGGACGGCGCCCCTCTGCGGGAACTTGCTGTCGCGATGGCAGATAACTATCGTGACGCGGAACCAGCGTGATTGTCCGGTAGCCACGGAACGTGCGCGATTCTTCCAGTCGAATTTCCGCACAGAGTTTTCGAACGGAGAAGATGGTCAACCGACGGCGCTGTCGCCCACGCTCTCCGTGCCGAGTCGATGAACCGAACTAGTCGCACGAATACAGCGCCGGCCAACTGCTGTTGAAAGCCGTGCTAAGGGGTATGCGGCTTGCTTGCGCGTTAGGCGAATTCATCGAAAGCGCGCGAGGCAAAGACATGGCCGAATCAGACAACGTCGTTCGCAAGAACGCCGCCTACCCGTATTCATCGGGTGGATGGGGATCGATCAAGGCCGTCACGGGCGCGCTCATTCACGAGAAAGTGCCGCTCAAGTTCAGCACGGTGCTGCTCAAGCAAAACAAACCGGAAGGCTTCGCGTGCGTGAGCTGCTCGTGGGCGAAGCCCGCCGATCCGCACACCTTCGAATTCTGCGAAAGCGGCGCGAAGGCAACCGCGTGGGATCTCACCGCGAAGCGCATGACACCGCAGTTCTTCGAGCTTCACACGGTGACGGAACTCTGCGCGTGGCACGATCACGACCTCGAAGACGCCGGGCGTCTCACCGCGCCGTTGCGCTATGACGCCGCCACCGACAAGTACATGAGCGTCAGCTGGGAAGAAGCCTTCGAGGACATCGGCCGCGAGTTGCGCGGGTTCGATCCGAAGCGCGTCGCGTTCTATGCATCCGGTCGCGCATCGCTGGAAACGTCCTACATGTACCAGCTTTTTGCACGCATGTACGGCACCAACAATCTGCCCGACAGTTCGAACATGTGTCACGAGAGCACGAGCGTCGGACTGAAGGAAGCGATCGGCGTGGGCGTCGGAACCGTGAGACTCGAAGACTTCGAGAAAACCGATCTCATGTTCTTCTTCGGCCAGAACGTCGGCACCAATAGTCCACGCATGCTGCATCCGCTACAGGAAGCCAGAAAACGCGGCGTGCCGATCCCAGTTCGGATTCGAGCCGCCTCGCGAGAAGGGCATGAACATCGTCGAGACTTTCGAGGCGATGCTCGACGGCAAGGTCAGCGCGGTCATCAACCTCGGCGGCAATCTCGTGCGTTCGGTGCCGGACCGTATGCGCATCGAGCCGGCATGGCGCAATCTGAAACTCACGGTCAATATCGCGACGAAACTCAATCGCAGTCATCTCGTGCATGGCGAGAAGTCGTACATTCTGCCGTGCCTGAGCCGCATCGAAATCGATACGCAGGCAAGCGGCGCGCAGGCGGTATCGATGGAAGACAGCACCGGCTGCATTCACGGTTCGCGCGGCGTGGCAGAGCCCGCTTCGCAGGATGCGCGCTCGGAGCCGCATATCGTCGCGGAACTGGCGAAGCACACGCTCGGCGCGCGCTCGACGGTGGACTGGGATCGCTGGCGCAACGACTACGCGCTGGTGCGCGACGAGATTGCGAAAACCTATCCCGACACCTTCCACGATTTCAACGAAAGAATGTGGACGCCAGGCGGCTTCCCGCGCAATCTGGCCGTGCGTGAACGCAAGTGGCAGACGAAGAGCGGCAAGGCGGAGTTTTCCGTGCCCGAGACCCTCGGCGAAGATCCCGATATGCCCGAGCGCGAGCCGCAGTCCTTGCGCCTCATGACGCTGCGCAGCGACAGCCAGTTCAACACGACGATCTATAGTCTCGACGACCGCTTTCGCGGCATCAAGGGCGATCGTATGGTGATCTTCATGTGCGAGGCCGACATGACACGCCACGGTCTCCAGAAGAACGACCGCATCACGTTGCGCACGATCGCCGACGATGGCTTCGAGCGACGCGTCGCAGGCCTGCGCATACAGCCCTACGACATACCGCAGGGATGCATCGCCGGTTATTACCCGGAGTGCAATCCGCTGCTGCCGTTATGGCATTACGCCAAGGAAAGCAAGGTGCCGGGCGCGAAGTCGATTCCTGTGCTGATCGTCGAGGTGAATGGAAGGCCGCGCGAAGCGTTGGCTTGAATCACGCATGGCGTCCGACACGGCGCGCGTCGGCGGCCCGCAGACAACGCGCGATAGCGAGCGCGCCAAGCGACATAACAAGCGACGCTCGCCCAACGAAGCCCGGCGCGTTCTTCGATCAACTCGCACCCCTTCATCCACATCACGCACTCAACGCAAAGACGCTTCCCCATTCCGACAGCGGCGACGTATCGACATCGAGCATGCGCAGCGCTTTCCACACGACCGTCGCCACCGTATCGTAAGCAGCAATGCCCGTCTCGCGCTCGAACGGCTGCGCCAGATGCGCCGCGTGCAGATTCGTGCAGAACGTCGTCACTGCATCGGGCCGGGCGAAGGCCGCCTCGCGCATCATGTCGGCGAGAAGCGTGTCGGGCACCTCGGCGAAGCTGAAGTTCTCGCTCAGTCCCAGATGCCGTTCCGCCACGCACTCGACGCCGATGTTCTCGTAGTTGCGGATGATGCGCTCCTGCACATCGTCGGTATAGGGCGAAACGAGAGCGAGCCGGCGCACGCCCGTCTTCGCGAGAATCTCGTTCAGCGCCAGCACCGATGTCGTCGCGGGAATGCCGGTCGCCTCAGTCAACTGATGGCATAGCGCCTCGTCGCGCTCGAAGCCGAGCCAGCCCGCCGATGTGCCGCTCCAGCCGATCACGTCGACGCGCGCATCGGCGAGTTGCTTCGCCGCATCGAGAATGCGGCTCACGTCGAACTGGCCGAGCGCCTGATTCGTCAGGCTGATTTCCGTCACGGTGAAGCGCGCGAAGTGCGCACTCACATGCGGCAGCGCGCTCAGCATCGCGCAGGTGATCGGTTCGAGCGCCGTGTTGGACGAAGGCGTCAGAATGCCGATCCTCAATCGTTTCGTTTGCATGTCGAGCCCTCGCTAGTCGGCCAGCAAAACTTTCACGCCCTCCGCGGCCTCGCGGCGCAAGGCATCGATATCGAGACCGGGAATCACGCCGTCATCGACGACCACGCGCCCATTCACGATGTTGTAGCGCACGCGCGCGGGTTCGCCCGCCGTCACCGGCGCAACGGCGAGATCGTGAAAGCCGTAAAAGCGCGGATCGTCGATGTCGTACAGCACGAGGTCCGCCGCCTTGCCGACTTCGATCGAGCCGACCGCATCGAGACCGAGCACGCCCGCGCCGCCCGCGCTGCCCCAGTGAATGGTCTCCTCCACCGTCGTCGCCGACGCGCCTTGCGCCGCGCGATGCACGAGCCACGCGAAGTGCGCCTCGTTGATCATGCTGCCCGACTCGTTCGACGCGACGCCATCCACCGCGAGCGACATCGGCACGCCCGCCGCGGCCATCGCCGGCGCGGGCGCGATGCCGCTGCCAAGTCGCGCGTTGCTGACAGGGCAGTGCGAGCAGCCGCTGCCCGTTTCGGCGAGCATCGCGATCTCGCTCGCTTCGAGATGCACGAGATGCGCGAACCATACATCGGGGCCGAGCCATTCGTGTTCGGCGACGAACTCGACCGGCAGCATGTCGAACCGCTCGCGGCAGAATTCGACATAGCGCCGCGTCTCCGACAGATGCGTGTGCATGCGCAGACCCATGCCGCGCGCCGCGCGCGCGATTTCGGGCAGAAGCGCGGGAGGCAGCGAGAAGGTCGGTGTCGTCGGCGCGACGACCACGCGGCGCATCGATGCCGCGCGTGGATCGTGATAGCGCGCCTTCAGTCGTTCGATATCGGCAAGCATCTGATCCAGTGTTTCAGGCTTGAGCGCGACCTTCGAGAAACCGGGGTGATCGCCCGCCGCCTGCAACGCGCCGCCGCGACACAGCACGAAGCGCAAGCCGAAAGACGCCGCTTCGTCGAAGAGCAGATCGCCGGTTTCCGTCGTGCCGTCCGCGTGATAGAGATAGTGATGGTCCGCGCACGTCGTCACGCCCGACAAAAGCAGTTCGACCATGCCGAGGCGTGCGGCGACGCGCGCGAGCTCCGGCGTGAAGCGCGCAAGGCGCGGATAGGGCACGGCTGCGAGCCATTCCTGCAGATCCGCGTCGATGCCCGAAGGCACCGCCTTGAGCAGATTCTGGAACAGATGATGGTGCGTGTTCACCCAGCCGGGATAGACGACGCACGCACTCGCATCGATGACGCGCTCGCCGTCGCGTGCCTGGAGATCGGGCGCGATGGCCTCGATGATGCCGTTGCGGATGCGAATATCGACCTGTCCGAGACGCGCGTCATCGCCGCGCAGGCCGCTCATCACCGCGACGGGATTTCTGATCAGCAGCGCTTCGTTTTTCATGTTCATGAAGGGTAGTCCTGTCATTACGTTTCACTCGCGGACCATGCTGTGCGCAGGCACGTCTTCTTCTTCGTGCGCACCGTTGAGCACGGCGTTCAGCACGACCGATACGAGGCACGCGAGCACGACGCCGCTGTGCACGAAGGGCTGCGTCCACTCCGGCATCTGCTTGAAGACTTGCGGGGCCATCACGGGAATGAGCGCGGTCGCGATCGTGAAGCCGACAATCAGTACGTTGTAGCGATTGCGCTCGAAGTCCACTTTCGAGAGCGTCTGCACGCCCGCCGCGACCACGACACCGAACATTGCGACCCCCGCGCCGCCGAGCGCGGCCGCGGGCGTCGCGGCCACGACCGCCCCGATCTTCGGCACCAGCGCGACGACGCACATGAGCACGCCGCTCACCGCCACGACCCATCGGCTGCGCACGCCGGTCAGAATCACGAGGCCCACGTTTTCCATGAACGCGATGAAGGGAAACGCGGCGAACATGCCGGCGATCGCGCTCGCGAGACCGTTCGCGCGCATGCCGCGCACGGCGTCTTCCTCGCTGATGTTCTTGTCGACGATATCGCCGATCGCGACGAAGAGGCCCATCGATTCGACCATCTGCACGACCATGACGACGATCATCGTCAGCACGGGCACCACGGAGAACACGGGCATGCCGAAGTGAAACGGCAGCGGCATCGTGAACCACGGCGCGTCGGCGACGCTGCCGAAGTCGCCCATGCCCAGTGCGCAGGCCAGCACGCTGCCCGCGACGAGGCCGATCAGCACCGACAGATTGCGCAGGAACGCATTGGCGAAGCGGTTGACGGCGAGGATCACCAGCGCCACGAAGAGCGCGACGCACAGAAAGGGCAGCGCGCCGAAGTGCTGCCGCGCGTTCTCGCCGCCGCCCGCCCATTGATACGCGACAGGAAAGAGCTGCAGCCCGATCACCGTGACGATGCAGCCGGTCACGACAGGCGGAAAGAAGCGCCGCAGCCGTCCGACGAGCGGCGCGGCGAACATCGTGAACACGCCCGCGCCGATCACCGCGCCGCACACGCCCGCGAAGCCGACGCCCGGACTCATGCCGATCGCGATGACCGGACCCACGCTGCTGAACGCAACGCCTTGCAGAATCGGCAGGCGCACGCCGAACTTCCAGATGCCGACGGTCTGCAGCACCGTCGAGATGCCCGAGCAGAAGAGCGCCGTGCTGATGAGCACGGTGGTGTCGGCGGGCGACATCTTCAATGCGGATGCGACGATCAACGGCACGGCAATCGCGCCGATATAAGCGACGAGCATGTGCTGCAGGCCGAGCGTGATCATCTGCCGCTTGGGCAAGATGCGATCGACGGGGTGTTGTTCGGGGTTCATCACGTGTCTCCTGATTATCGTTGTCGGCGGGGTTGTTCAGGTCTGCGCGACCGGATACGGAGCCGCGAGCCCGCTCGTGTCGATGATCACGGTCTCGATCTCCTTGAGGGGAATTGGCTTGACCAGTTGCCTGATCGCGGGCAGGCGCGTCGATGGAACGAAAGCTCTCGCGAGCTTGCCCATGCGGCCTTTTGCAAGACGCGTTCTGCGTGCGTCTTCCCCTCGCCGGCATCGAGTGTCACACTGACGTGCACTGCTGCTTGCGATGCAGTCTCACAAGTTGCGCACGCTCTGTACAATATTTTTTGACCACGACTTTGATACGTTGGCGATATGGATATGCGGCTTTTGCGGTACTTCGCGGTGCTCGCCGATGAACTGCATTTCGGCCGCGCGGCCGCGCGGCTGCACATTTCGCAGCCGCCGCTGAGTCAGCAGATCCGCATCCTCGAAGAGGAGATGGGCACCGCGCTTTTCCTGCGCTCGCAACATCGCGTCGAGCTCACCGAGGCAGGGAAAACACTGAAGGAACAGGCGCCGCTGATCTTCGCGCAGTTCGAGCGCGCGATCGATCTCACGCGTTGCGCGGGACGCGGCGAAGTGGGCAGCCTCGAGATCGGCGTCATCAGCTCGGCGATGGTCGAGCCCATTCCACGCGCGCTCGGCGTATTCGCGCGCAAGCATCCGCAAGTGAGATGGACGCTGCACGAGATGACGCCCGCCGCGCAGATTCAGGCGTTGAAAGAGCGCCGGCTCGATGTGTGCTTCTTTCGCGTGGCGCGCGAAGATCCGGAGATCGTCAGCGAAGTCGTGTTGCGCGAACCCGCCGTGGTCGCGCTGTCGCTGACGCATCCGTTCGCGTCGCGCGGGGAGATCGCGTTGCGCGAACTCGAAGCCGAGCGCTTCCTGTCGTTCGGTTTGCTGCAGTCGCAACTCGCGCGGTTCCTGCGCGACTGTTGCGTCGAGGCGGGATTCACGCCGCGCATCGAGCAGGAAGTCGTGGAGCTGCACACGCTTCTATGTCTCGTGCGCGAAGGGCTCGGCGTTGCGCTGCTGCCGGCGTCGGCCGCGCAGTTGTCGGGCGGCGGCGTCGCCTTCGTGCCGCTCGCGGGGCCGCGTCCCGAAGTTTCGCTGCATGCGCGTTATCGCGCGGAAACGCCGTCGCCGGTGCTGGCGCGGTTTCTCGAAACGGTGCGCGACGTCGTCAGCGCGGAACGCGCGCGTTGAGCGTTTGCGCGACGAGCGCGCGTATCGCATCGACGAGCGGGGCCACGCGTGCCGACTTTTCGCGCGGCCATACGGCGTAGAGGTTGTAGTGCGTCGGGATCTCGACTTGCGTGAGTTCGATCAGCCTGCCGTCGCGCTGCGCATCGGCGGCGAGCAGGCCACGCGCGAGTCCGACACCCACGCCCGCGCTCGCGGCCGCGATCAGTCCCGCCGCGTTGTCGAAGACGGCAACCGCATGCGGTTCCACTTCCGGCAGACCGGCAGAGGCGAGCCACGGTATCCATGAGCGCTTCGTGTAGCCGAGCAAGGGCAGGGCGAGCACGTGTTCCGGCGCAAGCGGCGCGGTGAGTCCGCGCGCGTTCAGCAGCGCGGGCGCGCCCATGACCGTCAGGCGATCGCCGCAGATCAGCGCGTTCTCGAAGCCATCCCATTCGCCATAGCCGTAACGCAGTGCGAGATCCACGCGCTCGAATGCGCTGCGATCGTGGCGCGGCGCGGACAGCACGGTCAGCGCCACGCCTGTCAGCGCGTCGAGCAGCGCGGGCAGGCGCGCGACGAGCCAGCTTTGCGCGAGTTCGGGATCGACGTCGAGCGTGATCGACTGCTTGACCTCGCGTTCCTTCACCGACGACAGCGCACGATCGATCTGCTCGAAGCCATCGCCCAGCTGATTCGCGAAGAGCGCGCCCGCATCGGTCAGCACGACGCGCGCGCCTTCGCGCACGAAGAGCGGCTGGCCGACGAACTCCTCGAGCGTGCGGATCTGCTGGCTGATCGCGCTATGCGTGAGCGACAACTGACGCGCCGCGCTCGAAAAGCTGCCGGCGCGCGCGGCCTGGAGAAAGGCCTGCATCGACTGGATGGAAGGGTAGCGCTTCAACATGGGTGTTAGCCGGGCTTACGGATGATCAAAGAAATCGTCGCTGGCGTTCCGCCGCGGCGGCTTCCCATAATGGCCGCGAACACGAACGACATTCAGGAGACAGCGCATGATAGAAATCATCGTCAACGACGCGCGGCACTCGCTCGACAATGTACCGGAAGACATGCCCCTGTTGTGGGTGCTGCGCGATTCGCTGGGTCTGACGGGCACGAAATTCGGCTGCGGCGGCGGCTTTTGCGGCGCGTGCACGGTGCATCTGGAGGGCGAAGCGGTGCGCTCATGCCTGCTGCCGATCGCGGCCGTCGCGGGCCGGCGCATCACGACGATCGAAGGTCTGTCCAAAGACGGCGCGAGTCCGTTGCAGCGTGCGTGGATCGCGGAAGACGTGCCGCAATGCGGCTACTGTCAGTCGGGGCAATTGATGCAGGCGGCCGCGTTTCTGAAGGGCAAGACGTCCGTCAGCGACGACGCCATTGCGGCGGCGATGTCCGGCAACATCTGCCGCTGCGGGACGTATTCGCGCATTCGCCAGGCGATCAAACGCGCGGCGGCGGAGGCCTGAATGCGGATCGAACATCGCGCGGCGCGTCGCCGTTTCATGCAGCAAGGATCCGCGTTGCTGGCAGCGGGGCTCGCGATCGGCTTCCGGTTGCCCGAGGCGTCAGCGAAGAGCGGGGAGCCGCACCCACGCGACGGAGAATTCGAGCCGAACGCCTGGGTGCGCGTGCTGCCCGACGACACCATCAAGCTCGTCGTCCATAAGCACGATTCGGGCACCGGCACGCGCACCGCGCTCGCCGCGATGGTCGCGGAAGAACTGGATGTCGATCCGTTTCGCATCGACGTGATCACGCCCGAGAATCCGTTCTACGCGGATTACATTCATCCCTTGTGGAAGGTGTTTTCGACGGGCGGAAGCACGAGCGTGTCGCTGGAATACGATCGCTTGCGGCATGCGGGCGCGACCGCTCGCGCGATGCTGATTGCGGCGGCCGCGAAACAGTGGAACGTGCCGCCGTCCGCGTGCTCAACGGACGATGGCTTCGTGATCGACAAGGCGAGTGGCGCGCGCGCGAGCTACGGCACGCTGGCCGCCGTCGCCGCGAGCTTGCCTGCGCCGAAAGACGTGCCGCTGAAAGATCCGTCGCAGTTCAGGTATATCGGCAAGCTGCGCAAGAAGCGCGATGCCGCGCAGAAGGTGTGCGGCGCGTTCGCATACAGCATCGACGTGCGCTTGCCCGGCATGCTGGTCGCGGTCGTCACGCGCGCGCCCGTGATCGATGCGCGCGTGCGCAGCGTCGATGCCAAAGCCGCGCTCGCCGTGCCAGGCGTGCGCCAAGTATTGCAGATACCTGGACGCCCGGACGTGCTCGGCGGCAATCAGGCCGGCGTGGCCGTGCTCGCCGACGATTACTGGTCCGCGCACAAGGGGCAGGCGGCGTTGCGCATCGAATGGGAAGACAGTCCGTTCGAAAAGTTCGACAGCCGCGATCTGTCCGCGCGTCAGGCCGCATGGCTCGACGATCCCGCCGCCCGAGTCGTGCCGACCGTGCAGAACGGCGACGCCGCATCCATCCTGAAGCGCGGCTCGCGTGTGATCGAGGCTTCGTACTCGATGCCTTACAAGGCGCAGAATCCGCTCGAACCCGTCAACGTGACGGCATGGGCGAAAGACGGCGGCATCGCGTACTGGGGAGGCCTGCAGGTGCCATCGATGGCACGGGAGGCGGCCGAAGTGATCGGCTGCATTCCGGCGAATCGCGTCGTGTTGCATGAACTGGTTTCGGGTGGCAGCTTCGGGGCGCGCGAATCGAAGTACTGGCTCTTCGAAGTCACGTGGCTCGCGATGCAAACCGGCAAGCCGGTCAAGCTGATGAACAGCCGCGAAGACGAAATGCGCGCGCTCTTTTATCATTCGGCGAGCCATCATCGTGCGCGGGCCGTGCTCGACGCGCGAGGCAATCTCTCGGCGCTGCAACTGCGCGCGGTGATGCCCGCATCGCCCGAACAATGGGAGCCGGGTTATACCGATCGCCCCGATCGCATGGATTACAGCACCACGGAAGCCATCAGCAAATTCGAGTTCGCCTATGGCGCGCCGCATGTGGATATCGGCTGGGTGCGTCACGAAACGGGCGTGCCCACGGGCTGGTATCGCGCGGTGAGTTATATCCCGAACGTGTTCGCGGTCGAGTCGTTCATGGACGAAGCCGCGCATTCAGGGCATCGCGATCCGGTCGACTTTCGGCTTGCGCACATGAAGGATGCGCGGCATGCCGCCGTGCTGCGCGAGGCGGCGACGCGAGCCGGCTGGGGCAAGCCGCTGCCGCGCGGCACCGCGCTCGGCGTCGCGACGAACCGCGCATACGGCAGCTATATCGCGGTGGTTGCGCGCGTGACGCGCCGTGACGATGGCATCGTGATCGACAAGCTCACATGCGTGGCCGATTGCGGGCTCGCGGTGTCGCCGGGCGGCGTCGAAGAGCAGTTGTACGGCGGATTGATGTGGGGACTCGGACACGCGCTCGCGGACCGCATCGATATCCGCGGCGGTCAGGTTCAGCAGACCAATTTCGGTTCGTATCGCGTGATGCGCATGAGCGACATGCCCGACATCGACATACACATCGTGCAGGGCGATCCGGCGAAGCCCGGCGGTGTCGGCGAGTTGTCGAGTCCGTCGGTTGCACCGGCGATCGCCAATGCCGTGTTCAGGCTGACGGGCAAGCGCTTGCGCGAGACGCCATTCGATCTGCGCAAAGTTCGAGTCTGAGGCAACCGTTTTATCGACGCCCGAGGCAGCCTGCTTTTAGCGAGGTAGCGCCTCGGTTCCTTTCCCGATAGCGCTTGAGAGCTTGATCCAGCATCGCGGCTAAGCAACGCTAGAACTTCGCGCGAATCCCGACACCGAATGTCTCGCCGTGCGATTCGCCCGATATCTTGTCATCCAGATACGCGGCGTACACATCGGTTCGTTTGGATAGCGGGTAATCGTAGCCGACCGCCCACGTTCTCCTGGTTTGATCGAAACCGCCGGAATCCTTCGAATATGCATAGGACGCCATGACCTTGCCGTTTGCGATCGGTATCGTGAAGCCTGCCTGACCGGTGCTCACATGGTAGTCCCCTGACGACACGGAATTCTGCGTGTACATGTACTGCCCGTATAGCTTCACGAGCTTGAAATCGTAGGTCAGGCCAAGCTGGCCGATACTTTGGCTGCGCAATCCTGCAACGATGTTGGCCGAGGCCGGATTCGAGAAATCGTTGGCGACATTCTTGTAGTTCACGTACTGGTAGACCGCGGTCGCACTGAGCGCCCCATTCAGATACAGCACTTGCGCGCTGTCTTTATGCTGGCCGGCCGCGCCGGCGCCGTTGCCGAACGAATACATCACCGAACCGCTCAGGCCGGAGAAGTCCGGCGACGTATAGGCAACCGAATTGCTCCATCCCGAGTCGCCGACCGCGCCCTGGTCTGTCCGATAGGCAGGAAAGGTGCTGGTGCCGAGGTATGTGTGATAGATCATCGGCGAGAACACGTACGAGTCGACGAACGGATTGAAGAGGATTGTCGACACAAACAGATTCGACGTAATGCGCCCGGCCGTCAGCGTGCCGTACGGTGAGAACATGCCGACATACGCGTTACGCGCGAAGAAAGTATCGCCCTGGAATCTCCCGCTTTGGCCGTTCTGCGGGCGATAAAACGTTTCCAGCGCGAAGATCGTTTTGAATCCAGCGCCGAGATCCTCGGTCCCCTTCATGCCCCAATAGGACGTGGACATCCCGCCGCCCGAGACATTCCACGCATGCTCGTTCGCGGGAAATTTCTGGTAACCGACCCATTCGTCTATCTGACCATAGAGCTGTATGCTGGATTGCGCGTAGGCCGTTCCCGCCGATAGCGCTGCAAAAAGAAGCGCAGTCAGTTTCGCCGATTTCGGAATGCAGTCCGCCACGATATGTTTCGATTTCATATGGTTTCCAGTCAACACTCTTGGTTAAGTACGGCCGATCACTTTGGCTGAATAGATACTATTGATTCGTTATCCTTATCTGTATTGATAAGGTCCGACCTCAACTGATGTATTCAAGACAAAAGAATTCGGCTTGACGCGTCGTCGGGGTCACACGCTACGAAAACGCCAAGCCGGGAGGCCTCACACAACGACGTCCGCATGTTGCCGCGACAGACACAGGTCGAGCAGCACCTTGAGACGCTGCCGATCCAGATTGCGTCCGATGAACACCAGTTTGCTTTCGCGCGGGCCTGCAGCCCACAGATCGGCCGGATGCAGGTCGAAGAGACGGTGCACCGCCTGAACGACATAGCGCTGATTCTCGTCGGCGATATCGAAGATCCCCTTCATACGGAATACATCGTCGCCTTGAGCCGCGAGTAGCGCGCGCAAACCGGCATCGAGTCGCGAGCGATCGAACGGACGGTCGAACACGAGCGACACGGACGTTACCGAAGGATCATGGCGATGACCATGCGGTGTGCTATCGCCTTCGTCGTGTTCATGATGGTCGTGGGCGTGCTCGCAAGCCTCGTCGCACACGTGGTCAGGGTCGTGAGCGTGGTCGTGCGTATGCTCATGTTCTTCTTCGACGTCCAGACTTGCCGACGTTGGCGTAAATCCGCCTATCCCCAGGATCTGGCTCAGATCGACCTGCGCATAGTTGGAGCGCAGGATTTGCGCACCCTCATTCAACCGGTGCAACCGCTGTTCAAGGGCGAAGACGAACCAGCTCGGCACCAGGTCGGTCTTGTTGATGATGATCCGGTCAGCGGCCACGATCTGATCGACTGCCTGATTGTCGCGCCCTCGCAGGGCCGGGTCGTCGAGATGGCTCTCGATATGAACCGCGTCGACCAGCGTGACGACGCCATCCAGCGTCACCTGGCGCGCCACGTCGTGGTCCATGAAGAACGTCGCCGCCACCGGCGTGGGATCGGCGAGACCGCTCGTCTCCACGAGAATGTGATCGAACTTCTCCGGACGCTCCAGCAACTTCTGCAGGATGCGAACAAGGTCGGTACGCACATCGACGACACAGCAGATGCAGCCGTTCGTCATCTGGAAGATTTCTTCATCGGACGTCATGACGAGATCCGAGTCGACATCGACTTCCCCGAATTCGTTCTCGATCACGGCGATGCGATGTCCATGCCGCTCTGTCAGGATATGGTTCAGCAGTGTCGTCTTGCCTGATCCGAGGAACCCGGTCAGGATCGTGACCGGAACGGGCGCGTTGGAAGAAGCATGTCGAGTGTCGAGTTGGCTCATGATGTCTCCTGCAATGGTGTCGATGTTCGAGAAGGTGCTTATGCCGCTGAATGTTCAGGCCGAAGCCCTTGCCAGCGGCCGACGAGACCGTCGTGATCGATGTCGAAAAGGTCGAGCACGCGCCCGACGGTATGGTTGACGATGTCGTCCACAGTTCGAGGGTGGTTATAGAAGGCAGGCACGGGCGGCAACACGATGGCCCCCGCTTCGGTCGCGGTGGTCATATTGCGCAGGTGGATGAGATTGAGCGGCGTCTCGCGCACCATGAGCACCAGCTTGCGGCGTTCCTTGAGCATCACGTCGGCGGCGCGCGTGATCAGATTGTCGGCGAGGCCCGTGGCTATCGCCGCCAGCGTGCGCATCGAGCACGGTGCTATGGCCATGCCGTCGCAACGAAATGAACCACTTGCGACGGCAGCGCCGATATCCCGCACGTTATGCACGACATTCGCCATAGCCTCGATCTCGCGGCGCTGCAGACCGAGCTCGTGCCCCGCCGTCAACAGTCCGGACGCGGACAGCACGAGGTGCGTTTCCCACTCCGGGCGTTGCGCGAGGTTCTGCAGCAGACGCACGCCATACACCGCGCCGCTGGCACCCGTGATTCCAACGATCATGCGCTTCGTCATACGCTATCCGGCCCTGTGTGCGATCTGGCTGCAGCGATCAGCTGTGCGGCGCGCGCCATGGCTTCGGCGCTGATCTGCGCGCGCACTCCGTCGAAGTTGGGACCGCGCGTTGCGTCGAGCCCCATTCGCGATGTCGTCCCCACACCGGATGCGGACGGGTCGAGCGCGCTGCCCGGCAAGCCGTCGATGATGACGACATCGAGGTGCGGCTGCAAATGGGTGGCCACGGCCCACAGCACCTCTTCGTCACGCGTGATATCGACGTCCGCGTCCACGGCGATGACCGTCTTCAGATAGGGATCCCAACCCAGCAAGCCGAGCATGACCTGACGCGCTTCGCCGGCGCGCATTTGCCTGAGCGCCACGTAAGCATGAAAGTGCGTGCCGGACGAGGGATAGTGGACCGCGATTACGCTCGGAAAGCGCTCCTTGAGCTTCTCGACCATCTCCGATTCGCGCGGAATGCGACCCAGGTTGAGGTGTTCGGCGGAATTGCCGCCGGCCACGTCGATCAGCATCGCATCGCGCCGGCGTAGCACGCTTTGCACGCGAAAGAGGTTGTTCGTCGAGCGGTCGGATGAGTAACCCGTGAACTCGCCGAAAGGGCCTTCGTCCGCGCGTGCCTGCGGATCGATTACGCCTTCGAGCACGATTTCCGCGTACGCCGGTATCGCGATACCGTGTCTCGGCGTGCGCACGACGTCGAGCGGCGCCCCGAACAGGCCACCCGCCACATGACGTTCGTCGACCCCGTAGGGCAACCGTGCGGCACCGGCAAGCATGAACAAGGGATGCGCGCCGATCACCATCGCGACCGGCAGCGAAGTTCCACGCTCCTGAGCTCGCTGGAGCATGCGCCATAGATGCCCGCGCGAATGCAGGCTGGTGGCGATTTCGGTGGTCGAATGGAGCGTCGAACGGTGATAACTTGCATTCCCGACGCCCGTTTCAGGATCCTCGGCAATCAGGATGGCGTTCGTGATGTACGGACCGCGATCGGTCGAGAAATGGGTGATGGCCGGAATGTCGGTCAGATCGATGTTATCGGTCTGGACGTGCTCCAGCACCGGCCCGTTTGCCAGCAGGCGCGGCGGCACCATTCGGCGGCTGCGCTGCTGGAATGCCGCGTGCAGATTCTCGAGAGACGAATCGAGCATCCATGCAATCCGGCTGCGCGACGCGAAGACGTTGGTCACCAACGGACTCCGAAGACCTGTGACCCGATCGAAAATCAGTAAAGGATGTTGCCCTCTGGCGGCAAGCTGCCATATCACTGCGGTCGGGTCCTGATTCGCGCTCGCGCTTTCGCGAATGGTCAGAACGTCGCCCGGATTTGCAATGCTGTAGCCGTCTAGAAAATGACGGAAATCTTGCGGATTTGCGCGCGAGCAGGCGAGGGCAGATGAATTAGACGATGTCATTAGTATTCCTTGTCATCAGCCTTGCAGCGCCCCGGTTGCCGGTGTCGACCGTATCCCGGGGGCCGCTGCGCTCGGCTGCTATCGCGGGCCGGCCGTCGATGCGCCGGCCCGCCATACGTCCGCTTACGCTACGACGTCGTTGAGCTTTGCGTAGCTATCCTTCAGGCGCAGCTCGGCTTCGTCGAGATTGCGCGGCGGCGGTGACGGCTCGATGCCGACCAGACGGGCGATGTTGTTGCCCATATAGTCTTCGAGACCGTCCTCGTCGAGATCCATGCCCTGCGGCGCGGGACCGCACAACATCTCCAGCTCGCGCAGCCACATGCCCGGTTCGTTCGGCGGCGTGTCCGTGCCGAAAACGATCTTGTCGCGCGGCAGTTGCCGGGCGAACTCGACAATGCGCGACTGAAAGCACCATCCCGACTCGCAGTACACGTTGGGTGTGTCCATCGCCATCCAGAACGCTTCGAACGAGTAGTTGCCGCCCGTCTGAATGCCGAAGTGACCGATGATGAAATTCACCATCGGGAACTCGCGGATGATCGGGTAGAACATCGTCGGGATCGTGTAGGGGCCGTCGCCAGTGTGGATCAGAACGACCACGTTGTACTTCGCGCAAACCTTCATCGCGGGGCGCAGCCAGTCCAGCGCGCGATCCGGACGATAACCGTGCATGTTCGCGTGCAGCTTCAGCATCTTGAAGCCGTACTCCTTCACGTGGAATTCGAGTTCGAGCGCGCCTTCTTCCGGACCCCAGCGCGGATTGAACGTGAAGTTGCCGATGAACCGATCGGGGTACTTCTGTGTCAGTTCGGCCACGTAAGCCATGTAGTCGCGGATGCCTTCGCGGCCGCGACGGTTGCCGTCGCGATAGCCGGTATTGCCCGGCGGCGGCTGGATGAAGCCCATGTCGATGCGGCGCGGTTTGCCGTTGATGACATACGGTCCATCCATCATCTTCAGCAGACGCTCGCCTGTGAACGGCTCGCCGGTGTGTCGCCACGCTTCGTCGACGAGATTGGTCGGGTGCAGATGGGTATCGATGATCATGCTGGTACTCCAGTATCTTGTGAATTGGCGTGCCGCAGCCTCGCTCAGGCAGCCAGCAAGGTCTTCGCTTCTTCGACGGAGCGCGGCGCGGGCGTGGGATCGAGGCCGATCATGCGAGCCGTGTTGTTGCCGAGATAGTCTTCGAGCGTGTCTTCATCGAGATTCAGACCCTGCGGCGGTTCGAAGCAAAGCACTTCGAGCAGACGCAGCCACATGCCCGGCTCGTTGGGCGGGGTATCGGAACCGAACAGGATCTTGTGCTTCGGCAGCACCTTCGCGAACTCGACGATGCGCGATTGCAGGCACCAGCCCGATTCGCAATACACGTTCGGCAGGTCCATCGCCATCTGGAAGGGCTCGAAACAATAGACGCCGCCCGTCTGCACACCGAAGTGCGCCATGATGAAGTTGACCGTCGGGAACTCCTTGATCATGGGGACCCATTCAGTCGGAATGCTGTACGGGCCATCGCCCGTATGCAGCTTGACCATCACGCCGAGTTCCGCGCACTTTTGCAGCGCCGGACGCAGCCAGTCGAGCGCGCGGTCGGGCCGGTAGGCGTGCATGTTGGCCTGGAACTGAACCATCTTGAAGCCGAGCTTGCGCACGTAATGCTCGATGGCATTGACGCCGTTCTCTACACCGCAGCGCGGGTTGTAGACGAAGCAGCCGATGAAGCGGTCGGGATATTTCTCGACCATTTCCACCGTATAAGCCATGTACGCGTCGATGGACTCGACGCCGGACTTGTTGCCGTCGGTGTAGGTGTAGATGGTGTTGCCTTGCGGCGGCTGGATGAAGGCTTTATCGATGCGGCGCGGCTTGCCGTTGATCGTGAACGGACCGTCCATCATCTGGATCAGGCGTTCTCCGGTGAAGGGTTCGCCATCATGCCGCCATGCCAGATCGACGAGATTCGTCGGGTAGCAGCTGGTGTCGATAATCATGCGGGATCTCCTCGCAATGCTTAGGTTGAAGGCAGGCAGACCGCGGCATGAGCCGAGCGGACTGCATCTTGCATTCGGGAGCATTGTCGAGGGGCAGAGAAAGGAAACTGGCGCCACTGACAAATACTCCGTCAGTGAGCAATCTCCAGTTGAACGATCGCGGCATTGCGCCGCTGCATGTTCAATCGACCGCTTCTACCCACGAGCGAATCATGCAGCGGTCGAGATTTGCTTGTCAAGAGAAAGGCGACTGCATTTGGGGCATGGAAAACCCGCAACGAATGCCTTTTTTCATCGATGCTTCAGTTGGATGATTCGCTGCGCCACGCGTTAGTGACTTCGCTCAGTAACGCCAGAAAACGCTCGAGCGCGGGCAGCGAGTCATCACGCCGGACTGTGGCGTAGAGATCCGCATTCATCTCGGGTTCGTCCAGTGCGACGAAGGCGACGTTCTCGCGCGGCGTGGTCGAGAGCGACTCGGGCAGGATGCTGATGCCGACTCCGGCACCCACGAGACTGAGTATCGTCTCGGGATCGGCGGACTCGTGCAGCACACGTGGCTGGAAGCCCTCTGTGATGCACGCGGCGAGAATGCCTCGAATCATCGGACTCTGTGTGTTGAGCAAGACGAACCGGTCAACGGAGAGCACTCGCAGACGAACGGAACGGCAATCGGCAAGCGGGTGGCTGTCCGGCAGCGCGACGATCAGCGGTTGCGGATAGACCAGGATCGACCGGAGCTCGCGATGCTCTGTCGGACTGCAGGCAAAGCCAACATCGATTTGGCCGCGCACCAACGCCTCTTGCTGCTTATCGGGCAACAGCTCATGCAGCGTCCACTCGACTTCAGGATTGTGCTTCTGAAACTGATGCATGGTCCTCGGCAACGGGCCATACATCACCGAGTTGATGATCCCGATGCGGATATAGCCCTCGAGTCCATCGGCCACCCTGCGCAAAAGCTTTTCGACCGAGTCGCAGTCGCCGACGATGCTGCGCGCACGCACAAGAAGCGCCTCTCCGGCGCGCGTCAACCGTGCCCCGTGGCGTCCGCGCACGAAAAGCGTGACCCGAAGCGAGTCTTCCAGCGATTTGATCTGCTGGCTCAACGGCGGCTGAGAGATGTGCAGACGCTCGGCCGCGCGACTGAAGTTGCCTTCCTCAGCGACTGAAATGAAATAGCGGAGCTGCCGGATATCCATATGTTTCTCGTATCGAATGGATTCCGAAATCGTATTTCACATATCGATTTTGTGCACATAGGCTTTACCCACACGGCCATAAGACGTCGATGCAGTCGCCGTGCGTTGCGATTCCTTTACGAGAATGTTGCCGCACCGACGGTAACCCAGGAGACGACATGACCATGCTCGAAGTGAATGGCGAGCGCCGCACCGTTGCCATGCCAAGCGACACGCCGCTGTTATGGGTGCTGCGCGATGAACTGAATCTCACCGGCACCAAATACGGCTGCGGAATGGGCCTGTGCGGCGCCTGCACGGTCCACCTGAACGGAAAGGCGGTGCGGGCCTGCCAGACACCGCTGGCGTCCGTCGCCGCGCAGCGCGTCACCACGATCGAAGGCCTGGGCGCGCCGCAGACCCTGCACGCACTTCAGCAGGCGTGGCAGGAAGAAGATGTTCCACAGTGCGGCTACTGTCAGTCCGGCCAGATCATGTCGGCTGCCGCGTTGCTCCGACATACGCGCAATCCCAACGACCAAGAGATCGACGCGGCGATGGCGGGCAACCTGTGCCGCTGCGGGACGTACGTCCGGATTCGCCGCGCGATCCATCGCGCTGCCGCTGTCCTTCGCAAGGAGTCGGCAGCATGAAGCGCGATCAGCCGAACCTGCACGCACCTGACGTTTCCGCGGGCCGCCGACGCTTTCTCCAGACCGGCGCTGCACTTGCGGGCGGCCTGCTGCTCGAGATTCACGCGACGGGGATCGGCATTCGCAGCGCGCGGGCAGCATCGATCACGGACAGCACAGCAGGGAACTTCGCGCCGAACGCCTGGGTTCGAATCACGCCGGACAATCAGGTGCTGCTCGTCGTACACAAGTTCGATAGCGGCACCGGCGTCAAGAACGCGCTCGGCTTGATGCTGGCGGAAGAACTCGACGCGGACTGGGATCGGGTGCGAGTGATTCAACCGGACGATCCGCTGGCGAAGGCCTATCTTCATCCGCTCTGGGGAATGCACGCGACCGGCGGCAGTACGAGCGTGTCGCTGGAATGGGATACCCTGCGGCGCGCCGGCGCGACTGCCCGGGCGATGCTCGTCGCTGAAGCCGCCCGGCGTTGGTCGGTCGACCAGGATGCCTGCAACGCTGCGGCTAGCGTGGTGTTTCATCCCGCGAGCGGACGCAAGGCATCCTATGGCGAACTCGCGGCGGGCGCGGCAGCCGGACCCGTTCCGGCACAGGTGACGCTCAAGCGCCCCGATCAGTTCGTCCTGATCGGAAAGGAGCGCCGCAGCTATCGGGTTGCCGACAAGGTAACAGGGCGCGCTCAATACGCAATCGACGTCAAGCTGCCGGGCATGCTGACCGCGATCGTGATCCATCCGCCTGTCGTCAACGCGAGCGTGAAGTCATTCAACGCGGACGCGGTCAAGGCGTTGCCTGGCGTACGCGATGTCTTTGCCATCGAGATTCCGGATGTTATCGCGCACTTTCGCGAGAACATGCCCGCGATGCCTGTTGCAAACGGCGTGGCGCAGCCCGGTGTGACCATCGTTGCCGATCATTTCTGGGCAGCGCAGCGCGCAAGGAAGGTATTGAAAGTCGAGTGGGGCGAGAGCGACCTCGCGAGCTTCAATTCCGATACCGTCCTCGAGGAGATGAAGAAGCACGTCGACGATCCAGGCATGAAGTCGAAGACGAAAGGCGCCGCCGAAACGACGTTCAGGGACGCGCCGCGCGTCGTGGAGGCGGTCTACAGCATGCCGTACAAGGCGCATGCTCAGATGGAGCCGTTGAGCGTGGTGGCGTGGGTCAAGCCGAATGAAGTCGAATACTGGGGAGGCATTCAGGTGCCTTCGCGGTGCGCGCAAGCGGCGGAATCGATTGCCGGCGTGCCGCGTGACAAGGTCCGCATTCACTTGACCGAGGCCGGCGGCAGTTTCGGAGCGCGCGAGGGACTGCATCAGATTCTGGAAGCCACCTTTATCTCGAAGCGCATGGGCCGCCCGATCAAGCTGCTCTACAGTCGCGAGGACGATGTGCGCGGCCTGTACTATCACGCCGCCAGCGTGCACAAGGCGCGCGCCGCACTCGACGCTTCCGGCAATCTGCTGGGCTTCAGTCTGCGTGCGGTGGTGCCGTCGATCAAGGAACCGGATGACCCAGGCTTTCTGGCAAAGGTTCCGGTAGATCCCAGTTGCACCGAAGGCATGCGCGACGACTTTTATTACGACATCGCCTCTCTCGACCTCGCATGGGTACGACACGAACCCGGTTTCCCGATCTGGTGGTGGCGCGCAGTGAGCTATGTACCCAACATCTTCGCGATCGAGAGTCTTATCGACGAAGCTGCGTACGCGGCCGGACAGGATCCGGTCGACTATCGTCGCAGAGCGCTTTCCAGTCGGCCCAATTTGCAAGCTGTGCTCGATCGGGCGGCTGTCCTCGCCGGCTGGAAAGCGAACAACTTTCGCGATATCGGCGCGGGCCGCGGGCAGGGCGTCGCCGTCTATGAAGGATATAAAAGTTATATCGCGATCGTTGCCGACGTAGAAGTGAAGGAGGACAGGTCAAGGTCAATAAGATCACTTGCGTGGTGGACTGCGGGCTCGCAGTCGATCCGAGTTCGGTGCATCAGCAACTGGCGGGCGGGATTTTCTGGGGCGTGTCGACCGCACTGACGAATGCGATCCATATCGAAAACGGCCAGGTGCGCGAGAGCAACTTTCACGACTACCCCGTGCTGCGCATACACGAAGCACCCGAGTTGGCGATTGAGATATTGCCACCGTCCGGACGCCCGCCGGGAGGTGTCGGAGAACTGTCGAATCCCCCCGTCGTACCAGCCATAGGCAATGCGATTTTCGCTGCAACTGGCAAACGACTGCGCGCAACGCCGTTCGTTATGGCCCAAACCTGATCTTGACCATACTCACAACGCTGGCGCCATGCCCAGTTATGCAGGAGACAATGTATGCATGCACGATCTGAATTGCGACGCCCCGAACCGGCCCCTGTCGATCAAGTGCCGAAGCCGGGATTACTCTTCATGCTCGGCTTCCAGCACGTACTGGTGATGTACGTTGGGGCTATCGCAGTGCCGATGATCATCGCCAGCGCGCTCAAGCTTCCCAAAGAAGCTATCGCTGTACTCATCAACGCTGATCTGTTCACCTGCGGCATTGCGACGATCTTGCAGTCGGGCGGATTCTGGCGCTTCGGCGTGCGGATGCCTGTCATGCAGGGCGTCGCGTTCAGCGCGCTCCCGCCCATTCTGGTGATCGCCACAAGTCCGGGGCTCGGCCTGACAGCGGTGATCGGCGCGGTGATAGCCGGTGGGCTGCTGACCATGTTGATCTCGCCGGTGTTCGGCAAACTCGTGAGATATTTCCCGCCGATCGTGGGCGGCTCGATCGTCATGGTGGTGGGGCTTTCGCTGTTTCCCGTGGGCGTAAGCTGGGTCGGCGGTGGACGAGGCGCGGCGGATTTCGGTGCGCCGCATAACCTTGCGCTGGCGGCGTTCGTGTTCACCATGATCCTCGTGATCAACCGCTGGCTGAAAGGGTTCTGGTCGAATATATCGGTCTTGCTCGCGCTGGCGGCAGGCATGCTGGTCGCGATCCCCTTCGGGATGGTCAATTTCCACGGCGTGGAGCAAGCGCCGATGATCGACATGGTCAAGCCTTTTTATTTTGGCTGGCCCGTCTTCGACCCCCTCGCGATAGCGACCATCGTGATCGTGATGGTCATCATCATGATCGAATCGATGGGTCTTTTTCTGGCGACAGGCGACGTCACCGGCAAGCACCTGACGGCCGCGAACATGACGGATGGTCTACGAGCCAACGGGCTTGCAAGCGTGATCGGCGGCGTATTCAACGGCTTTCCCTACACCATCTACAGCCAGAACATCGGGCTGGTAGTCGTGACGGGCGTGAAAAGCCGCTGGGTCGCGGTGGCCGCAGGGGTGATCCTCTGTGTCCTTGGACTGTTGCCGAAGCTCGCGACGATCGTGGCATCGGTGCCGTTGCCGGCGCTGGGAGGGGCGGGGCTATTCATGTTCGGCGTCGTCACGGCGGCGGGTGTCCGGACTCTGGCCAGGGTGGATTTCGAAAGCAGCCGGCGCAACGTGTATATCGTCGCCGCAACGCTGGCCATTTCGCTGTTACCGACCTTTTCTCCAACCCTGTTCAAGCAACTCCCGGCCTGGATTCAACCGCTCCTGCATAGCAGCATACTGTTGGCCTGTCTTACCTCGGTCGGCTTGAACCTGTTGTTCAACGGCATTCCTCGCGCCGATCCGCATTCACAGATTGAAGACGATGGGTCCATATGTCTCGTCGAGCATTAGGGCGGTTGGTTGTGGCGGGTGACGCGGCGCGTGCGGATGGCGCCGCGCGCCGCGAGAGTGGGTGTGGCTTCAGCCCCCTGACAGCGGTAACCTCGTATCCTGTGCGTCTCAAGTGAAAGAATCTGTAACGACTTGAATCTCTGTGGCGCTCCGCTCCGTATGCAAGACGAGAGTGGCCTCGGGCGTGCGCGGCTATGGGCCGTTCGTCCGAAGCCATGGGCGTACAAGCAGGGAGCAATAATCTGATGGTTAGAACTTCAGACCGTATCGTCATACTTGGCCTGTCGGTGATTGGGATATCGATCATCGGCTTGTTCGCGTTGCTGCAGCATCATGAGCGCCATCCGGATGAACAAGCCTGGTCATCGCGGCAACAGGCATCGGTGGTGACGGGCGCTGTGGGTTCGTCGGCGCTCAGGGCGAGTGCCGGTCCGGCGATCGGCGATTCCGAAGAGCGGGAAGATATCGACGCAAGCAAGTCGGGCACTATCGAAGCGACTTCGAGCGCGGGTGGGCCAGACGCTGGCGACGAGCTGGATTCGAGTCCGAGAGAGGAGACCGCGCAGACTTCGAGCGTCGGAAAAAGAAGGCTTCCGCCGACGACATCTCGAGCCCTACCTAATATCACGCAGCAGCCGAGGCGACCTGCCGAGCGCAAGCATGCAGCGCAGCAGAGCAATGAGCGCGCGGAAAGCGCACACGACAACACTCTGTCCTCCGAGCATCGTGAAGCGCAGATCGATCAAGCGGACAGCCCGAGGCATGACGCATTCCTCTCTGTGCAGCCTGAAACGGCGAACTCAGCACCGTGGGCGTTGCAAGCGGATGAGACGACTCAGCCTGCAATCCAAAGCCTGCCGGGGCCGGTCGACGCTCCGCTGCCCTCGCCAGCGGCACCGGCTCCAAAATCCCGGCAGGACGTGCAAGACGAACTTCGCAAGGCGCGGTTGAACGGTTCGCTTCCTCGATTCGGCAACCCGGACCCCTACGGTCCGGGCGGATCGCTCAGTTCGCCGGACAGGTAGCCGACGGTTGCGAGCCGCTCCACAAAGCAGCCACGAGCCCGCCGAGGCTACCACTAGATTGTTCAACTGCGACCAACGTCGATTTTTTCGACCATCGTTCCGCGCGGTGCAATCAGCCCGGTAACCGCTAAAATTGCGGTTTTAGTCCGGAATACGTGCATGTCTTTTGCTTCGCTCGGCCTGATCGATCCGTTACTGCGCAATTTGCAGGACCTCAATTACCAGACGCCTACGCCGGTGCAGGCCAGGGCGATTCCTGCTGTGCTCAGCGGCAAGGACATCATGGCTGCGGCACAAACCGGCACCGGCAAAACGGCGGGTTTTGCGCTGCCGCTGCTGCAACGGCTGACGCAGCTCGGCCCGGCGGTGTCCAGCAATCGCGCACGGGTTCTGGTCTTGGTGCCCACGCGTGAACTGGCTGAACAGGTGCTGCAAAGCTTTATCGAGTACGGCAAAGGCCTCGACTTACGCTTTTTGGCCGCCTACGGCGGTGTGAGTATCAATCCGCAGATGATGAAGTTGCGCAAAGGCGTGGACGTGCTCGTTGCGACGCCGGGCCGTTTGCTGGATCTCAATCGCCAGAATGCAGTGCAGTTTGATCAGGTACAAACGCTCGTGCTGGATGAAGCCGACCGCATGCTGGATCTGGGCTTTGCGCGCGAACTCAATGCTGTCTTTGCTGCTTTGCCCGCTCGGCGCCAGACCCTGCTGTTTTCCGCCACGTTTACCGATGACATTCGCGCCATGGCGGAAAGCATTCTGCGGGGCCCTGTCAATATCAGCGTCAGCCCGCCCAATGCTACAGCCAGCAGGATCAAGCAATGGGTGGTGCCGGTGGATAAAAGGAACAAGCCTGAGCTCCTTATGCATCTTCTGGCTGAGAACAAATGGAAGCACGCACTGGTATTCGTCAAAACCCGCAACGGCGTCGATTACCTGGCCGCGATGCTGGATGAGGCGGGCTATGCGGTCGACACCATCCACGGCGACAAACCGCAACCCGCGCGCTTGCGTGCGCTGGAGCGTTTCAAGACACGCGAAGTGGATATGCTGGTAGCCACCGATGTGGCTGCGCGTGGGCTGGATATCGACGACCTGCCGCTAGTGATCAACGTCGATCTGCCGATCGTGGCACAAGACTATGTTCACCGTATTGGCCGAACTGGCCGCGCGGGCGCCAGCGGCGTGGCAGTGTCTCTCGTGTGCGCCGATGAAGCGCCGCAACTGGCCGCGATTGAAGCGCTGATCCGGCAAACGCTGCCCCGTGAAGAGGTGCCGGGTTTTGAGGCCGATCACCGCGTGCCGCAAACCAGCGCGACAGGCCAGCTCATCAAGAAACCCAAAAAGCCCAAGAAGCCCAAAGTGCCGCAAGCTGCACCGGGCTCCATGCAGGTGCCCAGCAAAGAACTGCACCCGCAAAGTGCCAAAAACAAGCGCAAGCCTGCGGCTCAGGGCGCTGTGGCCGCAGGGAAAGGCACGAGCTTGCCCAGCAGTAATCCATTCAATGTGCAAAAGCCACGCAGCAAACCCGCAGGCAAGCCGGCTGCGGGTTCCCATAAGCCGGCTGGGAACCCCGCTAGTGGCCGCAGCAAACGGCGACCCTGAACCGTAGTCCAGGTCAAGGCTCACAAGCCTCGTGTCGTAAAAATGTCAAAGCCACGAAGTCGTATTTTTGAAACGTATTTTTTGAGCGCCATCATAGGGCAAGGAGTTTTGAATCAGGCTTGAAGTCAAATGGAGGCATGGCATGGGCAGCGCGCTGGTATGGGCAGCAATCCCTCACAACAGTGACGGGGTCGTGTTCCAGGTTCGCGTGATTCGCGGACTTCAACGTTTTCATATCTCACGCCAGACGCTTGAAGAGACTTTCGACTTGGCACCTCATGCATCGGATGCAGGGCAACTCGAACTCTTTTATCGGCACAAGACTCTCATCCTGAGGCAGGCCATGCGGAAACGTCCAATTGCGGGCGCTGACACCGCTGCACTTCAGACTGCTGATTTCGGCACCGTCGTGGAAGCAGGACGGGACGCGACGGCTCACATGTTGGAAACGCTAGGGTCGTTGGCTCCAAAAAGGCGCGCTGCTGTTCGACAACTCGAGGCTCGGGCCACGTATCGGACGAGAGATTTACTTCAGCCTCAGGGCCAGGAATTCGCAACACGTCCGGCCTCTGACGAGAGCTAGAGTCGACAGCAATAGCCTTATACGTGAGTTCGGCGAGTTGCTCGATGGCATGCCCCATCCACCTAGCAAGGGGCAGGATAGCGAGCGACGAGGCGATGCAGATAAGGCAATGATGATTGGAAGCGAGGACTTCCAATCCAATTGCTATCGGGGCGAAGATAAGGGGCGCATGAACATCACAGTTGGTCTCCTTCATCCCGGTTTCAGGCAACTCAATCGTTCCTAACGCATCAGAAGCGATGCCTCAAGCCGACGGTCGCCTCGATCTGATTGCTCGTGGAAGACGGCTCGGTGACGCCGTTAATCCATGCCACGCCCAGTGGCGAATTGCCGCTTGGACTTACCCGTTGCCACACACCCTGAACGTACACATCGGTGCGCCGCGAGAAGCGGTAGTCGGCCATCGCACTCACCTGATTCCAATGGGGAACTCCCCCGGCGCCTCCATTTCCGCCAGCGCGCGTATAGGTATAGGCACCCGATAATTCGACCGCCGGCGTGAGCGCGTAGCGAATGTTGCCCTCGAAGTTCTGGAAAGTTCCACTCAGCGAGTTTTGGAAGAACTGGGCGAACTTGCTGTGCGAGTACACGAAGCCCGCCACAGCCGGGCCGAAGGTGTAGTTCACGCCGGCGCCAAAAGTCTTCTGACTGCTGGCCAGCACGCCTAAAGGCACAGCGGTCGGCGTGAGCGCGCTTTGCAGGGACGAGCCGGTTGTATCGGTGACTGCGCCATTCGCGTTCAACTGTGCCGGCGTACGCGCGGCACTGTTGAGCTGGAGGTAACCGGCCCCGAAGCTCCACGCTCCCGATACATACGACATTCCGAAGCTATAGGCGCGATTGTTCGTGAAGCCACCAGCCTGATTGGAAAAGCCGTAAAGCGCGCCGAATCTGAAGCCGGCGAAATACGGGCTCAGATACTTCACGGAGTTGTTTATCTGAAACGAATCGTTCAGGTTGTCGTTGTCCAACGGGTGCGCGAAATGCGTGCCGCCGAACTCCGTTCCGGTCAATGAGAGCGGCGCGACAAAATCGACCATGCCGTCGGTTTGGCGGCCCAGCGTGAGCGCGCCGTATTCGCGGCTCGACAAGCCGACATAAGCCTGGCGATTGAAAATGCGATTGCTCGACGAGAACTGCCCGTTGTTCAGGTTGAAGCCGCTCTCCAGGGTGAAGATGGCTTTCAACCCTGCGCCGAGGTCTTCAGCCCCGCGCAAGCCCCAGCGGCTGTACTGAACGGCACCGCTTGTCATCTCCCAGTTGCTGTGTCCGCCTCCCGTCCCGGTGATCTGGTTGTTCGTGTAGGTCAGACCCGCGTCGATGAGCCCGTAAAGCGTGACACTGCTTTGCGCATGCGCGGCGCCGGCGAGTGTGATGATCGTCGTGGCACCGGTTATAAGCATCTTGTTCATTTGCCTGCTCCAGCCAAGTCCGGGAGATGCAGTTCTCCTGGAACGCTTTCTACACAGACCTCGATGTCCGCACGCATGCGGCCGTGCGAATCATCGAAACGAAAAGGCGCGATGTGCTCCACTCACTCTATGCGACTACAGTCAGATTCGCCAACTTGAAATAGGCCTTTTGAAAGATCGGCGTTGGACTACATGCGTTGATATGCAGGTCCATGTCCGTTGGACCTTCAGAACGGCAGATACTGCGTGCTGGACATCCGCGTTGATCCCGACCGCCAAGCCTTCGCGATCCGGCGATACGTTGCCGAAACAAACGCGACATCGAGCGGGTGATCATGCACGCATCGCAATGCACGCCGCACGGCTCCTGTGATCCATTCGCTGACGTCCAAGGGATCCTCGTCGGACGTCGGCAGAGGTCGACCTTGTGCAAAGCGACTGCTTCGACGGTCATGACTAAATGAATCGAAAAAAAGACCATGCAATCAGATATGCGCGCCTCAATTTTCTGATTTTCCCGCCGTAAACGAGTCATGTTAGATCGTCTTCGGCTGGGAGAAAGCTTAACGAGCGCATGCGTGTCGACCTCATCACCCTTTACCTTTTAGCAATCGGAACGCTCCTCGCCAGCAGCGCCTTGACGCTCTGGGAACGCCGGTCGTATCCACGGCGCAGGCGCGAACTTGGCGTGCTCGCAGCAGGCTACGCTACGCTCGCGTTCGGCTGCGCCACCGCCGCGATTCGGCATAACGTTCCGGGCCTTTCGGGCGTCGTGGGCTCCGCGCTGGCGAATCTCATCATCGTCGGCGGGTATCTGCTGAACCTGCAAGGCGTCGCGCTCCTCAACGGACGCCGCTACGGCCGGATCTCCCTCGGCATTGTGTCGATGCTCGCGCTCGCCTGGGCCATCGCGGGCGAGCGCGGCGAAGCGGTGATGTGGGCGTACCTCAGCGCCATCCCCATCTCCGTGGTGTGCGGGCTAACCGCGCGCGAACTCCTCGGCACACGCGATTCGAAATGGAGGCAGTCGCGCAACATCGCCGTGGCCGTCACGGGCGGTCACGCGCTCTTCTACGCGTTCAGGGCGACCATTCTGCCGTGGCTGGCGGCATCGTTCGGACCGCACTTGCTGGCGATCGTCGGCCAGGTGACGATGTACGAAGGCGTGCTCTATTCGGTCATCCTGCCGATGACGCTTCTGCGCCTCGCGCGCGACGAAGCCCACGCCGATCTGCGACGCGAATCGCAGACCGATTACCTCACTGGTTTGGGCAACCGCCGATGGTTCTTCGAAGAAGGCGCACGCGCCATCCGCGAAAGCAACGCCTTTCCGCCGGCGTCCTGTCTCGCACTCGACCTCGACCACTTCAAGGCGATCAATGACCGCTTCGGTCACGAAGCCGGCGATGAAGTGCTGAAGTCGTTCGCCAGGATTCTCAGCAGCGTGCTCGGACGCGACGTGATCCTGGCGCGCATCGGTGGTGAAGAGTTTGCCGCGCTGTTGCCGGGGCACGAAAGCGCCCGCGCGAAAGACCTGGCCGAAGCCGTTGTGCGCCGATTCGCACAGACGGTCACGCGCACGGCGGGCGGAGTTGAGATCGCGGCGACGGTGAGCATCGGCATGGCGCGCTTCGGGACCGAAGAAGACACGCTGGCAAAGGTTCTCGCGGCCGCGGATCGCGCGCTCTACAGCGCAAAATCGCGCGGTGGCAACCGGCTCGAGATCGCGCGAGGCGCAACGACCCGCACGAATCTCGACGATGCTCCGGACCGCCGCCTGACGGTCCTCTGAGCTTGCTTCCCGGAGTTAACCAGCACCAGCGACACGCACGCTGCGCCGCGTCGGCTCGTCTAATAATAGGTAATAGAACCTATTTCCCCGCTCTGACATGCTAATATCCAAGACGTGGCATAGTTGCATCGCATGCAACTGTCCGGGAAAAGTGAACGGACGCCGCGCGATAAGCGCAAATTCCCACCGATACCGCGAAGACGAGAAATTTCGATACTGGAACTTCCTGATGAAAACGATGGCGATCAAAATCACTTCGGCGGACATTCTGGGTAAGGAACGGGACAAGCCCGCCGCGAAGAAAGTGAGATTGCGCGGCAACAAGGCGAGCCGCATTCCTGAAATCCTCGAAGCGTCAATTGAAATTTTCGCATCCGAAGGCTACGCGGGCTACAGCGCGAACCGCGTCGCCCAGGCCGTCGGGTTACGGCTGAGCACCCTCCAGCACTACTTCGGCACGCGGGACCAACTGCTCCATGCGACGATCCGCGAATCGTACAGCCGCTATATCGAGCGCTATTCGAAGCTGAGCAGGAACAAGCTTCGTACGCCCGAAGCGCGTCTCGATGCAATGATCGACGATTTTTTCGACGACGTTCTGGTCGATGCGGCCCAGCCGAAGTCCAGCGTGGCAGCCTTCTGCCTCGACATCTGGACGCTGGCGGAGCGCGACAAAGGCGTAAGCGAACTCGTCGTGGAGGGGAACAAGCAACTCTGCCAGATCTGGATCGACCTCATCGCGGCAATCAATCCGAACCTGTCGGCCGAGGAATGCACCATGCGCGGCACGTTGATCATGGCCCATGTCCAGGGACTCATCGTTTTCTGCCGACGCAGCGGACCGGGCGTGCCCGAGCGTGACGCGCTGCGACGCGCGACAAAGGGCGTCTGGCGAGCGCTGAGCAACGCCTCAAGCTGACCTGCATGTCGTGTTTCGGCGACCCGCCGTCGCCGCGTCGCCACAAAGACGTCTCCATCGCATAGTCGAACCAAAGCCCTCGCGCCCGGGCCCTCGCCGTCTCCCTCCTTACAGCCGCTCCTCACAATGATCGCCCGCCATGCGGCGCTATCGACTCCTTTTGCCGATACGCCGATCTACGCGCGTCCTGTCGCATTCCCCATTTCGATCCAAACATGCACCTTAATCGGTCGGCGTACCTATTGATTAGAAAAGTCAGGGTATGTCCTAGCCTTTGGCAACGCGGACAAACAGCCGATCCATCTTGATTTGCTGGTTAAACTACCTATACTTTATCTGTAGTGTTACCTATAAAGTGATTGACGTAGGAACGACATCGAGACTGCCGGTCGCGTTCGATATGGCGACGGCTCACGATGACTCGCGAGAAAACCCGCGCCCATGAGCTTTTTCCGGCGCATCGAAATCATTTGCATGTGGCTTTGCAAGGTGGCAGATCGGCTCGATCGTTCCTGATTCACATCGGGACGTCGTGCGGCGCTGTCGAACTGTGCGGTCGTCCGATGAACGCAGCACGTTCCGAGGACGAAATCCGGCATGAGCGCGGGCATTAGAGACAGCCCGCGCATGTTGATAAGGGAGAGCGTTCGTGGGTTACGAAATTGGCATCGACGTCGGCGGGACATTTACAGATTTCGTTGTCCGAAATGGAGGTGAAACGTTCAGCGGCAAGACGCTGACTACACCTTCCGATGAGGCAACCGGCATTCTCAATGCAGTGGCCATGATGGCCGAGCATTTTCGCACCGACGTGCAGACGCTGTTCCGCGAGACGAGTTCCTTCGTTCTCGGAACAACGGTCGTCACCAACGCCATCCTGGAGTATGCGGGGGCCAACACCGGGATGATCACGACGAAGGGATTTCGCGACATCATCGAACTGCGCACCGGCTTCAAGGAAGATCATTTCGACATCCGTCTGCCAGCGCCTTTTCCGATCGTGCCGCGCCAGAAGCGCAAGGGCGTGACCGAGCGGATCGATAGCGAAGGCAAGATCGTTTTCCATCTCGACGAAGCTGAAGTGCGCGAGGCGGCGCGCGAACTCAAAAAGCTCGGCGTCGAATCGGTGGCGATCTGCTTTCTGTTTTCGTTTCAGAATGCCGTCCATGAAATTCGCGCTCGCGAGATCGTTCGCGAAGAGTTGCCGGACGCGCACATTTCCATCTCGTCCGAAGTGCTGCCGCAAGTGCGCGAGTTCGAGCGCTTCAGCACCACGCTGCTCAACGCCTATCTGAGCCCGAAACTCAGCAACTATTTGCGCAGACTGGAAGCGCGCCTCGTCGAGAGCGGCTTCGGCGGCAAGCTGTTCATCAAGCTCTCGAACGGCGGCGTGATGGATCTCGCCTACTGCACGGAACGCGGCGTCGAACTGATCCAGTCGGGGCCTTCCGGCGGCGTGACGGCGGCGATCGCGGTGGGCGAGTGGTCGGGGTTCAAGGACATCATCGCGGTCGACATGGGCGGCACGAGCTACGACGTCTGCCTCATCAACGACGGTGCGCCGGACGTCGGTGTCGATTCGTGGGTCAATCGCTATCGCGTCGCCGCGCCGATGATCGACATCCACTCGATCGGGACGGGCGGCGGTTCGATCGCCTGGATCGACGAGGGCGGCGCCTTGCGCGTCGGCCCGCGCAGCGCGAGTTCCAACCCCGGCCCTGCCTGCTATGGGCGCGGCGGCAAGGAGCCGACCGTCACCGATGCCAATCTGATTCTCGGCTACCTGAATCCGGGTGCCATCGGCGGCGGAAAGATCGCGCTCGATATCGAGGCTGCACGGGAAGCTGTCCGCACGCGCATCGCCGAGCCGCTGGGCATCTCGGTGGAAGAGGCGGCAAGCGGCATCTTCCGCATCTCCAACGGTGCGATGACCAATGCGGTGCGCTACGTGTCGGTGTCGCGCGGACGCGATCCGCGTGACTTCGCGCTGATGGCGTTCGGCGGCGCCGGGCCGATCCACATGGGCGTGCAGGCGAAGGATCTCGGCATCAAGACGGTGCTCGTGCCGAAGAACGCCGGGGTGTTCTGCGCGCTCGGCTGCCTCATATCGGACTTCAAGATTTCGAAGGTCAAGAGTTACATCTCGCGTATCGGTCAGGTGGATCTCGATGTGCTCAACGGTATCTTCGAGGATATCGAGCGTGAACCGGAAGCGCTTCTCGCCTCGGCGCACGGTGTGATCGAAGTCGTTGCACAACGCTCGATCGACATGCGCTATGTCGGCCAGACGCACGAGGTGACCGTGCCGATCCGCTCGCGCACGAAGCGCGTGTCGGATCTCACGCTCAAGAAGACGTTGCAGGACTTCCACGATCTGCACGCGAAGCTGTACTCGTTCAAGCGGCCGGAACAGCCGGTCGAAATTCTGAGTGTGCGCTCCGACCTCATCGGCACGCGCGACACGATGAAGTACCGCAGCCAGCCGTTCGGTTCGGAGAAGCCCGATCAGGCGCGCAAGGGCACGCGTTCGGCGAGCTTCGAAGGTCTCGGCTATCTCGACGTGCCGGTGTACGACGGCACGAAAGTGACACCCGGCAACATCATCGCGGGACCGTCGATCATCGAGGAACCCGCGACGACGATCGTCATCTATCCCGGCCAGGAAGCGGTGCTCGACCACTACCAGACCTACGTCATCGAAAGCCTGGACTAAGGGGAAGCCATGACGATGCCACCCAGACAGGACGTTGTTTCCGCCGCGATCTTGCGCAGCAAGTTCGAGGCTGTCGTCGCCGAGATGGAAGCGACGCTTGCCAACACGGCGTACTCGCCGACCATCGGCGTATCGCGCCGCTGCGCGACCGCGTTGTTCACCGAAGAGGGGCAACTGATCGCGGTCAGCAATCCGCTCTACATGTATCCGATGGCGATGACGGCCGCCACCGTGATCGACTATTTCCAGTACGACCTGTCAGCCGAAGACATGTTGCTGACGAACGATCCCTACGGCGGCGGTGCGGGACTGCAAACCTTCACGCTGGTTGCGCCCGTCGCATACGGCGATTCCATCACGTTGTACGTCGCGGTGTGCGGTCACACGGAGGATTTCGCGGGCAACGTGCGCGGCAATCTCGACCCGGGCGCGACCGAGCTATGGGCGGAAGCCGCGCGCTGCACGCCGGTGCGGCTCGTGCGGGAAGGCAAGCTGCGCCGCGACCTGCTGCAAACCCTTTCGCTCAACAGCCGCAATCCGGTGGCGTTCGGACTGGACATCGAAGCGATGATGGCGGCAGCCGAGATCGGCCGGGCGCGCCTCGGCGGCCTGCTCGACAGTTATGGCCGCGAGCCGTTGCTCGCGGCGGTCGACTGGGTGCTGGACTATTCGGAGCGGCGCATGCGCGCGCTGATCGAACAGCTTCCTCCCGGCCGTCATGAAGGCCGGGGCGTGCTGGCACACGACGCCCACGGCAACCGCGACGCAACCGTGCGGGTGGCGCTGAGCGCAATCGACGGCACGGTGACGATCGACTTCTCCGGCACCGATGCGCAGTCGCCGGGTTTCGTCAACGCGAGCCGGTCCGTGAGTTCGACGTTTGCCGTCCTGCCGCTCATCGTGGCCTTTGGCGGCGAAGTGCCGTGCAATGCCGGATCGATGCGATGCGTGAACGTAATCGCGCCGGAGGGAACGCTCGTGAATCCGCGCTACCCGGCGCCGACGGGATGGGGCTTGCAGCATGCCGGCTGCGAGATCGCGGAGGCCGTGAGCGCCGCGATCGATCTCGCGCTGCCGGGACGCGGCGGACGCGTCACGTCGAACGCGATGCTGCTGTTCTCCATCCATCACCTCGCCCGTCACGGCCGCACCGTCGAGCAGGCGGAAATGTTCGACTTCTCCAACTTCGCGCTGGGCGACACCGACGCCACCGCCGAGCACGACGGCTGGGGCTTGCCCGGTATCGCGGCGCGGGTGCCGCTGCCTTCGGTCGAACTGTACGAAGCCGGGCGAGGCGGACGCGTCGAGCAATTCGAATACGCGACCGATTCCGGCGGTCCCGGCACGCAGCGGGGAAGTCCGGGAACGCGCGCGGTCATCTCGCTTCCGCGTCCGCCGGCGGGCGAACTGCGGCTGACCGCCGTCGTTGTTCCGCGTTCGGGGAGCGGGCTCGCGCCGCACGGCGGACAGGCGGGAAGCGGCAATGCAATCGAGATTCGCAGCATCGGCGAAAAGGAGCTGGATGTCCTCGATGTCCTCACCGGCTGGCCGTTGCGGGACGAGGCGACGATCACGGTCGTCATGGGCGGCGGGACCGGCTGGGGCGACCCGTATGCGCGAGCGCCCGAGCAGGTGCTGACCGATGTCGTCGACGGGCTCGTGAGCGTCGAGGCCGCGCACCAGCGCTATGGCGTGGCGATCGACCCCGAATCGCTGACGCTCGATCATCCCGCCACCGAGCTCATCCGCGGCGTACACGCAGCACTCACTGAAACCCGGGAGCGCGAACATGGTTGACAGGATCACCGCCGAGATCGTCCGGCAATATCTGGAGACGGTCTCCGAAGAGATCAGCAAGACGATGGAAAACACATCGGTCTCGCCGGCCTTCTCCGAAGCGCACGACTATTCGACCGGCATTTTCTATGCACGCGGCACGCAGGTCGATCTGCTCGCGCGCGCCAATTCGCAACCGGTCCACATCTACGCTTCGCTGACCTCGGTCGAGGCGATGCTGCGCGAGTTCAAGTACAACCTGAACGAAGGCGACATGATCATCGCGACCGATCCGTATTTCGGAGGGAGTCATCTGCCCGACTGGACGGTCATGAAGCCGATCTTCTACAACAACAAGCCGGTCTTCTTTCCGGCGGTGCGCGCGCACTTCATGGAGATCGGCGGACCGGTGCCGGGCGGCTACAACTCGAAGGCCAGCGAGATCTGGCAGGAAGGCTTCCGCCTCGCGCCGATGAAGATCTGCGAGAAGGGCGAGATGCGGCGTGACGTCGTCGACCTGCTGCGCGCGAACAATCGCCTGCCCGACGCGATGATGGGCGATCTGAACGCGATGATCGGTTCGTGCAAGGTCGGCGAAGACCGGATCCTGCGGCTCATCGAAAAATACGGTCTCGAAACGATCATCGATACGATCGGCTACCTGCTCGACTACAGCGAGAAGCAGGTACGTTCCGTGATCGCGGCATGGCCCGACGGCGTGTATCGCGGCCAGAGCATTCTCGATCATGACTTCGGCGGCGGCGAGGACATCAACGTCGACGTGGCGATCACGGTGGAAGGCGACACCTGCTCGGTCGATCTGACGGGTACGCACGAACAGACGCAGGGCTTCATCAACAGCGCGCCCGGCAACAGCCTGTCGTGGGTCTATACCGAATTCTCGGTAGCGATGGCGGGTATTCCCGTGAACTCGGGATTCTTCCGGCCGATCAAGGTCCATTTGCCGAAAGGCACCGTGGTGAATCCGTATTCGCCGGCGCCGGTCGGCAACTCGACGCTGTGCATCGGCAACGACATCGGCCAGGCGACGATGAAAGCGCTGGAGAAGGTTGTGCCGGAGCGCACCGGCTCGGCGTTCATCGACCTGACCATCGATGTGATCTTCGGCCTCAACAAGCGCTACGACAGCGAGCTTTACATCAGCTTCGACTATTCGGCCGCGCCCGTGTCGAGCGGCGGCGCGTATGGCGCCGACGGATGGGGCGGCTATGCGGCGCCTCACGGGTCGTTGCGGATTCCGTCGTTCGAGCTGATGGAGGTGCTGTTCCCTTTTCTCTATTTGCAGAACGAGTACGGCATCGACACCGCCGCGCCCGGCCGCTGGCGCGGCTCTCCGGCGCACCTGATGCAGCGGCGCGCTACCACGGATGCGGTCGGCAATCACTTCCAGGTCCAGCATTCGCGCTATCCGCTCAAAGGCTTCGCGGGCGGCGGCGACAGTGTCGGCAATCTCGTCGTGCTCGACTACACGGGACCCAACGAAGAGCCGGTGTACATCGCGCGGGAGAGCTATTTCCAGCAGCCCGGCGAGATCGTGTTCGCGCGCAAGCAAGGCGGCGGCGGCTGGGGCGATCCGCTCGAGCGCGACCCGGAGCTGGTCCTGCGCGACGTGCTCGACGAATACGTTTCGCCCAACAGTGCATTCGAGGACTACGGCGTCGTGATCGTCGAGATGGACGCGCCGCGTGTCGATCTCGCCGAGACGCAAGCGTTGCGGGCGCGACTGCGGGCCGCGGTGCCCGCAGCCGGATAGCACGCGCGCCCGGCAGGCGACGACCCACTCCGAAACGGCTGCCGCGCGCGCCCCGCCGCAGCGGCAGCGATGTACGCATTCCAAGGGAAAAAATGTTCAACAACCATATCGTTTCTATCCGGCCCGAATGGGATTGGGAGCACGCCATGCCGCCCGCACCCGCCGTTCGGGGAGGCAACACGGTGTATCTGTCCGGGCAGATCGCGCTCGGATCGGACGGGAAGCTCGTGGGAGAGGGCGACCTGGCCGCGCAGGCGCATCAGTGCTTCGCCAATATCCGGGCCATCCTGCAACGCGCGGGCGGCAAGATGACCGACATCGTCAAGCTGACCACCTATTTCGCCTGCGAACTCACCGAGAACGTCACCGCCGAATACTGGGACGTTCGCCAGCAACATTTCGGTGCGTACAAGCCCGCGAGCACCGGCGTGCAGGTGGATGCGCTGATCTATCCGAACGTCCTGATCGAGATCGAGGCGATCGCGGTGTTGCCGGACCATTTCAAATGAACAGCTCGACGGGTTATTACCGGCGCGGTGGCGTGCGGCTCGCATACGAGCGCGCCGGTGCCGGACCGCTCGCCGTGTTTCTGCACGGCGTCGGCGGGAATCGTTCCAACTGGCGAGGCGAACTCGAGCGGCTGGGCGGTGCGTATTGCTGCGTCGCCTGGGACGCCCGCGGCTATGGCGACAGCGACGACCCCGGCGAGCCACTCGTCTTCGACGATTTCGCACTCGACCTCGAAGCCTTGCTCGACCATCTCGGCGCAGAGCGTGCGCACGTGGTCGGTCTGTCGATGGGCGGCTTCATCGCGCAGAGCTTCTATATGCGTTGTCCGCAGCGCGTCGCGACGCTCACGCTCGCGGCGACGAGCGCCGGCGCGAATCTGCTCACCGCGGCGGAACGCGAGGACTTCCTCGCGAAGCGGCTCAGACCGCTGGAGGCGGGCCATTCGATTGCCGATATCGCGCCGGGTCTCGTCGACGTGCTGGCCGGTAAAAGAGCCGATGCCGCGATTCGCGAGCGGCTGCGCCTGTCGCTCATCGCATTGCGGCCGGAATCGTACAAGCAGGCGCTGCGCGCGCTCGTCACGACCGATTTTCGTCAGGCGCTGCCGTCCATCGAGGTGGGAACGCTCGTCGTCACAGGAGACGATGACCGGGTGTTCGCGCTGTCCGAAAGCGAGTACCTCGCGCAGCACATTGCCGGAAGCAGGCTGACGGTCATCGAGGGCGCGGGCCATCTTTGCAACATCGAAGCGCCCGAGGAGTTCGCCGCTGCGCTATCCGCGTTCCTGTCGAGCGAGCGCAACTCAGGGGCTTCGATCGTCGGCCCGGAGAGCTGGACGTAGCAAAAGCGGAACGGCGCCGCGATCGAATCCGAGGATGTGAGTCATGAACGACAGGATGGAGCTAAGAGTCAGGCGCGTCATCGACGAAGCCGACGGGATTCGTTCGTTCGAGCTGGTGCGGCCCGATGGCGGCCCGTTGGCCTCGTTCGAGGCAGGGGCTCATATCGACGTGTATCTGCCGACCGGAGCAGTACGGCAGTATTCGCTGCTGAACGACGATGCAGATCGCGACCGCTACGTGATCGCCGTGCTGAGAGTCGCCGATGGCCGGGGCGGTTCGGCGTTCATGCACGACGCAGTGGAGGCCGGCAGCCGCATCGCGGTGGGGGAGCCGCGCAACGCATTCGCGCTCGCGGACGTCGATGCGCCGGCGGTGCTGGTCGCGGGCGGCATCGGCGTGACGCCGCTCCTCGCGATGGCGCGGCGTCTGTCACGCGAAGGCCGCCCGTTTGCGATGCATTTCGCCACGCGCTCGCTTGCGCGAACGCCCTTCCGCGACGAACTGAAGCATGCCGCATTCGAGCAGCAAGTAAACCTCTATCTCGACGACGGGCCGCCTTATCAGCGCTTCGACGCGGCGCGGCTCACGCAAGGCATTCCCTCGGGCGCGCACGTGTACCTGTGCGGACCGACGGGCTTCATGAAGGCCGTGTCCGCGTCGGTGGGCGAGCGTCATGACGTAACGCTGCACACCGAATATTTCGCCGCGCCCGCCGCACCGGAACCGAAGGCGGCGAGCTTCGAGCTGGTA
This sequence comes from Caballeronia jiangsuensis, assembly GCF_046030135.1. NCBI lineage: Bacteria > Pseudomonadati > Pseudomonadota > Betaproteobacteria > Burkholderiales > Burkholderiaceae > Caballeronia > Caballeronia jiangsuensis. The sequence continues at coordinate 275,911 of NZ_JAQQDB010000007.1, forward strand.
CTGGCGCGCAGCAAGGTCGAGACAACCGTGCCGGCCGATCGCAGCATCGTCGAAGTGCTTCGGGAGCATGGCGTCGAGCCGCCACTGAATTGCGAACAGGGAATCTGCGGCACCTGCCGGACGACCGTGCTCGGTGGCGACATCGAACATCGCGACTACTGCCTGTCGCCAGGGGAACGGGCATGCGGCGACAGGATGATGATCTGCGTGTCGCGAGGCAAGCCCGGCACAACACTCACGCTGGATCTATAAGGAGTCGAGACAATGTTCCTCCCCGTCAACAATACTCAGGCCAGGCCGGCGATGCCGTCGAACACAGGCTTCAGCGAATCCGACTGGAACGTGCTGTCGGCGTTCTGGCATCCGGTCGCGCTTTCGTCGGCAGTGACGGACAAGCCGGCCGGCGTGCGCCTGCTCGACGTGCCCGTGGTCCTTTACCGAACGCCGGAGGGCGTGAAGGCGGCGCGGGACGTATGCAGTCATCGCGGCGGGAAGCTGAGCCTCGGCTCGATCAAGGACGGCGTGCTCGTGTGCGGCTTCCACGGCTTTCACTATGATTGCGCGGGCGTGTGCGTGCGGATTCCGGCGCTGCCCGCCGGTTCTCCGGTGCCGGGCAAGCTGCGGTTGCAGACGTACTTGTGCACGGAGCGTTATGGCTTCGTCTGGGTATGCCTCGCATCGACGCCACGCGCCGGCCTGCCCGAATGGCCCGCCATCGAAAACGGCAGCGGCACCGTGGCGGTGGTGCCGCCGAGCACGTGGCAGTCGTCGGCGGCGCGGCATGTCGAGAACTTCAACGACATCTGCCATGTGCCGTGGGTGCACGCGGGCACCTTCGGCGGACCCGAAGAGGCCATCGCACCGTACGACGTATCGATATCGGAGACGCGGCTGTCCTTCCAGGCCGACATCACCGAACAGGTGCGCTATGCCGACAGCTCGAACCCCGATGCCGCACCGGTTTACCGGCACGCTGTCTACTCCTACGAACTGACGCTGCCGTTTGCATCGTCGGTCAAGGTCTTCGATCCGAAGACCGGGCACGTCTACCGGATTTACGACATCGCATCGCCGGTCAGCGCGAGCTCGACGCGAATCTTCCAGGTCGTGGTGGATGAAAGCCGGCTCACGCCGGCAGAAGCGCTGATCGACTTCACGATGCGGATCAATGCGGAAGATGCGCCGCAAGTGGAAGCGCAGTCTCCCAATCAGTTGCCGCTCGATTTGCGCGATGAAATCCATATTCCCGCGGATCGCATGTCGATCGAGTATCGGCGGGCGCTGGCAAGGCTCGGGCTCGGCGAGCAGGCTGTCTCGTGAGTTGCGGGACGAAGACGGGTGGTTCTATCCATGACAGTTGGAGAATGACGATGAACGAGGATCAGATGAGTCAGGCGGCTCCGGCCGAAGCGTCAGCCACACGGTCCAATGCGGCACGCGGCGGACAGTTCGCCGTGACCGTCGTATTCGTGTCGCTGGTCGCCGCGCTGGCGGCGCAGGCGAGCGCGATCTTGTCATTGCCCGTCTGGATGATGTTCATCGGCTGGACGGCGTTCGGCTCGGGACGCGGCAACGTGCGTGCCGGGGCGGTGGCGGTTGGCTGCCTGTTGATCGGCTATCTGCTCGGCATGGCGGGGCTTGTCGGAGTCGCTCATCTCGCGCCCGTGCTCGGGGTCTTTGCGCTGCCGGTCGTCGTGTTCCTGCTGGTGGTCGTCGCGATGCTTGCGCAACTCACGCTGCTCAACAGCATCGTGGGCTATTTTCTCGGGATGACCGCTTACTTCGCAAGCGGACTCAGCCCGGATGCCATGGCGTTCGTCAGCCTGGCGACGGCCGGGTTTATCGGCGCTGCCGCGGGCTGGGTGCTCATCGCGGGTCCGCGTCTCGTGAGCCGGTCGCGATAGGTGCCGATACCGGCGAATCGCGGGAGCTTCTGCGCTCTTCGATGAATGTCGGGGGCGGGGGCGCCCCCGCGCGGGCGCCCCGTGGTAGTGGCAGGGGGGATGTTGTTAAAAA
>NZ_JAQQDB010000070.1:0-22883 GCF_046030135.1 Caballeronia jiangsuensis
CCCCCGCCCCGGGGAGGGGCAGTGCTAATAAACCAACACGAAACCGGGATCCGGCGAAACAAACCCCGAACCACAACCCCCACCTCCCCAATCAAACCTCTACAACGACCGCTCGATAGCCTTGCCGAGCAAATCAATCCCGAGATCGATCTCTTCCTCGCTGACGGTGAGCGGCGGCGCGATACGAAACACCCCACCCATCCCAGGCAACTGCACGATATTCATGCTCAACCCGAGATTCATGCACTCGCGCGTGATCTTCGCGCCGAGACCATCGGCGGGTTCCTTGGTGCGTCGATCCTTGACGATCTCCACGCCGAGCAGCAGACCGCGCCCGCGCACATCGCCGATGCAGTCAAACCGTTCCATGAGATCGAGCAGGCCGCGCCTGAGCCGCGCACTCATCACGTTCGCGCGCGCGACGAGCCCGTCGCGCTCGACCACATCCAGCACGCGCAGCCCGACGGCAGCCGGCAAAGGATCGGACACATGCGTCGTATAAAACAGATAGCCGAGCTCATGCGCTCTTTCTTCGATCGCCGCCGAAGTCACGGTGGCCGCAAGCGGCAAGCCCGCGCCCAGCGTCTTCGATAGCGTGAGGATGTCGGGCGTGACGCCGTCGCGCTGGCACGCGAACATCGTCCCGGTACGGCCGATGCCAGTCTGCGCTTCATCGAGGATCAGCAGCATGCCGCGCTCCTCGCACTTGCGCTTCAACGCCGCCATATAACCTTCCGGCAACTCGATGATGCCGCCCGAGCTCAGTATCGGTTCCGCGATGAAAGCCGCGAGATTCCCACTCGACTGACGATCGACGAGATCGAACGCGTAATCCAGTTCCGCCAGCCAGTCGTAATGACCGTTGCGCTCGAAGCGCGCGCGATACGGAAACGGCGCGGGAATCGCGAACGAGCCGACCGCCGCCGGACCGACGCCCTTGCGCCCCGCGCTGTACGTGGCGGACGCGGCATGTCCCGTCATGCCGTGCCACGACTGCGCGAAGCCGACGATTTCATATCGCCCCGTGACGAGCTTCGCCATGCGGATCGCCGCCTCGTTCGACTCCGCGCCCGTGCTGAGCAGAAGCGCGCGATCGAGCCCGGCGGGCGTGATGTCGGCGAGACGTGTCGCGAGATCGACCACGGGACGCGACAGCATCCCGCTAAAGAGATGGTCCAGCTTGCCCGCGTATTCGCTGATCACCGACACGATGTCAGGGTGACTATGACCCAGCACGGCGCTCATCTGTCCCGACGTGAAATCGAGAATCGCGCGGCCGTCGGCGTCGTAGACGAAGCTGCCCTGAGCGCGCTCGATGATCATCGGCTCGAAGGTGCCGCCGTAGCGGATGAGGTGCTGCCTGGCGTTCTGCCAAAAAGTTGCGTCGTTGTTCTTGGACACCGTGCTTCTCCTGGCGAAAGGTGAAAGAACTTGCAGTGTAGTCGGCGCTCTGGTTTTATAGAATCGAATAGTTCTAATGCGAGATAGAAGAGGATCTAATATCTTGAGTCTTTCGCTTGAGATCGAATTGCTGCGATCGTTCGCCGTCATCGCGGAAGTGCGGGCGCTGAGCCGCGCGGCCGAGCGCATCGGCCGGACGCAATCCGCGCTCAGCCAGCAGATGAAGCGGCTGGAGGATATCGTCGATCAGCCGCTCTTTCAGCGCACCGGCCGCGGCGTCGTGCTGACGAATCCCGGCGAGCGTCTGCTCGTGCACGCGCAGCGCATCCTTCGGCTTCACGATGAAGCGATGGCCGATCTGTGCGGCAAAGGGCTTTCGGGCAGCATCCGCTTCGGCTGTCCGGACGATTACGCCGCCGTTTTCCTGCCGAGCCTGCTGCGGCAGTTTTCGAGTCAGCATCCGCATGCGCTCGTGGAAGTCGTGTGCGGCCCGACGCCCCGGCTCGCCGAGCAGTTGAAGAAGCGCGCGCTGGATCTCGCGATGCTCTCGCTGCCCGAAGACAGCCCCGGTGACGACGTGATCCGGCGCGAGCAACTGGTCTGGATCGGCTGTCCGGGGATGGATTCGGCGCACTACGATCCGCTGCCGCTCGCGCTCTCCGATCCGGATACGCTCGATCACATCGCCGCGTGCGAGGCGCTGCAACACGCGGGCAAGGCGTATCGCATCGCGTATGCGAGCAGCAGCCTCGCGGGTCTCACCGCGCTGGTGCGCTCAGGGCAGGCTTTCGCGGTCATCACGCAGACAGCGGTGCCCGCCGATCTCTGCGTGCTGAATGCCGATCCCGGTCTGCCCGCGTTGCCGGGCGTGGGCATATCGCTGAAATTCGCGCGCGAGCGGCCTTCGCTGCTGACGGCGGCGTTTGCGGAGCACATCCGGCTGACGCTGCCGTTGCTTTGATTCGATTCGGCGAAGTGAACCGCAAATCGCCCGCTTTCCGGCGCTTGGCGCCGCATTTGCGCGCGCTAAGATGCTTTCCATCCCCTCTAGCTCTTTTCCCTCCAGGGAGTGAGCGATCTTCGCGTCGTGCGGATTTTCGTCCGCACGACGCTTTTCTTTTGCGGCCGAAGCTGGCGTGTGCGGGCTACACTAACCGCTTACTTTTCGCGCCCCGAACGTCATGCCATCACGCGATCACGACAGCGCCGACGCCTCGCAAGATCCGGCACTGCTGCGGCGCCTCCTGCGCGCCAAAGACCGCATGGATGCGTCGTCGCACGAAGACTGGCCGGTCAGGCGTCTGGCCGAAGTCAGCGGCGTCTCCGAAGCGCATTTCGCGCGCTCGTTCAAGCGAGCCTTCGGCATTCCGCCGCATCGCTATCTGCTGACGCGGCGCATCGAGCAGGCCGTCACGCTGTTGCGCGACACCGACCTTTCCATCACGGACATCGCGTTTGTCACCGGCTGGGAAAGCCTCGGCACCTTCGGCCGCATCTTTCGCGATATCACGGGCCACAGTCCGGGCGCGATGCGCGTCGAGTCCCGCGCCGTCGCGCCCGCGCTCGATCGCGTGCCCGCGTGCGTACTGAAGGCTGCGCAGCGCCCCGATCTCACGATCGCAGTTTTGGAGAAGCGGCGGCGGGGCGCGACGGGTACAGTGCGGCCATCTTCAACGAAGGAGGTCACATGAACCAGGGCATCAGCGTGGTGGGCATCTATGTCGACGATCAGGACGAAGCGCTCGCGTTTTACGTCGACAAACTCGGATTTCGCGTTCACACCGACGTGCGCAACGGCACGTACAGATGGCTCACCGTGCAGCATCCGGATCAGCCATCGTTCCAGCTCGGCCTGTTCGCGCCCGGCCCGCCCATTCACGACGACGCCACCGCGCTCACCCTGCGCGCGATGGTCGCGAAAGGCGCGATGCCGCCGCTCGTGTTGTCCGTTGCGGATTGCCGCGCGACCTACGAACGGCTGAAGGCGAGCGGCGTGGAGTTCACGCAAGAGCCGGTGGAACGCTTCGGCAGCGTCGATGCGGGCTTTCGCGATCCCGCCGGCAACGGCTGGAAGATGATCCAGGCGCCGCGCTGAACGGGACACGATGTGTCCGTGTTCGCGGCGACGATGAGGTCTGTTCATGAAATGCTTCGAACATGACCGACTTGCTCCTTCAATCGCAACGAACCGGCACGGCTTCCTCGTATGATCCGCCTCGCGACACGCCGGCGCTCGTGCTGGCGTGGATCAGGCGCGCCCGCGAATCGCAGATACGTCACTACACGATGGCCGACCGGCTGACGCGCTGCGGCCGACGCCTCGGTCTTGGCGTCATCGGCATCACGGCGGCGACGGGCACGTCGGCGTTCCTTTCGCTCGTCGCGCAGGCGGTGTCGCCTGACGTGCGCATCATCATCGGCATGACGAGTCTGAGCGCGGCCGTGCTCGCCTCGTTGCAGACGCTCCTGCGCTACAGCGAGCGGGCTGAACTGCATCGCCGTGCGGGCGCGCAGTACGGCGCGGTGCGGCGGCGTCTCGAAGCGCTCCATGCGGCCAGTCCCTGTGTGCACGACGCATGTGTGATCGACGCGGTGCGCGACGAACTCGATCACATCGCACAGACTGCGCCGCATTTGCCGCGCGCGGCGGCGAAGTCGTGATCGTCGGAAACACCGCCGGCGTTTTTGCCACTTCAGGCCAATCCCTTGGCGGAATCCGTCAGGAGCGACGCAGGCTGACGCGTTCGACGTAGCGTGTAAGGGCTCCCGAGAGAGCGATCATGCCGGTCTAATCAGCCTTCGGTGCCCACCATGTACAAGATCCTTAGTCCGATTGGAACTGAAATCGAAATTCCGGAAACCGTGGCTCAGAACTCGACCACGTTCGACTTGATCGACCTCGCCGGTGCAAAGCAATACTACGAGGAGAATGGCTATGTCGTCGTGCGCGGCGTAGTGGATCAGACCGTGTGCGATTCCATTCGCAATGCATTCGAGAATACCGTCAAGCGCTATCCGGGATACATATATCGGCAGGCGACAGCGAATCCGGAAAAGAACAAGATCAACGAATACGGGTTCGTGATGAATCCGCTGCTCAATCTTCAATCTCTTGGTGATCTGGAGTTCGCGCCGCTAAAGCAGTTAGCGGTCAGAGCCTTTGCGAGTACGCCGATCAAGGCGATCACGCGAGAACTCTTTGCGGAAGACGGCAAGCTCGTGCAGAGCATGTACTTCGAAGGAAACGCGGAAACGTGGCCTCATCAGGACACGTATTATCTCGATAGCGAGAGAATCGGCACGATGGTGGGCTGCTGGTACGCCTTGGAGGATATCGACGCGGGCGCGGGGCGCTTCTTCGTGGTGCCGCGCAGTCATCGCATCGACATGGTGAAGAACGGGAAGAACTTCGACGTTGCGTTCAATCACGGTCAATACAAAGAGCTTGTGAGGAAGATCCTCGCCGAACAACAACTCGAATTCCGCGCGCCGTTCCTGCAAAAAGGCGACGTGCTTGTCTGGAACTCGAAAACGATCCATGGAAGCTTGCGCACGACGCGGCCGGAATTTTCCCGCAGTTCTCTGACGTCGCATTTCATTCCGGCCTCGCACCGGTTTCTGCAGTTTCAGTCTAAGATCAAGCCGCTGAATTTGCGCGAGTTCAATGGCATGGCGTTCAATTGCCCGAAGGATATGGAGCGGCTGTCCAGCCGCGTGGTGCTGGGCATTGAAACCAGATTCCCCAAGACATTCCAGATGGCAAAGAAGCTGGCCATCAAGGCCCTGGTGAAATGAGGCGCGCAAGGCCTCAAGGAATGTATTGACGACACCGGCGCCGACGAGGTTATCCGCAATGACCAAACTGGATTCTTTGCAAGGGCTGCGCGGCATCGCGGCCAGCCTTGTCGTGGCATTTCACGCGGTCAATAGCCTGAAAAACGCCGGTTGGGTTCCCGAATACACATCGGGATTCGCTATCCGCGGCATGGCGGGCGTCGATATCTTCTTTGTGATCTCCGGCTTCGTGATGGTATTGACCACGGCCAACAAGCCGCGGGGCATCGACGCCGCCCGGAAGTTCATGCTCGCGCGTCTGACTCGCATCGCGCCCATGTACTGGCTCTTGACGACGTTCATGGTGATGCTGCTGTTGTTCGCGCCTTCCGTTTTCAGCACCGAAAAGTTCAGCCTCGCGCGGACCATCACGTCCTATCTCTTTCTGCCCTATGAAGTCAAAGAGGCAGGACATGCATATCCCGTCTTGTACGTAGGATGGACCCTCACGTATGAGATGTTCTTCTATCTAGTCTTTGCTGTCTCGCTATGCTTTGCCGAGCGTCCCATGCGGTATTGCATCGTGGCGTTCTTCGTGATGCTTGGACTCGGGTCGCTCATAGCTCAGCCGAACGCCTTTTACTGGCGTTTCATGACGAACCCGATGATGCTCGAATTCGTTTTCGGCTGCATCATCGGATGGATGTATACGCAACGAATGAAGGTTCCCATTGCCGTCTCAGCCTGCATGGCAGTGACCGGAATACTGGGATTCTTTGTGTCGCCCATCACGCCCGAAATGGAGCACCGGTTCATCTTCGCTGGCATTCCATCGGCGCTGCTCGTGGCAGGGTTTGTCTTCTGGGAATCGGCCAATGGATGGATTCCAAGAATCGTTCTGCTTCCCGTCGGCAATGCGTCGTACTCGATCTATCTCACGCATACGCTCACGGTACCCGTGATCGCCCACGGTCTCGGACACTTCGACAAGTCGCGGGCTTTGCAAGGCGATATCGCATGCATCCTGCTTGTGATGGCGTCGATATTCGTTGGCTATCTTGCCTATCTGACGATGGAGCGTCCTCTGAACGAAGCTATCCGTGCCTTCATGAAGAAAACGAAGGACGGAACGCTGCAACCCGAAACGAGCGTTACGCCATTAGTCAAAAGATAAGCTCGATCGCGCTCGGAAGCAGCGCCGATTATCGCGGGCACATCTTTCCGCGCGTCAGGTGATAGCCTGCAACCAGCCCCATGTCATAGGCGCTTTCCAGCGCGCGCACGATATCGATCGGCTTGACGGCGATGCGATCGTCGAGTGCATCGCCGCTTCTGAAATCGACATCGAAGCAATCGGTGGCGATCTCGCTCAGTGTGGTCAGGCGTTCATCGGTCAGCAGGCTCATTTCATCGTCCTCCGCTCAGGTATGCGTGCATATCATGGGGGCGTTGAATTAGCTCCGAATTAATGGCCGCGTCGCGAAGAGAGCCTTATTCGCCTGACAATTGAACGCTTCCCGATGGGTTTGTTTGATCTTCCGAAACGTTGCCCGGTATGCTACGGTGATTCGTATGTATTACTTGCGACCGGGCGATCGCTGATTGTCGATCGGCCTTCCGAACTGATTCGGACGGAGTGTGACAATGGACCAGCGGGCCGGCGGCTCGTCGCTATACCTCATCATCTGCCCCCGGTGTGAAAGCCTTTCATCAGTAGAAGAAAGCGTATGCCCGTTCTGCGGCGCCGACCGACACGGAGCCGTACTCACGAAGGGCGCGGAGACCGCGGTGCGGGCGGTCGAGGCGGCGCGCGGCGTAACGCGTCATTTTCAGGAACCGAGCGAAGTGGCGCGCGTGCGCTGGAGCGTGCGTCCGCGCCGGCGCGAGCCGCGCTTGCCCGCTCCCGCAACCGCCGCCGGCACCGTCGTGATCGAACCACAGCGCGCTTCGAACTCGATACTGGCCACGGTCGCGATGGGCGGCGTCGTGATCAGCGCGTGTTTCCTGATACGCGCTTATTTCGAACAACATCCGTCGACGGCGCGCGCGGCCGGACTGCCTGTCGCGGTCGCGGGCAGCGTCGGACAACAGAACCCGCCGAAGGTCGATGTGGCGCCGCAGCGAATCGTCGAGGCGACGCATCGCGGGCCGGCGAATTCTTCAGCCGAAACGCCTTCGCCGTTGATGGCGGTAGCCGCGTCGAGCGAAGTCCACGACACTCCCCCGGTTGTCGTTCCCGAACGACCGGTCGCGGCGAAACATCCGGCGTCCCGCGCGCAGCACGCGGTCAAAGCCGCGACCAAAACGGTTTCGAAGGCCGATTCGAAAGCCGTATCCAAGGTTGCTTCAAAAGCAAAACCCACCGCCGCATGTGCGCACAAAGCCGGTCGCGCATGCACCGAGCCGCCGCAACGCCGCGTGGCTAGCGCGGAGCCGAAGAATCGGCAGGCGGCCAAGTCGCCGAGTCCCGCGCCGGTCGCACGAACGAAAACCGCGCCGAAGGAATTCCAGAAGGTCGCGGCCATCCCTGCGCCGGTGAAACCCGCCATGACCACGGACGGAAGCTGGAAGCCGGGCAAAACGAAGAATTAAGCGGAAGCTCAAATCCACTTCGCCTTTCGAAACCAGCGAAAGAGCAGGAAGTCGATGGTGACGATCGCCGCGATGACTGTCGGATAGCCGAAGCGCGCGTGCAATTCCGGCATGTGCTCGAAGTTCATGCCATAGATGCCGGCGATCATCGTCGGCACCGCGAACATCGCCGCGAACGTGCCGAGACGCTTGGTGATTTCGCTGTCGGCGAGCGCGATCATGCCGAGGTTGACCTGAATCGCGGTGATCACCATTTCGCGGCGTCCTTCGATCGCGCCGACGATCCGCTCCAGGTGAACGTATACGTCCTTGAAATAGGCCGTCATGCCTTCGCAGATGCCCGGCACGCGGCCGCCGGTCAGCTTGCCGACGCCTTCGAGCAGCGGGCCGACGTGATGACGCAGCACGACGAGCTGTCGCTTGAAGCGATACAGGTCTTCGATCAGCTCGCGCGAATCGCGGCCCTCCTGACGCGAGAAGATGCGGTCTTCCAGCACTTCGAGTTCGGCGGTCATCGTTTCCAGCACGGAAAAATAGCCGTCGACGATATCGTCCATCAGCGCATAGAGCACGAACGCGGAACCTTGCCTGAGAAGGGGCGGTTCGCGCTCGCAGCGTTCGCGGACTTTCTTGAAGCCGTGCATCGTGCGCATGCGCACCGAGAGCACGTAGTTCCTGCCGACGAACACGTCGACTTCGCCGAACAGCAGACTGGCGTCATCCTGCAGCTCGACGGTGTGCATCACCGCGAAGAGCGACTCGCCGTATTCCTCGATCTTCGGCCATTGATGATGCGCGCGCACATCCTCGACAGCGAGCTCGTGCAGACCGAATTCCTCTTTCATCGCATCGAGTTCGGCGGGCTCGGGGTCTTTCAGTGCGACCCAGACGAAGCACTCCGGCTTCTGCACGTAATCGCTGATTGCTTCGATGGTAATGTCGCCGAGCTTTCGGCCGTCCTGATAGGCGGCGCAGGCAATCAACATTGTCGGTCTCCATGCAAGACAGACATGCATCGTGCATCGCCCAGTCGACGCTTTTATGACATCGCGCACGACGTCAGTGCGTTTTCAGCGCGATGCGGCGGGGGAAATTGGCGGGGGATGCGCTTCGCGCAAGACGCGAAGCGCATTTGCAAGGCTTATGCGGCGGGTTGCCAGTGATCGTCCACAGTCTTGTCGGTCACGCGGACCTTCGCGACCATCGGGGCATATCCGCGCAGCTTGATTTCGTCGGCGGCGAGCCGTTCCGAGCGATAAACCTGCTGCGTGATCTTCGTGCCGTCATGGAATTCGAGCGTGTAGCCGTCGATCGGTCCCCACTGGCCCTTCGGCATCGGTTCGATATAGACATTCTGCATTGCGTTACTCCCGCGTGATTGGAAAGCACTGGGCGGTCCGCATCGGCGAACGTGCACCTCTTGTATAAGAGGTTATCGAAGAAACGACGGCGGCCGGGTGCCGTACGTGGTGTTGCGCACCAAATAAAAGTCGATATGAATCAACGCGCTATGCGCACGCTCTCATGATGAGAAAGCCGATCCTCCCATGTGCAACCCGCGCCGTGCTGCCATGCAGCGTAGATTTTCGGGAAACGGACCTCAATTCCGCATCGTGAGAATTTCGTGTCGATAGTCGTCGATCGCGGGCGTCGTCGCTTCGGCAAACACCGGCGCGAAGCGAAAGCCGTTGCGCCCCTTGCGCTTGGCCTCGTACATTGCGCGATCGGCGTCGGCGAGGATCGCTTCAGCGGAGGTATCGAAGCCGCCGGCGCACATCGCGATGCCCACGCTCGTGCCGAGATGCGCCTCTCCGCAACCGAGTTCGAAAGGCCGGCCGATCGCGCGGCAGATATCCTGCGCGATCCGGCTGCATGCGCTCGCCGACGCAATGCCCCGCGCGAGCAGCACGAATTCGTCGCCGGCCAGGCGGCAGACGAGGTCGCCCGCGCGCGTCGTCTTTTTCAGGCGCGCGGCTACTTGTCTGAGGAGTGCGTCGCCCGTGTCGTGGCCGTGCTGGTCGTTGACGCTCTTGAAGCCGTCGAGGTCCATGAAGAAGAGTGCGAAGGGCACGTCTTCGTCACGGGCCGCATCGACGGAAAGCGCGAGCTGCTCGGCGAGCGCGCGGCGGTTGGGCAGGCCCGTCAGCGCGTCGAGCATCACTTCGGAGCGCATCTGGTTCTCGCGCCGCTTCGTCTCGGTGATGTCCTGCGACATGATGTAGAAGCCGCCGACATCATCGCGCCGGTATTCGGGGATATACGTCGCGTTCCAGATGCGGCCGGGCGCGCCCTCGTAGACGATATCCTCGTGCGTCACGCGTTCGCCCGCGAGCACGCGACGGAAGTAGGGCAGGCAACGCTCGAACGTCGCCGCGCCGATCGTGTCGAGCACGTATTTGCCGCGCAATGCGGCCGGCTCGACGCCGAACACCTCGCGATACATCTGGTTGTTGAAGCGGTAGCGCAGATCGGCATCGACATGAGCGATCAGCACCGGCAGGTTGTCCGTGATCGTCTGCAACGTGGTCCGGCTGCTGGTCAGTTCGCAGGTGCGTTCGAGCACGCGGCGTTCGAGTTCCTGCCGGTAATCGCGCAACATCTCTTCGCTATGCTTGCGGCTCGTGATGTCGTGCATCACGCTCACGAAGTGCAGCGGCAGGCCACGCTCGTCGCGAATCAGCGCGACGGAAAGCTCGATCCACACAGGCTCGCCGTCGCGGCGTCTGTATCGTTTTTCGAGCGTATAGGTCTTTCTCGCGCCGTCGAGCAGTTCGCTCACGAGTTGCAGATCGGCGGGAAGGTCCGCTTCCTCGGTGATCTGCTGGAAGGTCATCGTGACGAGTTCGTCGGCGCTATAACCGGTGATTTCGCACAGCTTCGGATTGACTTCGACGAAGCGGCCGCTCAGATCGACGATCGCCTTGCCCGTCGGCGTCCGCTGGAAGATCGTGTGAAAGCGCGATTCGGACAGACGCAGTTTGCGGCGGTCCGCTTCCTGAAGCTCGCGCGTCTCGCGTGCGGCTTCACGCTGAACGATTTCGCGCTCGACGGTCGCCGCGAGATCGCACAACGAGGCTTGCAGGGACGCGCTCAGCGTTCTAGGCTTCGTGTCGATGGCGCATAGCGTGCCGAGCACGAGGCCATCCGACGAGCGCAAGGGCACGCCCGCATAGAAGCGGATATGAGGCGCGCCCGTGACGAGCGGATTGCCCGCGAAGCGTGGATCGTCCCGCGTATCTTCGACGAGCAGCAGACGCCCGGAATGCAGCGCGTGCGCACAGAAGGACACGTCGCGCGCGGTTTCGCATACATCGAGCCCGATGCGCGATTTGAACCACTGCCGATGTTCATCGACGAGCGACACCAGCGCGATCGGCACCTGCAACAGCTCGGCGACGACGCGCGTCACGCGGTCGAAGACTTCTTCCTGCGCGGTGTCGAGCAGGTCGAGGCTGCGCAGCAACTGGAGCCGCTTCGCTTCATCTGCGGGCAGAGGCGCCGCGTGCCATTCGTGTACGGGTTGCAAGGTTCTTCTCGATTCTTATCGGTAACGTGCCCAATGCCACGTCGGCAATTTATCGAACCCTGCGCAATCCCGATTCGTCGATCAAAGGCAGGCTTGGGCCTTAGTTCGACGCATGCTTCATAGCCCCAGGCAAACGGCCCCGGCCGCGACGACCACGCACGCGAGCCAGCGCTTTGCGCTGACCGGTTCGCGCAGGAACACGCGTCCGATGAGCGCCGCGAACACGACGCTCGTCTCGCGCAACGCGGATACCGCGCCCATCGCGCCGGACTGCATCGCCCAGATCACGATGCCGTAGGCGGCTATCGATACGAGTCCGCCCGCGAGCGACGAACCCACGGCCATCGGCGCTTCCTTCACCGGCGTCCAGAGCGCCGGCAGGCCACGCTTTGCGACGAAGATCACCGGCATCAGCCAGTAGAACATGAACATCCACGTGGTGTAGGTGAGCGCTTCGCCGTCGGAGAGACGCACGCCGATGCCGTCGATCACCGTGTAGATCGCGATGGTCACGCCCGTCGTCAGCGCGGCGAGCACGCCCGCGCGCGACACGCGGCCGCCCTGCAAAGCGAGCGCCATGATGCCGCCGGATATCAATACGATCCCGAACGCATGCAGCACGCCGATGCCTTCGTGCGCGAAGAACGCCGCGCCGAGCGTGACGAGCATCGGCGAAGAACCGCGTGCGATCGGATAAGCCTGCGCAAGATCGCCACGACGATACGAGCGCACGAGGCTCACGTTATAGACGATATGCACGAGCCCCGAAGCGACGATGTACGGCCACGCGGCTTTCGGGGGCATCGGCAAATAGAAGACGACGAACGCCGACACGACCCCGATGGCGATGCTCATCCATGTCATCGAGAGGAAGCGGTCGCGGTTGCCGTGGAGCATCGCGTTCCAGCTCGCGTGAAGCACCGCTGCAAAGAGAACGACGCCGCCGGTGTAGGTGAACATGCGTTTTATGTCGGTTATGTGACGGATAGTTCATAGAATAACTATCTTGTAAGCCCTGCACAAACCATATAAATTGCGTTGTCGTGTTAGAAAAACTCTGGTGAATGAGACCGGCATTGCCTTCGCTCAACGCGTTGCGCGCCTTCGAGGCTGCGGGGCGGCTCGGCAGCTTCAAGGAAGCCGCGGCGGAACTGCACGTGACTCACGGCGCGATCAGCCAGCAAGTGCGCCTGCTCGAAGCGTGGCTCGGCGCGTCGCTATTCGAGCGTCACAACCGGCGCGTCGTGCTGACGCCCGCGGCGCGGGCTTATCTCGCGGAAATCGGTCCGCTTTTCGATCGGCTTGCGCAGGCCACGGCCCGCTATGGCTTGTCCGAGACAGTGTCGCGAACGCTGACCGTGAATGCGCCCGCCACATTCACCTTGCGCTGGCTCGTGCCGAGGCTGGAACGATTCCGCGTCCTTCATCCCGATGTGGAAGTCAGGATAGAGACATCGAACGAGCCGGTGGAGAGCCTGAAGGACACGCATGACATCGTGATCCGCGGCGGCCCGGATACCTTTTACGGCTATGCGATGCGGCCGTTTCTCGAAGAAGAACGCTTGCCCGTTTGCAGTCCGGCGCTATTGCGGCGCCTGCCGCTGCGAACGCCTGAAGACATGCAGCGGCACACGTTGCTGCATACGTCGAGCCTGCCGCGCGTCTGGCCCGACTGGCTCGCGCAGGTGGATCTGCCCGCGCTCACGCCCGCGGCGGTGCTGACTTTCGATCACTTCTATCTGACCTTGCAGGCCGCTGTCGATGGCATGGGCATCGCGATGGGCCCGACCGCGCTCGTCGCCGATGATCTCGCCGCAGGCCGTCTCGTCGCGCCGTTCGACGGTCCGCGTCTGCCGTCGCGAAGCTACTGCACCTATGTCGCCGATGACAAGGCCGATGACGATGTGATCGTGCTGTTTCGCTCGTGGCTGGAGCGTGAGGGCGAGGCGTTCGCGAGCGAGCACGAAGGCTGAATGCAGCAAACATTTAACTATCCAGTTAGAATATAGTGGTTTACGCCAATGCCCCTTGCCGGTTCTCGTGACCGGGCCGGGCAGGCGATCCAGCCGCGCACTTCGGCGCACGCATTCACGCGTTGCCGATTCCTCGTGTGCCGCGGCATCGGCGAATGACGAAGTGCGTCGTCCGACGCGCTGACTCCAACGGAACGCTTTTCATCGCGCGGCGCGACATGGCCGCGGCATTCCGTTTCGCCGACCGATGCCGGATCGCATGGCAGATTCCTGGAGAAGATTCGATGTCTACGAGTGAAGCCCGTCTCTCAGCCGTGCTGAGAACAGGGTGCGTATTGCTGGGCCTCGCGTTGCTGGCCACTGGTCTGTTTTTCGTCGTCGGCGGCGCGAAGCTCGCGCTTTTGCACGGCAGCCTCTATTTCGTGATTGCGGGCGCGGTCATCGTCGTGTCGGCGGTGCAGTTCATGCGGGCGAAATCGTCGGCGGTGCTCGTGTATGCAGCGGCGTTCATCGGCACGCTCATATGGGCGCCCATCGACGCCGGTTTCGATTTCTGGCCGCTCGTGTCGCGTCTGATGCTGCCGGCCGGTTTCATGGTGCTCGCGCTGCTCGCATGGCCATCGTTGCGCAGGCATGAGACGGGCAAGCGCGCGCCGAAGCGTGCATACGGGCTTGCCGGCGTCATCGCGGCGGGCATGCTCCTCGCCTTCGTGCAGATGTTCCAGCCGCATCCGACTGTCGCGTCCGAAGGAAACGAAGCGCCGCTCGTGCCCGTTGCGAAGGAACACGCGCAGAAGGACTGGAATAACTACGGCAATACGCCCGGCGGCAGCCGCTTCGTGGCGCTCGACCAGATCACGCGCGACAACGTGAAGGATTTGCATGTCGCGTGGACGTTCCATACGGGCGATATCCCCGACAGTCCCACCGGCAACGGCGCGGAAGATCAGGAGACGCCGCTGCAGATCGGCGATCGCATCTACATGTGCACGCCGCATAACAACGTGATCGCCGTCGATGCGGACAGCGGCAAGCAAATCTGGAAGCGCGAGATCGACGCGCAGGCGCAGGTGTGGAACCGCTGCCGCGGTCTCGCCTATTTCGATGCGACCCAGCCTCTGACGCAACCTTCCGTGGCAGGCTCGACGCCCGTGACGGCCGTTGCCGTCGCGGCGGGAGCGAGTTGCCAGCGCCGCGTGCTGATGAACACGATCGATGCGCGCCTCGTCGCGATCGACGCCGACACCGGCGCGCTGTGCGAAGGCTTCGGCGATCATGGTTTCGTGAATCTGAAGGCGGGCCTCGGCGTCGCCGACGATCCGAAGTACCAGCTCACCTCAGCGCCGACGCTCGCCGGCACGACGGTCGTCGTGGGCGGGCGCGTGGCGGACAACGTCCAGACCGACATGCCGGGCGGCGTGCTGCGCGGTTTCGACGTCATCACCGGCGAGATGCGCTGGGCCTTCGATCCGGGCCGCGACGATCCCAACGCGCGCCTGCAACCGGGCCAGACTTACGCGCGCAGCACGCCGAACTCGTGGGCGCCGATGTCCTACGATCCCGCGATGAACACCGTGTTCATTCCGATGGGCAGCTCATCGGTGGATTTGTGGGGCGGCAATCGCACGCCGCTGGATCATCGCTACGCGACGTCGATCCTCGCGCTCGATGCGACCACCGGCAAGCAAAAGTGGGTGTACCAGACGGTCCACAACGATCTGTGGGACTTCGACGTGCCGATGCAGCCGAGTCTCATCGACTTTCCGGAGCAGGACGGATCGACGAAACCCGCTGTAGTGTTCGGCACCAAGTCCGGCCAGATCTTCGTGCTCGACCGCATGACGGGTACACCGCTCACGCGTGTCGAAGAACGCAGGGTGAAGACGGGCACGATCCCCAACGAGCAATACTCGGCCACGCAGCCGTTTTCGGTCGGCATGCCGACGATCGGCGCGGATACGCTGAAGGAATCGGACATGTGGGGCGCCACGCCCTTCGATCAGCTGGTGTGCCGGATCAGCTTCAAATCGATGCGCTACGAAGGCCTCTTCACCGCGCCCGACAAAGACGTTTCGCTGAGCTTTCCCGGCTCGCTCGGCGGCATGAACTGGGGCAGCCTGTCGACCGATCCGAACCATCACGTCGTCTTCGTGAACGACATGCGTCTCGGCCTCTGGGTGCAGATGGTGCCGCAAAAGACCGACAGCGCGCCCGCGAGCAACGGCGGCGAAGCGGTGAACACGGGCATGGGCGCGGTGCCGCTGAAGGGCACGCCTTATGCCGTGAACAAGAACCGCTTCATGTCGCCGCTCGGCATTCCGTGCCAGAAGCCGCCGTTCGGCACCTTGTCGGCCGTCGATCTGAAGACGCGGAAACTGTTGTGGCAAGTGCCCGTCGGCACCGTGCAGGACACGGGACCGTTCGGCATCAAGATGCGCATGAAGATGCCCATCGGCATGCCGACGCTCGGCGGCACGCTCGCGACGCAAGGCGGACTCGTGTTCATCGCGGGTACGCAAGACTACTATCTGCGCGCGTTCGACAGCGCGACGGGCAAGGAAGTGTGGAAGGCGCGCCTGCCGGTCGGAAGCCAGGGCGGACCGATGAGCTACGTCTCGCCGAAGACCGGCAAACAGTACGTGCTGATCTCGGCGGGCGGCGCGCGGCAATCGCCCGATCGCGGCGATTACGTCATCGCGTATGCGTTGAATCGCTGATCGTCCGCCCGGGCGATTATCATGGCGGGCGGCGGCGCTGGCATGCTTGCCGCCGCTTCGTCCGGCCAACCCTTTTACCCTGATCCTGTCGGCTCGTTATTTGGGCCGAAGATTTCATGCGTCCGACAAAGACTTTCATTCGCTTGCTGGCCATATCGATGTCATGCGGCATTGGCGTATCGACGGCTCACGCGCAGAGCGCCGTGACGCTGTATGGAACGATCGACACCAGCATCGAAGTGACGAACCCCGGCTCGTCTTGGACGCCGCGCATGGATTCGGGCGCGTATCGCGGCTCGCGCTTCGGCTTGCGCGGCTACGAGCAATTGAGCGCCGACACGCGCCTCATCTTCGATCTCGAAAGCGGCTTCAGTTCGGCGGACGGCACCTTCGCGACCGCCAACACGATCTTCAACCGGCAGGCCTGGATCGGCCTCGGCGCGCCGTGGGGCGAGTTGCGCATGGGCCGCCAGTACTCGCCGATCTATATCCCGTTCAAGGGCGGTCTCGATGCTTTCGGCGCGGGCACGATTGCGTCGGGCCTCAACAATCTGTCGAAGATCACGCCTTATACGGATAACGGCATTGCGTACCTGTCGCCCGATTTTCACGGCTTCACGACGACGCTCATGGTCGCCTTGCGCGATAGCGGCGATGGCAACGGGCTATCCGGCAACTACGAGACCTTCGCGTATCACAACGGGCCGTTTCGCATTTCCTACGCGCATCAGGATACGCAAGGCGACACCGGCCTGCGTGCGAATCTCGGCGGCGTGTCGTATCGCATCGGCAAGACGACGGCCTTTCTTTCGTACTTCAATGGCGATGGCGGATCGCCGCGTTATCACAGCGACGGTCTTTCGGTATCGATGCGCTATGCAGTGACGCCGCGCCTGCGCGCGTCGCTCGGGTATGCGTATGCGCGCGACCGCTCGGGCGGCGACAACGACGCGGACCAGTTCAGCGTCGCGTGCGAATACGATCTTTCACCGAAGGTGCTGCTCTACGCGAGCGGCGCGATGCTGCGCAATCATAATGACGCGACATTCACGCTGCGCGGCGTGAACGTCGTCGGCATTCCGGCGGCTTATCCCGGTGCGCCGGTGCGCGGCGTGCAGGTCGGCATGATCGAGCGGTTCTGACGCGAAGAGCGCTCACGCATCAGCCGAACCACTTCATCATCAGCGTGGCGAACACGACCATGCCCGCGCCGCCGATGCGCGTCGAGATTTGCGCGAAGGGCATCAGGCCCATGCGGTTCGACGAGGAAAGAATCGCGACATCGCCGGTGCCGCCGAGGCCGCTGTGGCACGCGGTGATGATCGCCGCTTCGACCGGATACATCTTCAGCCACGCACCGACGAAAAAGCCCGACACGATCATCGCCGCGACCGTCGATGCGCAGATCACGAAATACGCGGGCGAGAATGCGCCGACGAGCTTGTCCCACGACACGAACAGCGTGCCCAGTCCGACGAGAATCGCGAAGGTGAGATTCGTCGACATGAACTTGTAGATCTGATATGCGCCGATTTCCATACGCTCGGGAATCGCGCGCGCGACCTTCAGCACCGCCGCCGCGACGATCATGAGCACAGGACCGGGGATGCCCGTGACCGGCGCGAGCAACATGCCGAGAATGAAGAGCGTGCAGCCGAGCAGCAGACCGAAGCCCATCAGCCGCAGATCGAGCGCGGCCTCGGCCTTTTGCTCCTTGAGGAGCGCCTGATCGTCGCCGCTCTTCACGAGCGTGCCGTCGCCGCTATATGCGCGATGCTTCTCGCCGAAACGCTTGAGCAAGCCGCTCGCAAGAATCGCGACCACGTTGCCGATGAGCGCGGCCGGCACCATCATCGCAATGAGATGACCTTGCGCCGCGCCGGTGATCTCCGCATAGCCGATCGACAGCGGCAGAATGCCTTCGCCGATGCCGCCGCCGAGAATCGGCATGACGATATAGAAGAACGTGTGCTTCGGGTCATGGCCGAACATGAGGCCGACGAGCACGCCCGCCGCGATCGCCGTCACGGTGCCGACAAGCAGCGGCACGAACATCTTCAGAAAGCCTTGAATCAGGATCTTGCGATTCATCCCGAGGATGCTGCCCGCGACGAGACACGCGATATAAAGATATTGCAGGTTCGCGGTCTTCATCGTCGTGGTGATGGCCTTGAGCGCGGCGTCGTCCATCAGCTTGTAGCCGAGCAGCGCCGATGGCACGAAGAGGCAGAGAATCGCGGGTCCGCCGATATGCCTGAACACCGGAATGCGGCTGCCGATTTCGCCGAGCAGCAGGCCCGAGAGCATCAGCACGGCGAAGCCGCCGATCATGTCGTTCGGCAACTTGCCGGTGGCGGCGGCGAGAATCGTCACCAGTGCGAGCGCGGCGAACATCGCGATCGGCATGCCGCCGATGGTCAACATCGAGAAGCGGGCGCGCAGTCCGAGCGGCGCCGCGCCCGTGCGCAACGAAGGGCTTTCCATAACGTGTCTCCTGATGGGGGATGGTGCGGCGCTGGACGCTCGTGCGTCTCTTCTTGGGTTACGCCGCCTGAGTCTTGCGTTGCTTCGGCAGATCGATCTTCATCCACGGATGCGCGGCTTCATGCTTCGCTTCGAACGCGCGGATCGCTTCGCTGTCGGCGAGCGTCATGCCGATCATGTCGAGGCCTTCGATGAACATGCGCTTCTGGCGCGGCGGCAGATCGAATGCATAGTGAGTGCCATCGCTCGTGCTCACGCGTTGATGCTCGACGTCGACGGTCAATCGGTTCGTCGCCGGATCGCTCACGAGCGCGGTCAATGTCGCAACGATGGCTTCATCGAGCGTAATCAGCAGCAGCCGGTTGTTCTGCGCGTTGAAGTAGAAGATCTCGCCGAAGCTCGGCGCGATGACCACATCGATGCCCGCTTGCTGCAGGCCCCATACGGCGTGCTCGCGGCTCGATCCGCAACCGAAGTTCGCGCCCGTGACGAGAATGCGCGCGCCCGCGTATTCGGGCTTGTTCAACGCGAAGTCTTCGCGCGCGTTGCCCGACGCGTCGAAGCGTAAGTCGTACAGCACGCCGCGCGCGAGACCGGACTTGTCGATGCCGAACAGGAACTGCTTCGGCATGATCTGGTCGGTGTCGAGATTGTTCAGGGGAAGCGGCGCGGCGATGCCCGCCAGGGTTGCGTGCTCAGACATGCTCGAACTCCTTTCGTACATCGACGATGCGGCCCGCGAGCGCGGCGGCGGCGGCCATCGCCGGACTCATCAGATGGGTGCGTGCGCCGCGTCCCTGGCGGCCCTCGAAATTGCGGTTGGTCGTGGAGGCGCAGCGCTGGCCGGGTTGCAGGATGTCGTCGTTCATCGCGAGGCACATCGAGCAGCCGGGCTGACGCCATTCGAAACCCGCTTCGATCAGCGCGCTCGCGATGCCTTCGCGTTCCGCCTGCTCGCGGACCATGCCGGAGCCGGGCACGACCATCGCACGCACGGAAGGCGCGACCTTGCGGCCACGCACGACATCGGCGACGGCGCGCAGGTCTTCGATGCGCGCGTTCGTGCACGAGCCGATGAACACGTGATCGATCGCGAGGCCGTCGAGCGCCTGTTCCGCATCCAGCCCCATGTAGTCCAGCGCCTTCGATGCATTGCGTTTCGCGACCGGTTCATCGGCGAGGCGGGGGATGCGCGCGTCGATCGCAATCGCCTGATCCGGACTCGTGCCCCAGGTGACGAAGGGCGCAACGTCGCGTGCGTCGAAGCGGTGCGTGATGTCGAACGATGCATCGGCATCGGAATGGATCTGCTTCCATTGCGCGACGAAGGCATCGTCGCCGATGCGCTCGGCCACGTAACGGATCGTCGTCTCGTCGGGCGCGATCAACGCGCCGCGTGCGCCCGCTTCCACGGTCATGTTGCACAAGGTCATGCGCGCTTCGGCGGAGAGCGCGTCGATTGCGCTGCCCGCATATTCGACGACGAACCCGCGCGCGCCCTGCGCGCCGATCTTCGAGATGATGTAGAGCACGAGATCCTTCGATGTCGTGCCATGCGCCAGCGCGCCATCCACGACGATGCGCATGTCCTTCGCCACGCGATAGACGAGCGTTTGCGTCGCGAGCACATGTTCCACTTCCGACGTGCCGATGCCGAAGCCCAGCGCACCGAGCGCGCCGTACGTCGTCGTGTGGCTGTCGCCGCACAGCACGACCATGCCCGGACGAATCAGCCCGATTTCCGGCGCGACCACATGCTCGATGCCTTGCGCGCGGTCCCGCACGTCGAAGAGATGAATCCCGTGCCGCGCGCAGTTGCGCGTGAAGTTCGCGGCCTGATGCGCGGCCGCGTCGATCATGATCGTGCGCTTGTCGACGGCCACGGGATGCGTCGGAATCACGTGATCGACGACGCCCATCTGCTTCTCCGGGCAACGCACCGGCAGGTTTTTCTCCGCGAGCCCCGCGAATGCCTGCGGGCTCGTGTACTCGTTCATGATGTGCAGGTCGGCGTATAGCGCGACGTGCTCTTCATCGACGCGAAAAACCGTATGGCTCTCCACGATCTTTTGGTAAAGCGTCTGTCCCATGCTGTCTCCCTCGATGCCCCTCGAATAAGTCGAAGCCAGTGTAATTCGATACTGGAGGCCGTAAAATGCAGACTCATTTAACCCATTATTAAGATGGATTTATAAATGAACTCGATCGCGGACCTAGAGTTTTTCGCGCGGCTCGTCACGCAGGGCAGCTTGTCGGCGCTTGCGCGCGAGCTCGGCGTGACGCCGCCCGCGGTGAGCGCGCGTCTGAGTCAGCTCGAACGGCGTCTCGGCGTGAAGCTCCTGAATCGCACGACGCGGCGGCTCGCGATGACACAGGAAGGCGAGCTTTATCTCGGCACTGGCTCGCGCCTGCTCGAACAGGTGCAGGAACTCGAACGCATGGTGTCGAGCAGCCGCGATCTGCCGCGCGGATTGCTGAAGGTGAACGCCACGTTTGGCTTTGGGCGGCGGCACATCGCGCCGGCGCTGTCCGGGTTTCGCCGGGAATATCCGGAAGTCGACGTGCAGCTCGATCTCACCGATCGTCCGATGAATCTCGCCGAGTTCGCGTTCGATGTCGGCATACGCTTCGGCGAGTTGCCGGACATGCGCGTCGTCGGCAGGAAGATCGCGGCGAACCGGCGTTTCGTGTGCGCATCGCCGGCGTATCTGAAGGCGCATGGCACGCCGAAAGAGCCTGATGATCTGCGCGGTCATCGGTGCATCGTGCTGCGTGAGAACGACACCGCGTATGGCACGTGGCATTTCACGAAGGGCAAGCGACACGAGACGGTGAAGGTGCAGGGCGCGATGAGCAGCAACGACGGCGAAGCGACCCTGCGCTGGGCGCTCGATGACCACGGCGTGCTGGTGCGCTCCGAATGGGACGCGCAGCCGTATCTCGATTCGGGGGCGCTGAAGCAAGTGCTCGCCGACTGGTCGATGCCGCCCGCCGATATCTACGCGATCTATCCGGAGCGGCTGAATCTGTCGGCGAAGGTGAGGGTGTTCATCGACTTTCTGGAGCGCTATCTGAAGCGAGCGTAATGCTTGATGATGGTTTTTTGATGTTTTATTGATGGTTCACGTTTCGCCGCACCGGCTATGCTTAGGGAAAACGGAGCGAGACATGAACGAGACGAACTGGTACACGGAAAGCGACTGTTCGCTCGACGAGTTTGCGAGCCTGCTGGAGCGTGATACCGCGCAAAAGCCGGCGTTCGCGTCGGATATCCAGCGGCAGATTCCGCTTTACGACTGCGGCGCGCTCGCGGGCGTATTACGCGACCCATCGCAGGTGATGGCGTTGCAGGCGGAATGGGCGGCAGTGCTGCGCGATGGTGCGGGCGTCTTCGTGCTGAAGCATGCGTATGCGGACACCGGCCCGGTCGACGAGGCCACCGCGATTTTCGAATCCATCATCCGCGAGGAGCGTGCGCAAGGCGTGAGCGCGGGCGATCACTTCGCGAAGGCGGGTGCGAACGATCGCATCTGGAATGCTCAGGAAAAGCTCTGTCTGCAGGCGCCTGGTGTGTTCGCGCGTTACTTCGCGAATCCGTTTATCGAGTGTGCGGCGCAAGCGTGGCTCGGTCCGGGTTTCCAGATGACGTCGCAGGTCAATGTCGTGCGTCCGGGCGGCGACGCGCAGCAGGCGCATCGCGACTATCACCTCGGCTTTCAGACGGCGGATGAAGTGCGGCGCTATCCGGCACATGTCCATGCGATGTCGCCGTTTCTCACGCTGCAAGGCGCGGTCGCGCACAGCGATATGCCTGTGGAGAGCGGTCCGACGAAACTGCTGCCGTTCTCGCAGCGGTATGCCCGAGGTTATGTCGCGTGGCGTCGCGCGGACTTTCGCGAGTACTTCGAAGCACGCTACGTTCAATTGCCGCTCGAAAAGGGCGACGCGCTTTTCTTCAGCCCCGCGCTCTTTCATGCGGCGGGGGCGAATCGGACACACGACGTGCAGCGTATGGCGAACCTGTTGCAGGTTTCATCGGCATATGGTCGCGCGATGGAATCGCTCGATCGCGCGCGCATGTGCGAAGCGGTTTTTCCGGTGCTGCTCGAGTGCAAGTCGACGGGACGAATGAGCGATGCGGAACTGGATGCGGTCATCGCGTCGTGCGCGGAAGGTTATGCGTTTCCGACGAATCTGGATCGCGATCCACCTATTGGGGGGCTTGCGCCGAAGAGTCAGCAGGCGCTGCTTCGCCAGGCAATCGATGAGGTTTGGTCTGTCGATGCGCTCGACGAGGCGCTGGAGGGGAACGCTTGGCGTCGGAGCACGTAGGGGTGGAATTTGTTGGCGCGGTTTTCGTTTTTTGCTTTTCGCTTTTTGCTTCTCGCCGGATCCCGGTTTCGTGTTGGTTTATTA
>NZ_JAQQDB010000071.1:0-22856 GCF_046030135.1 Caballeronia jiangsuensis
AAAGTGTAGGCTCGCGGATCCTGCACGTGACCATGCCGCTGCGGCGCCGCCGACGTCGGCAAGCCGCAATACTGCGGACGTTCAGAGCCGCCTCGTCGAGCGTCCGCAATGGCCGATTAGCGAGCAGCGCGGCCCTCCTCTTTGCCCCGACTTCGTTGACGGGCCGGGAATCGCCGCAAAAGCGGCAAGCAATGTGCCTTGTGATGGTTGCCGCGCCGCGCTTCAAGGCCGCCCGTCATCGCGGATCTGGTCTTTGGAGACAAACGCCGACAGCAGATGTCACCGTCTTTGCCGATCCGGCTGCTTGCCTTATCAATGCCAACATCGCGCACGGAGTGCGCGAACGCTTTCCGTTAAGCCTTGCAAGGTGCAGGTTCGCGGGCGATCGCGGAGCCGGTGCACTTCTACAACCGTATCGTCCAACTTCTCCTGAGCGGTCTGCTTTTCAAAAACAATCGACACCGGCCTCCTGCGCCGTTGTCTGCCACCAGTCCTTTGCAGCAGACGGTGCTGACCCCGCTTGATAATAGTTATTAAGGGTTATACTGTGGGGGTGACTTCCTGGAGGGCAGAACCATGATCAGTGCAGACCTTGGACAACAGCTCGAGGGATACATTACGAAGCTGGTCGAAACCGGACGGTACGGCTCGAAGAGTGAAGTGCTGCGCGAAGGCGTGCGATTGATTCAGGATCGCGAGACGCAGCTTGCCGCGTTGGATGCCGTGATCGAGCGAGGGATCGCCGATTCAGAGGCTGACCGAGGACAACCCGGCCAAGAAGTGTTCGACCGGCTTGAAGTTAAATATCAGGCGATGATGAACGGCAAGGCATGATCGTTCGCATTTTACCGGCCGCCGAGGCCGAGCTTGAGGCCATCGGCGACTACATCGCCCGCGACAATCCGCGCCGCGCCTTGAGCTTCGTTCTTGAGATGCGTGACAAGTGCATGAGCCTTGCAGACATGCCCCTCGCCTACCCGCTCGTGCCTCGATACGAAGATCGCGGCGTGCGGCATCGGGTTCACGGCAGCTACCAGATTTTCTACCGCGTCACGGGTCAACCCGAGCGCATCGACGTCATTCACGTCCTGCATAGCGCCAGAGACATCGCCGCTATCCTTTTCCCCTAGACACACCCACGAAAAGAGCCCAGAACGAGTTAAGTGCTGGGCAAGCCATCGGCTACGCCGGTGGCGGAGGTGCAATTGAGCAAACTGGCCGTCTGCGGTGCCACCACAGCGGCCAGTTCTCTTGTTTTTAAGTCGGAGCCTCGTGGCTCTGTCAGTCGATTAGTGACCGAAATAAACAGGCGCGATGCTATTGCCGGTGTGAGCCGGGCCGCCCGAAGCCGACGCAGTGTCAGCCACGCCGCCGTAGCTCGTTTGCCCGTTCTGCGCCGCGACCTTCGCTTCGGCAGCTTGGATCTCGGCCGGATACGTCACGCGATCCGTGCTCGGGTTATATCCAGCGCGTTCGAGCTGGACCAGTTCTGCCTTTACTTGAGCGCGGCTCAGCGGCTGGCTTTGAGCGAAAGAAGAAACCGCCGGAATAGCGAGTGCAGCGGCGACGACGATAGTTGCGAGTTTCATGATGCTTACCTCCGAGTCTTGTTTTTCGCAAACAGCCCTGCTTGCGTTTCAGTGACTCAAGTATAGGTAAGTACCCGCTTAAGATTAATGAGCGTTTGAACAACAAATTCTTGCGGTATTCGGGATAACCCTAGGTCGATGCTCAACCGGTCACGGTCTCGCGGATTTCCGGTGCGACCTCGTCGCGTCCGTTGAGCTCGTTGAGCACGCGCGATACCGAACCCGCGGACACCTTCGCGAGGCGCGCGGCGTCCTGCACGGTCCGTGAGCCAATGCCTATGCCGAAAGTCCAAACGCCAGAGTCCGCTTCGCCTTCCACGCGCAGCCGAAAGTCCGGAGCGAGATTTCCGAGTCAGTGATTCGGTTTTCGATCGGGACGCGGTGGTCCGAGGCTCGGTAGCATAGGCAGCTCATCGGTGCTGCACGTTCCGCGTTGCCATGTATAGGTCAAACAGGCCCGCATGCAGACGGCGGATGTCCTGACGAAGGGCAATTAGTCCGCGCTGTTCGCCTTCACGTTCCCGACGCAGAATCTCTCCCAGCAGGGCAGTCGCACGCGATGCCGGCATGTCGCGCTGCACGCGCGCCTGGCCGAGCCTGCCTGCAACTGCTGGTTTGCTGATCAACAGCCACGCGGGGAACCACGCGTAATCTTCAATCTCGCCAGTGCCTGGGAACTCTGCATCAAAGCGTCGACGCAGCGCGTCGAGTGAAGCGTCCCTCAGGGTGTCGAAGAGCGCGGCGACCTTGGCCGGCGCCAACCACGCCAATTCCGCAAATAGCGGCCACGCGGCGTCGATTCCGGCGGCACGATAGCGCGCCTCGGTCATCCAGGCAAGCGGCGACGGAATGCGCCACCAGGATGCAATCGTTTCGACCGCTTCGCTAGCCGCGGCCCAGTCGCTTGCTCGAAGCCACAGCGGTGCCGCGTGACTGTCAGGGTCGACGCCACAGTACGGCAACGCCGCGGCACGCTGCGCAAGTTCACGCCAGCATGTTGCCATCCACGATTGAGCGTACTGCCCGGGCAGTACTTGTTGAGCAGCGTGCGACACCTCATGCTCGAAGTGACGGCAGATCACAGCCAACTCAGTGTGGTCCGTCACGGCGAGCGTTGATGCGTTCTCGAGTTCGTGGACAAGCACCGTCATTGCAGGCAGAGCACTGTCGCGCGCGTAGTCGGCCGCGAGCACTGTCAGCGCCGCTCTCGCTGCGGCGGCGTCGCGAAGCTGCAACTGCTCGACCACATCATTGCGCATTGCTACGTCCCGGCTGTCGGCAAATATGTCGAGTTGCTGCATCGTCGTTGCGCTCAAGAAGGTCCAGGAAGAGCGTACAGGCTAAGCGATTTCGCCGCGTCAAAAAAGCTGCGATGCGTCATTGCACGCAACGCTGTGTTGATCCGTCGACTGTCAAGGAAAGCGACGCATTATTGAGATGCCTCCAAGTTCGCCGACTCACATATGGTTGGCCCATCCCGCGCGTGAACGAGGCATGCGACACAATAGCGCGCCTCTTAGCCAGTTATCATTTTGCCGCACGCATCTAGCAGACACCTTTAAGTCCTTCTTTGCCGATGTCATCTCGCCGCCCTTCCTCGCAATCTGCTCGGTCGCTGTGGCGCAAACCGCTCAGCAAAGAGATGCTGCTGCCCCTCCCGTCTTCAGCAGCGCAGACTGTCGCCTTGTCGAATCACTTGACGTTTGCCGCCTGTCGGGCCGGTGCTGGATCGGCGTATCTTTTTAACGAGCTTATTCAACTCGTCTACGTCACGTTCTTTGTGCAAGATGCGGGGTATGGGGACGCGGGATGTAAATATTTATGCACGCGCTGAAGCGGCTCTGGAGCGCTGTTTGCAGCGCGCCGAAGTCGAGCGGCGATGGGCGTTCGAGGCGGCGGACCTGCCGTTGTTCGAAGCGGTGTTGCAACAGGCGGACCGACAACTATCGAGTGCGCCAAGATATGTTCACGTTGCTGCACGAGACAGGCTCAAACGGTTCGCCGCTAGCGGGCGCGCCTCGCCGCTCAGTTCCACTGCGGCGCGCCACTAATCGCGATCGGTCCCCGCCGCGCGAACGCGCCCTCCAGCACCACACACGACGCGTGCGTGGCGACAGTCGCTCAGATCGAACGACGGCCGATATAATGGAACGCGGAAATTTCACGCATTGCACCGGAGTTCTCCTATGAGTCAAACCCGCGGACCGAATGCGGGATATCGGGGCAAGCCAAACAGTCGGCGCCAACCTCATCACCTGACGAATCCGAAGCGCCCACCGCGAGGCCAACCTCCTATAAAGGCGAGTGATGGTGGAATCACGCCGGCGTCGATTATTAAGACTCGCTCGTTGAAATTACTCGTCGATGTGGTCGGCGCGGAGAATATTGCGTTGGGACTTGACTCCAGCATGACCCGAATCGCCGAACTAATGCGCGGAGAGCGATTTACGCCCGAAACCGCCTTCCACATGGAAACGACGCTCGGGCTACCTTCCGGCTTTTTCGACCAACATCATCCGGCCCTCTCGCCGGAGACGATTGCGCGCCTGAAGGCGCCGCTCGAGTTCGTCCATAGGGAAGAGATTGTCGATGAAGGTGACATCGACGCAGCACCCCTTCTTCCAAGTGCGCAGAAGCCATCGCTGCTTGCCAGCAGCTTGTCCAAGGATACGACCATGCCGTCTAAGAGTTCGAAGGAAGCGTCGGGCGCGCCCAAGACCCGTGCCCAAAAGGCTTCTGCGCAGACAAGCGGTCAAGCTGCAAGAGCAGGAGATACGTCCAAACCGCACGGGTCGCATCAAGCGGCCGGGCGTAAGCAGGCCTTGCCAAACGGCGGTGCGACCGTAGAGCGCATCAGGCAGGCCAATCTTCACGTTCTCACCGCACGTAACGGTTCGAAGGTCAAGCTCGGCGCGGTGTTGGGTCTTAGCGGTTCGAATATGGCGCACCGACTCCACGGTAAGAAGCGCATGGATGATGCTGAAGCCGAGCGCTTCACCGCGGGGCTTGGCTTGCCTGCAGGGTGGCTCGACACGCCCCGCATTGAAGCCGACATTCCCGAGTCAGTCGCGCAGTTGCTCGCGCCCGCATCACGCGTGCGCGCGCCTGGCCAAGCACCGGCGCCAACCGCTGCGGCGGCGTATCAGGATACACAGGTCGCAGCCGCTCCGACCAGCGAGATGGATGGAGCGCTGCCTAGCACTTCTAGTAACCCGTACACCGAGCCATTGCCAGTTGATGCGGCGGGCCACGGCGACAGCATTGGGAGTCCTCAGCACGAGAACGTCAGCGGTGCCGTTGCAACCCGCGCCGACAGTCCCCTGGAGCGCATCGAAAGCCACGCCCCCGCCCCCATCTCTGCGCCCGGGGAGTCGCTGCCCCCGTTGTCAACGTCGCAATCTACAGCAACGCCGCCCTCCGCCGCTTTGGGAACCAACCTAGACGGTCTTGACGGGATCCCACCGATCGCCGAGGCACTCTTGAAGACGCTCGCCGGCAAGGCCCGCACCGGTCGCTTGGACGAGTTGAAAGCCTTGGAGCTATTGCAACAAGCCGTTCTGCTATGACAGCGACGTCCGGAAAGCTCTATGAGTGCGGGTCTCACGGACGGACTCGCCAAGGCGCCGCCCGTTGTCGAGAGGCAGCAATCGAGCACTGAAGCATCTTCGAGGACGCCGCTACGCCACGCGGCGTTCATCGCTCGGCCCTACCTCCACCTGTTTCTGTGCGATCTCCTCGACGTCAAGCTCAAGCACAGACTGCCGGGCAAGTTGGGCGGGCAGCAACGCGTAGGCGACGCGTAGCTCATGCAGACGTGCCCTCCAGTACCGAACGCTTATCGGCAACGGAGCTGATGTTGCACGCACTGCCGTCACCAGTTTCCGTATATGAGCGAGTTCGCGATCAGCTTCCAGGGAGGTCCGCTTGAGTAAGTCGGGCGACGTACCGGGGACGTGATGTTTTCGGTCGACTGCGGTTGTCTTCATACGCTGTGCATCTCCTGATCGGTTGAGACCAGCGTATTGAGATTCTCGGGATGTCAAGGAAGCATGCGGGCGCGCAACCGGCCGGCCTTGGGGTCCTGGCTGCGAACGATCGGACCGTGCCGGATTCACGTACAGAAGTGCGCGACGCCCAAGGGCTGCATCAGCCGATACCCTTCTCTTTTCTTCTTTTCTAGCGCCGGGCGGCTTCCATGCGTGTGTGCAACGCTCGCCCCACCAGCGAATTCGCATTGCTAATCAGGCTTCGCACACAGTCGTCCACCGCGGCCATCGGCACGCGACCGGCGAGCGCCGCGGCAACGAGGGCATCATACGCATCGATGACATCAGTCGCCGAGATTTCGTAGCCATAGCCGGCCTCCATCCAATGCAGCGCGGAGACGACACATTCCATCGCGAACTGCGGCTGCGTCGCCTCGTAATCTCGCGCCGCGCGAATGAGCGTTTTCGGATCGGTGGGACTCTGCCTGGACAGCGCGACCGCCTGATCGAAAAGGCGGGCGTCTTTTGCGGCGGCGAACCACTTGCCTTCCGACCCGGGCTCGCTGCGCACCAAGTCGGACAAAATGGTTTCCTGCGATTTTTCAGGATATTTTTTTGCGATACCCCGGAACGTTGCGAGGTACGTGCCTGCACGATTCGCGGAAATGGCGTAGCGCTCGTAGGCTTCGTTTCTCATCCCGCACCCTAGAAGAATCGTCTCGCACGCTCGCGCGATCGCGTGCTCGGGCGCGTTCAGCCCTCGACTCGCTTCAGCCAGACGAAGCGCGTCGCCCGGACGTCCGAGCGAAACCAGCGCGTCAACGGCCCAGCGTCGATACCACCAGGACTTCAGCCGATCACGCTGGGCGAGCTCAACAAGCTCCTCGAAGCGGCCGGCAGTGAAAAGCGCACTCAAGCACGGCACCGTACCGACGAAGTAGTTGAAGCCTTCGGCCTGGAGCACGTGCGTGACAAGCGGCAATAGCCGATCCGCCCATTCCGACGCCAACTCGGGCGTCACGCACAGCGTGCCCCAGTGATCACCCAGAGGCTCAATGTAGGGCATCTGATCGTCTTGCAAGGCCTCGAATAGCCTGTCCAGCCAACGTCCGCGTACAGCAAGCGTCACGTCGGCCGCTACGATCACCAGCACAAGCGTGTCGATCGCGCGATTGACCGCACTGCCCAGGGCGCCCGAGGAACTATCGACCTGCTCGAGTGCGGGTGATAGCTTTTCGAGGAGCAGAACCGCCCCATCGGCCGCGAGCGCGCAATCCGTACGCGCGACGGAACGAATCTCAGACACCGCCTCCTTCAGACGTTGAATTGGTAGCGACGATCGCCACCCGAACGCATTGCGTCTAAAGCGTGAAGCAAATATCCATTTGGGTGAGGGCATGACAGTCACGTTTCATCAGCACGGTGCACGATCGGACCCATCGCGATCGAGTCGGTGCGATATTTGAACGGGTAGTTGAGGTGGGATACCCCGTGGCGCGCGCGCATCATTTCATCGGTGGTTTCAGGACGCGGCCAGCATCGTCCCTCGACAGGCGCCCGACCCGCAGCGACACGCATAAAGCCGCTTGAGCGCGGCAGATTTGCGGCCTTCCACAAAAAGCCGATAGTCGATAAACAACTCTTCGCCGGGCGCGATGTCGCGCAGCGTGTGAAAGAACACCCGGCTGCCGTCTTGCTCGGTCTCGCAGTTCGGCGCGCAACTGTGATTGACCCAACGCGCCGAGTTGCCGCCCTGTGCACCGTCGATCACGCGCCCGTCGTCGAGATCGAAGTAAAACGTGTGACCGTCTTCGGCGGCCGAGCGCGCATACTGGCGCTGCGCCTGTGCCCACGACACCCGCTTGCCCTTGTATTCCAGAATCTGCTCGTTGGCACCGATCTGGGTGAGCGCGAATACGCCGCGTCCGTGGACCGGCGAAGAACGTACAACGATGCGGCGCATGCTTTTGCCCTTCCCTATTGCTGTGACCTGGTGAGCGACACGATGTGCCGCCGCGGCATCTCGGCATGATACGATCGCCGCACGCCCGTCGATACCCCTATGCCTTCTTCCGGTCGCAGCCGCATCAAACGCAAACCGCCCCGCGGTACCCTCATGAGGTACGAGGATCGCATCGTTGAGGTGCTGGGCGAAGCGCGTGGCCGACGGATCATGATCCGCTCGATTCATGCGGACGGCACGGAACGTCGCACGGCCGTCAAGCTCAATAGCCTGCGGCCGCTCGATGCGCAACTCTTCTAAGTCGGCGGCGTGACGGGCGCCGCCCTCGCTCAGGCTTGGTTGACGGCGTCCTTGAACGCCTTGCCCGCGGTGAATTTGACCGTCTTGCCTGCCGCGATCTCGATCGGCTCACCGGTCTTCGGATTGCGACCGGTGCGCGCGGCGCGTTCGCCGGCCCCAAACGAGCCAAAGCCGATCAGTTGAACGGCATCACCTGCTGCCACCGTCTTCGCAATCGTCTCAAACACGGCATTGATTGCCTCCTCGGCGGCGAGCTTGCTCGTACCGGCTCCGGACGCCACCGCGTCAATCAGTTCCTGCTTGTTCATTAAAACCCTTCCTTTCTGTTAGAGACAAACCGGATGATACCGAACGCTGGCAACGCATCGGATCGCAGACGCTCTGCTGTCTACGAGTCTGCGTCGGTCACGTCCAAGTCGAACAAGTCGGAAGTCGCGCTGCGCGCGTCAAGCAGGTCAGGCAAATCGCCTCTTCGGACCTTGGCGAGCGTTTGCGGCGACAGCCAGATTTCCTCCATGGCCTCGATGCCCTCTTCGATCATGCGCTGCAGGAAGAACGATTGTTTACGTCCCGTGGCCTCGGCCAAGACCCGCAACCGCTGCTCGATGACGGGGTCGATGCGCACCGCCACCACCCGCAACTTGTTCTCTGCCGATCTTCTCATCTGTTCACTCCTTTGGCCGATCACGCGCATGGCGCGCCTTCGGCCTTGGATTGCGCCTGCCCGCGGGCGCGATCCGATCATGATTTACGGACGACCTTTCGCGCTCGCCTTTTTGCCGGCCGCTGCCTTTCGGGCGACTCGCCTCGAACGGTCTTCGCGAGCGGGCACGCGCGTCGACGGCCGCGCCGCGGTGCGCAGCGATTTCAGCTGATCCTGAAGCGCGTGTTGTGCCGCTTCGAGCGCGGCGAGCTTGCCCTGGAGCACCCCGTTCTGGTGGCGCGTGTCGCCCTGCTGCGCCTGCAGCGCGTCGACGGTGCGACGATGCTCGGCCTCTCGCTTTTCCGCCCGCTTGGAGGCCTCGGCCAGTTCTTTCTGCGCCTTCGCTGCGGCGCTGCGTTCAC
The DNA here is from genome assembly GCF_046030135.1 of Caballeronia jiangsuensis. Taxonomy (NCBI): domain Bacteria; kingdom Pseudomonadati; phylum Pseudomonadota; class Betaproteobacteria; order Burkholderiales; family Burkholderiaceae; genus Caballeronia; species Caballeronia jiangsuensis. The sequence continues at coordinate 8,904 of NZ_JAQQDB010000071.1, forward strand.
GATCGATTTCCAGGAGCGCGCGGTTCTCGGATGCGCGTAAGCGCTCCTCGGCACGACTGGCGGTTTCTCGCAGCTTCTCCAGGTCTCGCGAGAAGAGGTCGCGCACTTTTTCGACTTCCCGTTCGCGCATAGCCGCCTCCTCGGCGAGACGCTGGATCTGCGCCTGCAGCGCTTTACGCGTGGCGGCGTCTTCCGCCTGCTGCCGCTCCAATTCCCGGATCTCGACCTGGGCCGCCAGCAGCGCCGCCGTGCGTTGCTCGAGCGCCGTTTCTGTGCGGCCCAGTTCTTCCCGGGCTGCGATAACCCTTCGCTCAGCCTCCGCGCGCTGCGCTTCGACTTCGTCGCGCAGCGACGTCAGTTCGGCCTGGGCGGACGTCGCCGCGCGCGTCCACAGCGTCCCGATCAACTCACCCGCCGCTTCGCTTAAATCTTTGGGCAAGTCCGGATGCTCGATGCGCACCCGGCTCTTCTCGCGCAATTCCGCCCAAAATTCGCTCAAGACCGACGCGGGTGTACTCATGGTGCCGCGCCGGACCAGGTTGTAGAGGCGGTTAGCGGTGGGGGGCACGCCAAAGCGAAAGAACAGCAGCGCGCACACCTCGCGATAGAGTTCACGCGTCTTGGGAAATTCGACCTTGAGGCGCTCGATATCGGCCGCGAGGCGGGTTTCGTCGGAGAGAACGTCGGGCATGGCCGCGAAAGGATAAGCAGTGCGCTCATATTACAACGTAATCCGCTATAGATCCAATCCAACGTGGCTATTGATTTGACATTAATCCTATAATGTCGATTAAAATGGCTCAAAGCCGCTTTCCAAATCGCCCGATCTTGAAGCCCGCACTGCCCTCGCCGCCCTCCGTCGCGCTTCATCCTGCGCCGCTGGAGATGCTCGTCATTCCGTCCGAATTGGATGGCTCCACGGGTTTCAATCGCGCCGTCACGGGTCGCGCACAGATCGCCGCGAACAACGATCTCGATGCGATCCGGGCGTGGCTCTTGCGCTTCACGGACACCAGGACCACCTTCGAGAACTACCGCAAGGAAGCCGAGCGCCTCCTGCTCTGGTCGGTCGTCGTGCTCAACAAACCACTCTCATCGCTCACGCACGAGGACTGCCTGCGCTATCAACACTTCCTGGCCGATCCGCAACCGGCGGCCAGCTGGGTTGCGGGTGGCGGGCGTAAGCACGCCCGCAGCGACGCGCGCTGGCGTCCTTTCTACGGACCGCTCTCACCTGCGAGTCAGCGCCAGGCGACCGTGATTCTGAATGCGCTGTTTTCGTGGCTGGTTCAGGCGGGCTACTTGGCGGGCAATCCGCTCTCGCTGTCCCGACAGCGTGCCCGACACGCGGCGCCACGCATCACCCGCTATCTGGAGCCGAGCATCTGGCAAGAGGTCAAGGACACCATCGCGGCCATGCCAAGCGATACGCCGCGCGAGATCGCTCATGCCTCTCGTGTGCGGTGGCTCTTCACGCTGCTCTATCTGGGCGGCCTGCGGATTGCTGAGGTCGGTGGCAATACGATGGGGCAGTTTTTTGTTCGGCGCGATGCAGACGGCGTGATGCGATGGTGGCTCACCGTGCACGGCAAAGGCGGCAAGGAACGGCTCGTGCCTGCGACGCGTGAAATGATGACGGAGCTCTCGCGTTACCGGCAGCATCTCGGGCTGAGTGCACTGCCCTCGCCCAATGAAGACACGCCGCTGGTCTTGCCCATTGGCGCGACGGCAGCGAACGGTAGCACGCAGACGTGCGCGCCTTTGACGCGCGCCGCACTGCATGCGATCGTCAAAGAAGTGTTCGCGCAGGCCGCCGCCCGACTCCGCGAGCGCGACGAGACGTCTGCCGCACGGGCCGACCTGTTGGCAAAAGCCTCGGCGCATTGGTTGAGGCACAGCGCAGGATCACATATGGCCGACCAGCGAGTCGACTTGCGCCTCGTGCGCGACAACCTCGGGCATGCATCGCTGACGACGACGAGCCTCTACCTGCACATCGATGACGACCGACGCCATCAAGAGACCGACGAAAAGCACCGAATAGACTGGTGACGCGCGCGCGCAACCTTTGACTACTACGCAACCCCGACACAAGTAAGACCGCCATGAAAGCGCCCCCACCGGAACCACTCATCTCGGCGGATAAACGCAGCCTCACCTTCATCATGCACTGGCGCGCGCAACCCGTGACCTGCGTCGTTTCACGCGCAGCCCTCGAAGCGTATTTTTGGCTCGCGCCGAGTGCAGACGATGCTCGGACATTGAAGGTCTTCCGCGATGGCTTTGGCCGCATTCATGCCATCGCCGAGCGAAAGCTCCTGGCACATCCCTCGAAGCATCTCGAGCTCACTGCGACCGACTTCGCTAAAGGCTAATTGCTTTGCTCGACGCCTTTTTTTGGTCGGGCGCTGGTGTCGACGATTGTAATGCGGCTGGTGGGAAAGACGATTAGTTGCATTTTGTGACGGATACTTCTGTAAGCGGTCGCTCCTACGTGCGAGCTTGCAAATTGCGAGACACGGACGACCCGCCGGTGCTGTCCGGGCAAGGGTTGATGGAAAGCGTCGCGCCCGCAAGTGTGCAGCCATCGCCAGAAATCGACGTTTCGCAGGCCGACATCGATGCCATGCACGCTATGCTCCACGGCGCGCCGTTGCCGCGGCATATCCGCGACCGTTTGTCGGCTGCGGCGACAGACTCAGTTCGCCTTCTTCGAGCTGCATCATGTCTTCGATAACATCGATCAATCCGCTTCATCGATCGATCACCTCTGCCGCAGTCCCGATGTGTTGATCGACGAAGTGGGTGAACTGCGTTCAAGCAATTCCGCCAGCGTTTCGGGTAGCGCGCCGACGGCAGGACGAATCTGGGCGCAGATCTCAAGGAAACGCTCGCTCTTGCGCCGGCGCGCCGATTCCGCTTCCTCGCTTTGGAGCCAAAGCGCACGGGCCTTATCGGAGCGGCCGTTTACGTCAACCGACCCGCGGGCTACGCTGAGCGGCTCGCCCCGTGCATTCCGAAACGGGTGAACCCATCTGCAGGCTTCCCGTTGAGGGCAAGATCGAGTATTACGTCAACGGTTCGCTGGCCTACATATGTGCCAACCCCTGCGGCGATGACGGCAGCCTTGCCGCAGCATTTCTGGAAGATGTATTTGCAGGGACGCAACAACGGCGTGATTTCGTTTCAGACCTACTGGGTGGAACTCGCCTCTGGCGACCTGATTCAGAGCGGCCAGACGCCGCCGAGCGCCTCATACGAGCTGCCGCCCACACAGTGCGTCCTTGAAAAAATAGATCGCGACGGAACCGCCAAATGCGCCCAGAATGGCCGGCAAGGCGGCCACTGTGCGATCGCCCATCTGGAGAAACACCATGGCAAAGAGTCAACTACGCGGTAGTCGCGAGGCAAAGAAGCCTAAACAGCCGAAAAAAGTATCGCCTCCAGTATCGGAAGTATCATGGACGGCCTCCACAAGGACTGCCACTGCGGGTTCACCAGCGAAAAAGAAATAAACCGCACCTGAATGCGCAACCCTTGATCTCGGTGTTCTGACCGCCCTCTTCCGCGCGCACGCTCGTCGCGGTGCCAAATGGGCTAGCCAAAGACTGACTCATTTCATCTTCGCTACTGGATTTGTCGCGCAACATCGGGCGACTTACCGCACGCGCGCTAACGGCGGCGTTCATCACGCCGGCAAGCCGTGCGCACGACCCAGAATCGTCGTAGCGATGGCGTCCGACACGCCTTTCGATAGCGTCGCGCGACGTTTAGCGTTATCCGCTACAACTACCTATTCGCAGGAAGGGAGTCAGTGAACATATTGCTTCAGTATGCGGCACGATTTCGCCCGCGCTCGCCGCCATGGACAGACTCTTCGCCAGTGCGCGCCGAACTATTTGGTGTCGAACGGCTCGAGCAACACGCGCAAAGTCTCGCCGCCGCGCAGCCGGTCTCGAACACACCGCCGGTCGTGCTGGCGCTGCACACGCGGCTCAACGATAACGCTGCCGTCCTGCTTGCGGCTTACCGTGCGAGTGCCGCTGAACTGGAACGCGGCCGGGGCGTGGAGCCTGCAGCAGAATGGCTGCTCGACAACTATCACCTCGTCGAAGCACAGATCCGAGAGATTCGCGACGATCTTCCACCAGGCTATTACCGTCAGTTGCCAAAACTCGCTGCGGGCCCGTTCGCCGGTTATCCGCGCGTCTTCGGCCTTGCGTGGGCATTCGTAGCGCACACCGACAGTTACTTCGACCCGCAGGTGCTGCGACGTTTCATCGATGCCTATCAACGGATTGAGCCCTTGACGATCGGCGAACTATGGGCCGTGGCGATCACATTGCGCATCGTGATGATCGAGAATCTGCGACGTCTCGCCGACCTGATCACCGAGGGTCGCAGCGCGCACGCGGACGCCGACGCGCTCACCGACCGTCTGCTTGAATCGGGCAGCGCGCGTTCTGCACTGGAAGCGGATATCGCCACACGTTCATCGGGCGTGTTGTCGGAGGCGTTTGCCGCGCAACTCGCTAAACGGCTCCGTGATCAGGATCCACGCACCACGCCGGCGCTGGGCTGGCTGGAAGAGCGGCTGCAACGCCAGGGCCTTTCCGTCGATGAAGTCGTGCAGCACGCACAGCAGCGCCAGGGCGCATCGAACGTCACAGTGCGCAACGTGATCACCAGTATTCGCCTGATTTCCGACATCGACTGGACGGAACTATTCGAGAGCATGAGCCTGGTCGATGCGCGTCTGCGCGCGGGCAGCGCGTTCGGCACGATGGATTTCCCGACGCGCAATCTGTATCGCAGCGCAATCGAGCAACTGGCGCGCGGTTCATCTGCGAATGAACTCGAAGTCGCCGCCCTCGCATTGGAGCTGGCGCAAGCCGCCATTGCAGCAGCGGGCGATACGGCACGCGCGGGACGCGCTGGGGAGCCCGGCTTTCATCTGATCGCCGAAGGCCGGCGAGCGCTCGAGCAAGCACTGGATTTTCGGCCGCCGCCCCGTCTGCGGGTCACGCGGTTTAGCGTACGTCTGGGTATCGGCGGCTATGTCGGCACAATCCTGACGCTCGCCGCCATGCTGGTAGCGCTGACGTTGTGGGCTATGTGGTCACTGTGGTCCACACCGCCGCGAGAGGCCGAGGTCTGGGTTCTCGCGTGGTTTGCGATATGTGGATTTCTGCCGGCCACCGAGGTCGCGACCGCGCTCGTCAACCGCGCGGTGACATGGAATTTCGGCGCAGTCACATTACCCGGGCTCGAACTGACCGCTGGCGTGCCGTCATCGCTGCGCACGCTCGTCGCCGTACCGACGCTTCTGACCAGCGAGGCCGATTTGCGCGAGCAGATCGAACGTCTCGAGGTCCATCACCTGGCGGGCGCCGGCGGCGATCTGTCGTTCGCGTTGCTGGCCGACGGGCTCGACGCTGACGAGGAAGTGCTGCCCGGCGATGCGCCTCTGCTCGCCATCGCGGCCGATGCCATCAAGGCATTGAACCACCGGCACGGCCCAGGCGGTGCCGGCAGCCGTTTCCTGTTGCTTCATCGTCGCCGCGTGTACAACGCGAGCGAGAACAAGTGGATGGGCTGGGAACGCAAACGCGGCAAACTGCATGAACTCAACCGGCTGCTGCGCGGCGCGACCGATACGAATTTCGTTCCGATAGCCGGGCGCGCACCACAGGTGCCGCCAGACGTGCGTTACGTCATCACACTCGACGCCGATACGCGTCTGCCGCGCGATGCGGCGCTGCGTCTGATCGGCAAGATGGCGCATCCGCTGAACCTGCCGCAATTCAGCGAAGCCGAGCAACGCGTGGTCAACGGCTACGCGATCCTGCAGCCACGTGTAACGCCATCGCTCCCTGTTGGCCAGGAAGGATCGCTTTATCAGCGCGTGTTCTCCGGTCCAGGCGGCATGGACCCGTATGCGGCCGCTGTATCCGACGTCTATCAGGACCTTTTCGGCGAAGGCTCGTTTACCGGCAAGGGCATCTACGACGTCGATGCTTTCGAAGCGGCGTTGCATGGCCGCGTGCCGGAAAACGCGCTGCTTAGTCACGATCTGTTCGAGGGGGTATTTGCGCGTGCAGGCCTCGCATCCGATGTCGAGGTCGTCGAGGAAGTGCCGTCACGTTACGACGTCACAGCCAAGCGCCAGCATCGCTGGACGCGCGGCGACTGGCAGTTGCTTCCATGGATCGCTGGGCAGCGAGGTCGTGTGCGGCCCGCGCTACCGTCCATCGGCCGCTTCAAGATGCTCGACAATCTGCGCCGCTCGCTGCTCGCACCAACGATGGTCGCTGCGTTCTCGCTGTGCTGGTTGATGCCACTGCGCACCGGGCTCGTGGGCGTACTCGCGATGCTGTGCGTGTTCGCAATTCCCGCCTTCCTGCCGACGCTATTTGCGCTGCTGCCACGGCGTGCCGGGATTCGCCTGCGCAATCACCTGCGCGTCCTAGGTGCAGATGTGCGGCTCGCCGCATTGCAGGTCGCTTTATCCACCGCATTCGTCGCGGATCAGGCATGGCGCATGGGCGATGCGATCGTTCGAACGCTGGTGCGGTTGTTCATCACGCGTCGCCATTTGCTCGAATGGACGACGGCGGCACAGTCGAAGGCTAGCCCGCGCCTAAATTGGCGCGGCTTCTATCGACAGATGACGCGCGGTATCACACTCGCCCTTGTGTTGTGCGCCAGCGCTTTAGCCTTTGAGCCAACCCATTGGCCGCTTGTTTTGCCATTTGCGTTGCTGTGGCTCGCCGCACCAGCGCTTGCATTGTGGTCGAGCCGTTCTCCGCCAGTTGCCGGGCGCTTTGCGATGTCCGAAGCAAACGCCCGCGATCTGCGCCTGATCGCGCGGCGTACATGGCGTTTCTTCGAGACCTTCGTTACACCGCTCGAAAACATGCTACCGCCCGATAATTTCCAGGAAGATCCGAAGCCGGTCATCGCACAGCGCACTTCGCCGACTAACCTTGGGTTGTATCTGCTATCCGCTGTCGTTGCGCGCGATTTCGGCTGGGCCGGGACGGCGGAAACCGTCGACCGGCTCGAAGCCGCGTTCGCCTCGATGCAGAAACTGCAGCGTTTCAATGGACATTTTTACAACTGGTACGACACACGGGACCTGAGGGAACTGGCACCTGCGTATGTCTCATCGGTCGATAGCGGCAATCTCGCCGGCCATCTGATTGCACTTGCCAACGCGTGCGAAGAATGGCTGCCCGCGACGCTTGCGCCGGCTGCCAGGTCCGGCATACACGACAATCTGCAACTCGCGCGCGAAGCAGTCAATGCGCTGCCAGCGGCAAACGCGGAGCACGGAAAACAGCTCGTCGGGATTTTCGAGGAAATCGATGCACACCTGCGTGGACCGCAGATGCTCGATGCGTTGTCGCCTTCCCTGATCCGGCTCACGAAGAAAGCCGCCCAGACGACGCGTGCGATCATGCCGGCGGGTGGCGACGACAGTTATGCCGATCTGATGTTCTGGATTGAAGCGTTGAACCGCAGCGTGAGCGAGCATCATCGCGACCGGCAGCAACTTATCGCCGCGCCAGAGCTTCTGCAAGCGCGTCTGCGCTCGCTTGCCGACACGTCACGCGCGATGGCGCTCGGGATGGACTTTGCGTTTCTGCTAGATCGGGATCGCAAGCTGTTGTCGATCGGCTACTCGCGGGCGGATAACAGTCTCGATACGAGCTGCTATGACCTGCTTGCGTCGGAAGCGCGGCTGGCGAGCCTGTTTGCGATCGCGAAGGCCGATGTGTCGACGCGTCACTGGTTTCGCCTCGGCCGCTCCGCGACGCCCGTCGGCAACGGTTCCGCGTTGATCTCGTGGTCGGGGTCGATGTTCGAGTATCTGATGCCGTCACTGGTGATGCGTGCACCGGTTGGCAGTTTGCTTGAACAGACCAGCAGACTGGTGGTGGAACGGCAGATGTCGTACGCAAGGTCGCTCGGCATGCCATGGGGCATCTCGGAATCTGCTTATCAGGCCCGCGACATGGCGTTCAATTACCAGTATTCGAACTTCGGCGTACCTGGTCTCGGCCTGAAACGCGGCCTCTCCGAAAACCGGGTCATCGCACCTTATGCGACGGGTCTCGCGACCATGGTCGCCCCGCTGGCCGCCCTCGAGAACTTCGCGCGACTCGCGAAACTCGGCGCATTGGGCCGGTACGGCTTTTACGAGGCGCTCGATTTCACCCGCAGTCGCTTGCCCGACACAGAGCGCTTCGCGATCGTCCGCAGTTTCATGGCTCATCATCAGGGCATGACGATCGTCGCGATCGCCAACACCTTGCTCAATGCAGAGATGCGTGCGCGCTTTCACCGCGAGCCGATTATCCAGGCCAGCGAACTGCTGCTGCAGGAACGCATGCCGCGCGACGTCGGCGTGGCCCAACCGCGCGCCGAGGAAGTGAGCACGTCCGCAGCGGACGCCGCCACGATGCCGCCGACGATCCGGCGCGTATCGGAGACGACAGCGTCCAACGGTCCACCGATTACGCATCTGCTGTCGAACGGACGGTATGTGGTTATGCTCACCGCGACCGGCGCCGGCTACAGCCGCTGGCGCGAACTCGCGATCACGCGCTGGCGCGAAGACGCGACCCGCGACCACTGGGGCTCGTTTATCTACCTGCGCGATACGCTGGGCACACAGGTCTGGTCTGCCAGCGCGCAACCGGTCGCTTTCGCGCTCGAATACGGCGACGTCGTGTTCGGCGAAGACCACGCGGAATTTACTCGCCGCGACGGATCGCTGATCACGACCATGGACGTGCTGGTCTCCGGTGAAGCGAACGGCGAAGTGCGTCGTGTATCGCTCGCGAACAGCGGGCGCAGCACGCGCGAAATCGAACTGACTTCGTACGCCGAACTCGCGCTGGCCACGCTGGCCGCCGACAACGCGCATCCGGCTTTTTCAAGGATGTTCGTGCAGACCGAGCATCTCGCCGAATTCGAAGCGCTGGTGGCGACACGGCGTCCGCGTTCGCACGACGAACCGCAGGTGTGGGCCGCACACTTCGGCGTGGTCGAGGGCGAGATCGTCGCCGAACCGCAGTACGAAACGGATCGGCTGCGCTTTCTGGGCCGCGGAGGGCATGCGCGCTCGGCCGCGTCGATCGTCGACGACCGGCCGCTGTCCAATACCACCGGTACCGTGCTTGATCCAGTCTTCTCGCTTCGCTATCGCGTACGGGTTCCGCCGGGCAAGGTAGTGCGTGTGACGTTCTGGACGGTCGTGGCCGAATCGCGCGAGCAGTTGCTCGATCTCATCGACCAGCATCACGATCGCAACGCATTCGATCGCGCGAAGACACTGGCGTGGACGCAAGCTCAGGTGCAATTGCGTTACCTCGATGTCGAGGCCGAAGAGGCTGCGGACTTTCAACGGCTTGCAGCACCGATCCTGTATGCCGATGCGCGCTTCAGGGCCGCGCCCGACGCGATCGTTCGTGGCGCCGGCGCGCAGTCGGGCTTGTGGCCGCACGCGATTTCGGGCGACCTGCCGATCGTGCTGCTCCGTATCGGCGATGTCGAAGATATCGCGCAGGTGCTGCAGCTATTGAAGGCACACGAATACTGGCGTATGAAGCGGCTGGCGGTGGATCTCGTGATCGTCAACGAACGGGTTTCGTCGTACATGCAGGACTTACAGGGGACGATCGAAACGGCAGTGCGCAGCAGCCAATCGCGGCCCCGCTTTGATGGCGAACTCGCGCAGGGTTCGGTGTATGCGCTGCGTGCCGACCTGATGAGCGTCGAGACACGGGCGCTGCTGCTATCGTCCGCGCGCGTAACGCTGCTCGCACACCGCGGCTCTATTGCCACCCAGCTTTGCTACCTGTCGCAAAGGCCGGGAAAGCCGGTCTTGCCGCGCCGTCAAAAAACGCCATGGCTAGCGTCGCGGCCAGCGGCCCCTGATAATAGGTCCGCGGTGCCGACACTGACAGCAGGTCTCGAATTTTTCAATGGCCTGGGCGGCTTTGGCAGCAACGGCCGAGAATACGTGACGGTGCTCACCGCCCATGCCAGTACGCCTGCACCATGGATCAATGTGATTGCAAACCCCAACTTCGGCTTTCACGTCGCCGCGGAAGGCACCGGTTATACGTGGGCCGACAGCAGCCGGGAAAACCAGCTCACGCCCTGGTCGAACGATCCTGTAGAAGACGCGGTGGGCGAAGCCATCTACGTGCGCGATGAAAGCACCGGCGACGTCTGGACTCCCACTGCGCAGCCGATTCACGATGGAGGCGTGTATGTCGCGCGTCATGGGTATGGCTACAGCCGCTTCGAGCACGACGCGAACGACATCGCACTCGGCTTGCTGCAATACGTGCCGCTTGCCGATCCCGTGAAGATCACGCGGCTCACAATGCGCAATTTGTCTGGCCGCAGAAGGCGGCTATCGGTAACGGCGTGGCTCGAATGGGTGCTCGGGACCTCGCGAAGCGCATCGGGGCCGTTCGTCGTGACGGAAATCGACGCGTCCACGGGGGCGATGTTCGCGCGCAACCCATGGAATATCGCCTTCGGCACGCGTGTCGCATTCGCCGACCTTGGTGGCCAGCAAACCGCGTGGACCGCGGATCGCTCGGAGTTTCTCGGCCGCTATGGCGACCCAGCCGCGCCCGCCGCATTGACCGGCAATACGCCCCTGTCCAGCGTGACCGGCGCTGGATTCGATCCTTGCGCGGCCCTTCAGACTTTCATCGATCTGGGGGCGCACGAGACGGTCGAAGTGGTCGCGTTCGTGGGCCAATGCGCATCCGCCGCCAAAGCGCGAGCCCTAATCGAACGCTATCGTGCCGCGGACCTTGACGAGGTGCTTGTCGATGTCACACGCCATTGGCAAGACGTGCTGGGCGCCGTCCAGGTCAGAACACCCGATCGGGCGATGGACCTGATGCTCAACGGGTGGCTGCTGTATCAGACGCTTGCGTGCCGCGTCGACGCGCGCTCCGCGTTCTATCAGGCGAGCGGCGCGTATGGCTTCCGCGACCAGCTACAGGACACGATGGCACTGACCCACGTGCGGCCTCTCGACACGCGGCGGCATTTGCTGCGTGCCGCGTCGCGGCAATTTGTCGAGGGCGATTTTCAGCATTGGTGGCTGCCTCACTCGGGGCAAGGTGTGCGCACGCGAATCTCCGACGACCGCGTTTGGCTTGCCTACGCGGCTGCGACGTATATCAGCTGTACGGGCGATCGCGCGGTACTGGACGAGGTCGTGTCCTTCCTCGACGGTCCGCTGCTGCAGCACGACGAGCACGACATCTTCTTCCAGCCGATGCTCGCGGAGGAATCCGCTTCATTGTTCGAACATTGCGCACGGGGTCTCGATCAATGTATCGAATTAACTGGCGCGCACGGTTTGCCACTGATCGGCACGGGCGACTGGAACGACGGGATGAATCGCGTCGGCGCCAACGGCCAGGGAGAAAGCGTCTGGCTTGGCTGGCTGCTGTTGCGGACCATCGACCTGTTCGCGCCGTTCGCGCAATCGCATGACCAGGCGCGCGGCGCGCGCTGGCGCGCGCACGCGGTTTCGGTACGCGAGGCACTGGAGCGTGATGCATGGGATGGTGAATGGTATCGCCGCGCAACTTTCGACGACGGCAGCTGGCTCGGCTCGGGCGCCAACGAAGAATGCCGCATCGATTCGATTGCGCAGTCGTGGGCTGTACTGTCAGGCGCGGCCGATCCGCAGCGCGCGCGGCTTGCGATGGCTTCGCTGAACGAGCAACTGATCCGTCGCGATGACGGGATTGCATTGCTGTTCACACCGCCGTTCGACAAGTCGTCGCATGACCCGGGCTATATCAAGGGCTATCCGCCGGGGCTACGCGAGAACGGCGGGCAGTATAGCCACGCCGCGATGTGGGCGATCTTCGCATTTGCGAAATTGCGAGACGGAAAACGGGCTGCGGGTCTATTTTCACTGCTCAACCCGGTCAATCACTCCCGTACGCCAACGGAAACCGAGCGCTATAAGGTAGAGCCCTACGTGGTCGCCGCCGATGTCTACTCGGTCGCGCCCCACGTCGGGCGCGGCGGCTGGACGTGGTACACGGGGTCAGCGGGCTGGATGTACCGCGCGGGGGTCGAGGGCATTTTGGGAATTCGCAGGGATGGCGATTTTTTGGTGGTGAATCCATGCATTCCAGACTCGTGGCCGGGCTTTGAAGCGACGGTCTATGTGCACTCGACGCGCTGCGAAATCCGTGTGGAATCTGTCCCGGGGGCGCGTGAGATGCATGGCCTGCTCGACAATAAGGCTATTGATTGCAGCGGCGAAGGCGGCGTCTATGTACCACTCGATAGCTCCTCGCACACGCTGCTGATCGCCGTGCGTCCGGGTGTTGCTGATGGAGTCGACGCGTGGGAGCCAGCCGTGTAACGTTCGCGAGGCATCTGCACGATGCCTCATCCGTGGTAACTGACCGAAAAAAGATGCTGCTTGCACGTTGTTCCTTCGGGCACGCGCTTGTGTACAACGGCGGCGCGCGAGCGCACCCCGGCTAATAGCAGCAATCTAGTCGCCGCACTCCGTGATGCTTCGTCCAAATGAATGGCATCCGCCCCGGACTTTTCGCAAGCCGCAGATTCACCGAAGGCGGGCTCTCCATCCCGGGATCAAGTCCTGCTACCGAAGATTCTGCACAATCTGGTAATTGAAAGACGCTCTGGACTCTCATGAGGCAATCCGCACTTCCTTGAGCTTGGCGGACACCCGGCGCCTACTGCCTCAGACGAATAGGAGTGCTTTTTATTGGTTGTGACTCAGGTTATGACCTCCTCATTTGCAATATCGGCCTACCTCGGTTAACCGGAAGTGAACTCATCCAGCCTCTTCGCACCGATGGGCGCCAAACAGTCCCATTCGCGATAGCGTTGTCGGGATATGGCGACGCACTGTTTCGAACACGAGCGAAAGACGCTGGCTTTGACCGCTATCCCGTCCAGCCCGTCGATCTCCACGCCTTATTGCGGTTGTTCTCGATGTACACGTGTCAACGGTAAGGGGCAAGCGGTAGCTTAACCACAAACTGACTGCCCAGGTCGCGCCCACCGCTTTGCGCTGTCACGCTGCCGCCTTGCGCGACAATCAATTCGCGCACGACCGTCAGGCCGATCCCGAGACCCGCCTGATTGAAAGTTATCGCATGGGTATCGTGGATAAATCGTTCAAAGATGCGGGGTAGCGCCTCGGCCGTGATGCCGATACCAGGATCGGAATTGCGCCGGCTAACAGCGGAAGCGCGAGCCGAGCTCTCGCGATTGCGCGCGGAACTCCTACGGTACAGCGTTCCTGACTGACGCCATTATTGTCCAGCGCTATATTGAGTCGGGAGTCGCCTGCGCCGCGTAATGGCCGTGGTCAAGATTCGGGCGAGCGGACCTTCCGATGAATTGCTCGAGTTCCGACAGGTCCCCCCACTGGCGCCACCCTCGTGCGCCGCGTCGGACGAAACACAGATTCAACGCAAATCGCCGATTCCTTTCCGCCCGTCGCTGGTGCGGTCGCCTTGTTGCAGCGGAACACGCTGTGTTGTATCCGGCGCACGTCTGTGAGATCGATTCGCAGTTCATGCCAGCACAGGTACGACCGACGGAATGCGTAACCACTACAACACCACCTGGATGGAATCGCGCTAACCTTCGTCCTCACCGTTCATCTCGGACCCGCCGTCGCTACCATGCAATCCACGATCGGCACGACGATGCGAACGCACGAGACGATGCCCAAAACCGTCAGTCACGTGTCGGATATCCGGGCCCCTCTTAACCCGATGTCTGACATCGCGTACGAGCTGATCGATGGGCGGCCCACCGCCTGAGGGGGAAGCCGCCAAGGCACCGGATCTCTTTTTATGGCTCTTTTGAATTTAGAGTGGGTAACGCGGCTCACGAGGCATGCGGGTTGAT
>NZ_JAQQDB010000072.1:0-22800 GCF_046030135.1 Caballeronia jiangsuensis
CTGCCGCCCCGCATAGGGGCAGTGCTAATAAACCGACACGAAAGCGGGATCCAGCGAAAAACCCAACCATGCCGAAAGCAATGCATTCTTTCCGCAGGGAAAGCAATCCCCGAACCCTCATCCGCTAGACTGTCTCGCTTCGCAAGAAGTCCAAACGAGGCATCAAGATGTACAAAAAAGGCGTGGTAGTCGAAATCCAGTTCCCTCCAGGCCGCTTGAACGACGCAGCCGGCGATCCCTACTGGATCGATCTCACGCTCGACGAAGCCAAGCGCTTGCACGCGCAACTATCGCGACGCTTCGAGGGCGATGCACGCGCTAACCAGCCGCTCGACACCTTCACGATCGAATGAATAACGAGCCCGCACCGACGAGTGCACGGTTAGACAAGACACCCGCAAGCCATCGATCGCATACTGCGGCATCTCGTCTTGCCGCATGCCTCACATGGTTTCGATTCTCGCCGCTCCCGTCTTCGTGTTTCTCTGGTCGACGGGCTTCATCGTCGCACGGGCGATCACGCCTTACGTCGATCCGAATCTGTATCTGCTCGCGCGCTTCGCCGGCACGACGCTGCTGTTTTTCGCGATCGCCACCATCACGCGTGCGCCCTGGCCGAAAGGCCGCGACATCGGCCGGCACCTGTTCGCCGGCGCGCTGCTGCAAGGGGTCTATCTCGGCGCGGGCTACTGGGCCGTCGCGCAAGGACTCGGCGCGGGCATCATGGCGCTGCTCGGTGCGCTGCAGCCGCTTCTGACGGCCGCCATCGCCGCGCGGCTCTTCGGCGAACGGCTCTCGCCGCGCGCATGGAGCGGGCTCGCGCTCGGACTCGCCGGTGTCGCGCTCGTGCTCGCGCCGAAAATCGCGGCGAGCGGCGCGCACGTCGGACATGCAGCGGGCGGGCACCCGTCGCAATCGATCGTCGTGATGGTCGCGCTGCTGTCCATCGTCGCGATCACCGCGGGCACGCTGTATCAGAAGACCTCGCTCGCACGCGCCGATATCCGCAGCGCCAGCGCATTGCAGAACGCGGGCGCGGCGATCGTCGCGCTCGTGCTCGCGATGGCGCTCGGGGAGCATCGCTTCATTGCGTCGATGACGACGTGGCTCTCGCTCGCATGGGGCATCGTGATGCTCTCGGGCGTCGCGACGACACTGCTCGTGTGGATGGTCCGGCGCGGCGACGCATCGCGCGCGACCGCCCTGCTCTTTCTCGCGCCGCCGCTCGCCGCGCTCGAAAGCTTTCTTGCGTTCGGCGAGACGCTCAACGCCGTGCAACTCGCGGGCTTCGGCGTCGCGCTCGCGGGCGTGCTGCTCGCGCGCGCGAAATAGCGCTTCGGGCGCGGTTCAATCGACCGTATCCGCGCCCGCCGGGATGTGCGCGCGCACCGCCTTGCCCGGACCCGGCGACCACGCCGGCCGCGTCTTCCGGCCCGTATCGACGACGACGAGATAGTGGCCCGCCCACGGCGTCGTCTTGCGCGTAGCCTTCAGGACCCACATCGACTCGCCTTCGGATGCGCGCGCCTCGTATTGCGCATCGAGAATGCCGTGATGATCGAAGAACGTGTTCAGCGTCGACGGAATGCGCACACAGCCCTTCGAGTGGCGCATGCCGAGCAGCGGCTCCAGTTTCTCGGGATCGGTGGCGTGCATCTGGAAGCGCATCGGCGACTTGCCGCCACGACCCCAGCCGCGTTCGCCGTCGGCCCAGCCGAAATCGTAGATGCGCATGTCGCGCGCGCCGTAGCCGCGAATCTTGAACTCGTTCAGCGTGCCCTCGGCGCGAAAGTCCATGTTGCCCGGCACGTGCTGAAACACCCCGAGCGGCGTGACGAAGTGATCGTAGGTGCCGGGCCGGCCCGTCGATACCGGCGACGCGCCGATCATCGACCATGCATCGCCCGCGCTGTTGCGGAAGTAGACGAAGATCGCCTGCACGTTCGCACTGCGATCGACCAGCACGACGAACTCGTTGGCGAGATCGCCGTGGCCGTCTTCGTCGAGCGTATGTTGCAGCAGACGGCCGTAGGCCTGCTGATCCGCGACGGGCACGGTGAGCCGCCGATCGACCTGCTGCGCGAAGTCCTGCCGCATCGCATAGGCGCCCGCTGGCGGCATGTCGGTGCGCTGCGCGAGGTTGGGTTCGGGCGGCTCCGCGGGCAAGGGCACTTCAGGCGCCTGCGCTTCGGATGCCGCGCTCGCGGCGCTGGCCGCCGACGCCGCACTCGCCGCCGATGCGGCCGACGCCTCGGCAGCCGCCGACGCTTCCGAAGACGCTTGCGCGGGTATCGGCACCGGCATCGCCGGAAGCGCGCGCTCGGGCGCACTCGCGACGTGCGGGATGCTCGCGCCTTGCGGCATCGGCGGCGTGGGCGCGACGGACATCGCCGTCATGCGTCCCTGCGCGACCGTCCCCGATGCGCCCGATGCAGCCTGAGGCTGCGCATGAACCGCTGTCGCCATCGAAACGAGGGCGCCCGCTGCCGCGCCCACGAAAATCCTTGCGCCGAACGGCGTCTTGTTCTTTCCTGCCTGCTGCATCGATATGAATGATCCGCTTTGCGTTCTGACAACGAGCGGCGCGTGCGCAAGTCTGCGCGCATCGACAAAAAAGCCGGTGCGCACGAGCACCGGCTTCGCCGCTACATGACGTTCGTCAGAGGACCTTCAGCAAAGTTCATTCCGGCCGCCGTGCGCGCGCCATCAGCGCGCGGCGCGCACGCGAATCAATGCAGACGGATGGACGCGTCACCCGATGGCGATGCCCGGGCGCGCAAGGGTTCGTCGAGAAAGCGCTGATGACACAGCTTTTGCGCGATCGCCTCGCCGATGTAAGGCACATCGGTGGCGAGCCTCGCGACCGCGTAGGCTTGCGCGGTGCCCGCGCCGTGGACTTCGATATCGCTCGCATAGCCGCCGAGCTCGTGTTCCAGAAAGCGCCGCACGTCGCGGGCGGCGCAGCGTTGCGGAAGGTTCCAGACGATCAGGTTCATCGGCGTCACCTTCTTGCGCGCACACGCACGGGCTGCGAGCGCTGCTTCAGGATCACGCGCGCCGCAAGGCTGCCGACGACGAAAAGGGACACATACGCGAACATCATGGCAGCTCCACGGCGAATTTCGAGATAGCTCCATACTAATACCGTAAGCCACCCGCGTGCTGCGACATTCCGCCTTTTTCAATAGATGTTCTAAATCGGACGGATGCCTGGAATCAATTGCCGGAATCGACGGTCAGAAGCCGCTGCACGTCATGCTGGAAAGATTCGGATAGCGATTGGGCCAGTCGCCCACCATCGCGGTCTGCGCGTCTTTCAGCGTGATGTCGCCGGTGCAGACGCAGCGCTTCAGATAGACGGCGAGCCGTTCCTTTCGCCGCTGACCCGCACGCCCTTCCCAGCGGCGCAGATCGAGATTCGCGGGCGAATTCGGCGAGCCGCCGAGCAGCACTGGCATACGGTGATCGAGCGCATATTCCGACGCGAACGACGCATCGATGCTGCGTTGCTTCAGGAGCCGCTCCTTCTGGCGCATCTGAAGCTCGAACGACGGCAACACGCGGTCCACATAACCGGGCACGCAGATCGTATCGACGATGGTCGCCTGCGTGACGCGCGTATCGAGCCAGTCGGCGCGCTGGGCGTGCGGCGTGCCGGGCATCAACGCGAGCATCGCGCAGCACCACGCCAGTGCCACGCGCGCGCTCCGGCTCGTGCGGCCCGCGCCTGGCTTCGTTTTCTCGGTGAATCGGGTATCCCTTCGACTCATGCCTCTGTGCGCCATCCGTCGCGGCCAAGGTTCGCCGCGCATTTTTTGAGATGATCGGAGGTTCAATTAAAACACACGAAACGCACGCCGCACGCGAAGAGTTGATCGCGGCCCCGAAACGCGCGTCATGTCGATGAGTCGGATGTGGGAGATACACAGGAAAGCGCGCCTGCGACGGCATGGTGGCCCATGCAGTCGCAGGCGGCAAAACGCGATTAGCGCACGTATCAGGCCGGAACCGACTCCGCCTTCTGGGCGCGCGACCATACGCGATGCTTGCTCATCGCTTCGATGAAGCTCTTCAGCACCTGCTTTGCATCGCTCCCGACCGCCACGCCTTCTTCGCCGTTCGGCAAATGCGCGGCCGCGAGCAAGTCCTCTCCGTCGCCGATCGCGCCGATCGCCTTCAGATGCTTGAACGCTTCCAGCACGAAATGACGCGCGTCGCCGGACTGCGACAGTGTCTTCGCGCTGTCCTTGCCGCCCGCGACGATCACCCCGTCGAACATGATCGAAGGCATGCCGAGAATGGTTGCGTCGGCCTCGATGCCTTGTGCAGGCGAGCCGAGCGTCGGCGAGATGACCTTCGCGTGCGCGCCTTCGGCCTTGAGCGCGTCCTGCACGGCCTTGATGCTCGCGGCATCGGCGCCCGGCGCGGCGAGAATCGCGACTTTGCGCGTTTTGACCGAAGGCTTCGCCTTCGCGACGATCGACAGCGCAGGCGACTCCGTCACCGACGACTTGCCGAGTTCGTCGGCGTCCGCGTTTTTCTTGGGCGCGGGCAGGCCGAGATTGGCGGCGACGCGCGCGGTAAGCGTCTCGTCGATATTCGCGAGGATGCCGAGCTGGCGCTCGCGGATGGGCTTGCGCTCGACCTTCGAGAGTTCGAACGAATAAGCGCCGACGATGTGATCCTTTTCGGGATCGGTCATGCTGTTCCAGAAGAGCGTCGCCTGCGAATAGTGATCCCTGAACGACGGGCTGCGCACGCGGATCTTCGACCCTTCGACGCGCTCCGTGTAACTCTCGAAGCCGCCGCCTGCCGCGGCCGGCGCGGTTTCCTTCGGCCATCCGCCGTCGATCGAATTCGGCTCGTAGGATGCCTGTCCCTTGTCGATCGTCTGGCGATGCATCGCGTCGCGTTGACCGTTATGCAATGGCGCGAGCGGCCGGTTGATCGGAATCTCGTGGAAGTTCGGACCGCCGAGCCGGCTGATCTGCGTATCGGTGTAGGAGAAGAGGCGGCCTTGCAGCAGCGGATCGTTCGTGAAGTCGATGCCCGGCACGATATGCCCCGGACAGAACGCGACCTGCTCGGTCTCGGCGAAGAAGTTGTCCGGATTGCGATTCAGCGTGAGCTTGCCGATCATCTTCAGCGGCACGAGTTCCTCGGGGATGATCTTGGTGGGATCGAGCAGATCGAAGTCGAACTTGTGCTCGTCCGCTTCCTCGACGACCTGCACGCCGAGCTCCCACTCGGGATAGTCGCCGTTGTCGATTGCTTCCCACAAATCCCGGCGATGGAAGTCCGCGTCCTTGCCCGCGAGCTTCTGCGCTTCATCCCACAGCAGCGACGCCGAGCCGATCGTCGGGCGCCAGTGGAACTTCACGAACCGGCCTTTTCCCTGGGCGTCGATGAAGCGGAAGGTATGGATGCCGAAGCCTTCCATCGTGCGCAGACTGCGTGGGATCGCGCGATCGGACATCGTCCAGAGGACCATGTGCGCGGACTCGGGCACGAGCGAGACGAAATCCCAGAAGGTGTCGTGCGCGGACCCGCCTTGCGGCATTTCGTTATGCGGCTCGGGTTTGACGGCGTGGACGAAATCGGGAAACTTGATCGCGTCCTGGATGAAGAACACCGGCATGTTGTTGCCGACGAGATCGAAGTTGCCTTCTTCCGTGTAGAACTTGACGGCGAAGCCGCGCACGTCGCGCACGGTATCGGCGGAGCCGCGCGAGCCTTGCACGGTCGAGAAGCGCACATACACAGGCGTTTCCTTCGACGGGTCTTGCAGAAACGCGGCTTTGGTGAGTCCGGCCTGCGATTCGTACACCTTGAAGACGCCGTGCGCCGCCGATCCGCGGGCATGGACGATACGTTCAGGAATGCGCTCGTGGTCGAAGTGCGTGATTTTTTCACGCATGATGAAGTCTTCGAGCAGCGAGGGGCCGCGCTCGCCGGCGCGCAAGGTGTTCTGGTTATCGGCGACCTTGACGCCCTGATTCGTCGTCAGGGCCTGGTTGGTGGCGTCGCTGCGGAAGGTTTCGAGGGATTCGACTTTGTTGTTGGTGTTGCTTTGCGACGGCGTGCGGGCGACGCCGCTCGCGGGCGGCTGTTTCTTTGTTGCCATTGTGGGGACTCCTCCGGGGGATCTTGGGTGAGGTTTTGCTCTCACTCGCCCGCAAGTGGTGTTCCTACTCGGGTTTTTTTCGGTTTTTGTTGGTTGGTCCCGTATTCGTGTCGGTCTATTGGCTCTGCCCCTGTGCGGGGCGGCAGTCACTTTCTTTGCTGCTGCAAAGAAAGTAACCAAAGAAACAGCTTCTCACCGCCCGCGGTCACACGCACGTTGGCCATGCTTGCCAGCCGCAGGCGGCACTCGCCTAAGTGTCGTCCTCGAAGGACATACCGGGCTTGGCTCGCGCACGGTCTGCCGCTCCAAATGTTTTGGCGCGCTGGTTCAGCACCAAATAGTTTCGGCACAGCGCTACGCGCTGCCGATGGGTCTGCAAGGGAAACCAACGAGCCACGGATCCAGTGAGATAGAAGCGTTGCAAGTACGCGTGCGCACGCAAACCCGATGGACCCATCGGCCGCGAAGCGGGCCGGAGCTATCTCGTGCTGAACCAGTTTGTTCTGTGGTGCGATGAGTCAGAGCGTGCGCGAGCCAAGCCCGACTGGGCCTTTGGGGGCGACACTTAGGCGAGTGCCATCGGCGGCTGGCAAGCATGGCCAAACTGCGTGTGACCGCGGGCGGTGAGAAGCTGCTTTCTTTGGTTACTTTCTTTGCAGCAGCAAAGAAAGTGACTGCCGCCCCGCACAGGGGCAGTGCCAATAGACCAACGCGAATACGGGATCCGGCGAAACCACAGGCGGACCAACCACCAAAGCCCGCCCGCGGCAAAAAAACCTTCAACCCACCGGCGACAACGCCCCCAACTTATCCGCAGTAACCTTCTGCAAAGCAATGATCCGCCCGAGAGCCGCATGATTCGCAGTGGCTTCGTCATACATCTTCGCCAGATCGGCCTTGAGCTGCGTCCTCGACCCGCCGTCGAGATAAACCATATGCCCCGACGGATAAAACGTCGCCGACAGATTCTGCCGCACGGTCTTGTCGATCAGCGGCATCTGTTGAAGATCGATGATCGTCTGGTAAAAGGGCGTCACAAAGTCATACATCCCGTTCGCGGAAAGCACTTTCAAGTCGACATTCAAAGCCATCACCGCGGCGAGATCGCCCGCCGTGTAAAGGATGATGTTGCCCTTCGAATCCAAGCCCTTCTGCGCGCCCGTCGGATCGGTATGCTTGAAGTCCCAGTTGAGGAACGCCTGATCGTTCAGATCGGTGAACGATGACGTCGACGTGAACTTGAGCTGCTCGTTCAGATAGCTGTTCCACATCGTCGTGTAGACGCCGCTCACCGCCGTCATCGTCGGGTCGTTGCCGCCCGAATTCGGGTCGATCTTACCGGCGATGCCCGTCGAAATCGCCGTCACGCGGCCGTCGTACGAGCCGAGCGATTCGCCTTTGGACTTCAGCAAAGTCGTCAGGAAAAGCGAATTGCCGCGGCTGTCGTACGCGGCGATATCGAGACTCCACGCGAGCAGCGTCGCCTTGTCGATGCCCGTATATTCGGACAGCTTCTCGACCACCTCGTCGTCGGTTTGCGGAAACTTGCGCAGCGCGTTCAGATAGTCCGTGCGCGCGAATTCCGCGACTTCCTCCGCAAAGTTCAGAAGATTCGTCGGCGTCGGATGCACACCGAGTTTCTTGTGATACCACGCGTCCGCCGCCGCCGTCGGCAGCGCGCCGACCGGATTGCCCGCCTGCCGGTAATCGAGAATCGACGATTGCAGCGTGACGCCGTTCAGGTCGATTCCGTCCTCGTGCAGCCTGTACGCGAGCACGCAACTGCGCGCCGTACCATACGATTCGCCGAACAAAAACTTCGGCGAATTCCAGCGGTTGTTCTTCGTCAGATAGCGTTTGATGAACTGCGCGATCGAAGCCGCGTCCTCATCGACACCCCAGAAATCGCGGTTCTTGTTCGGCGCGATGGCGGCGGAATAACCCGTGCCGACCGGATTGATAAAGATCAGGTCGCTGCGATCGAGCAGGCTGTCCGGGTTGTCTTCCATCTGATACGGCGCGGGCGGCGTGAAGCTCGGCATCGCCGTCTTGATGCGGCGCGGCGCGAACGAGCCGAGCAGCACGAACACCGACGACGAGCCCGGCCCGCCGTTGTAGAAGAACGTGAGCGGACGCGCTTCCTCCTTCGCGCCGTCCTTGGTGAACGCGACATAGAACATCTTCGCGCTCGGCTTCGAACTGCTCGGATCGACCGTCACGAGATGGCCGACCGTCGCCGTATAAGCGATCTTCGCGCCGCCGATCGTCACGCTGTGGTGGGTGATGGCCGCGTTCTCGTCGGCTTCCGTGGCCGCGACTGCATCGTCGGGACCGTTGCCGTATGCGACCGGATCGAAATACGGCTGGTCCTTTTTCGCCGTCGTGGTCTTCTTCGGCGCTTTCTTCGCGGCGGCCGTCATGGCCGGTTCTTCCGCGCCGGAAGGTTTGTCGCTCGCTGCCAGTGGATCGGAGTTCATCGTCGTCGCTCCAGAATCGTCGTCGTGGTTGTTGTTCACTGTCTTACGCCTTTGCACTTGCCTCAACTCTTCGCAGGCACGAGCGCGGCCGCGATCTTCGCGCCGTCGGGGCTGCCCATGCCGGTGCATGCGTCCCAGCCCGCCGCCGCCGAGAAGCTGCCGTTGTTGCCTTCCGTGATGTCGCGGAACGCCGCCTTCGTCTTGTAGAGCTTCGGATTGACGAAGCCCGACGGCGACGCGTTGATCGCGTTGATCCGCGCGATCAGCGCAGCCCACAGCGGCGCGACCGCACTCGTGCCGCCGACGACCGTATCCTCGCCGTCGATCAGCACCTCGTAGCCGGTTTGCGGCGATGCGTCGCCCGACACATCCGGCACGCCGCGCTTCGCGAGCTTCGTCGCCTGGCCATTGCGTGTGACCGATAAACCCGCCTGCCACGCCGGCAACGCGAACACGCCCGAGACGCCGCCGCCGCCCGCCCCGCCCTGATCGCCGTCGTTCCACACGACTTCCTTCGCGATGCCCGATCCGGATGCCACGAGGCTCGTGCCGCCGCAGCCGAGCACATACGGGCTCGACGCCGGAAAGTCGACGTGATCCGAGCCGTCGCCGGCGCCATCGGACGAACCGCTGTCGCCCGATGCCGCGCAGACCGTCACGCCGAGCGCCGCCGCGCTTTGCAGCACGTCGTTGAACGCGCCGATCGACTGCGAGGACCAGTTCGACTCGGGGCCGCCCCAGCTGATCGATATCACGGAAGGCTTGTTGGTGGAATCGTGCAGCGCGCGATTGACGGCATCGACGAAACCGGCGTCGCTGTTCGGCGCGAAGTACACGGCGATGCTCGCGCCCGGCGCGATGGCGCCCGCGATCTCGATGTCGAGCGTCACTTCGCCGTCGGGTCCGTTGGGGTTGCCCGTGGGCGCGTTCTTCGCGTTGTCGACGCCGATCGCCACGACTTTCGGCGCCTTCACGCCGAGCTTCGAGAAATACGCGGAGAGATCGGTGTCGCGATAACCGCCGCCCAGCTCGATGATCGCGATGCACTGGCCGGCGCCGTCGCCATCGGGGAAATCGTAGAGACGCGCGAGATCGACCGGTGTGAACGACGCGGGCGCCGCGCCGCGCGCTGGCTTGAACGGCGGACGAAAACGAAAATGCGGACGCGCCTGCGGCTTGCTGTCGAGACCGAGCACGGCGGTGACCATGTCGTGCATGTCGTCGGGCACCTTGACCGGCCCCGAGCGTCCGCGATATTCACCGATGTTGTGATGTTGAAAGCGTCCGAGCTTGACGTCGAAAGCTTTCTGGAACTGCTCGATGGTGCCTTTCAACACCACGCTGCGCGTCTCGGTTTCGGCGCGCACGACCGTCAGGCCGTATTGCGCGGCGAAGGCCTTCACCTTCCCGACGTCTTCCGCGGATGCGGTGAAACGTTTGTCGAATTCTTCGCGCGAGACGGCTTGCGCGGGCGCCTCGCCGGCGTCGATGCGCGACATCATCTGCTTGAATCCGGCTTCGTCCTTGCGCCGCAGCATCACGATCACTTCGATCTGCTCGGACGGATCGCAATCGCCGACACATGTCGCGCCTTCGGGATGAATCTTGTCGCTGCCGCTGACCGGTTGCTTCGTCATGGTATCGATGCTCCTCGCTGGCCATGAGGTTCAAAGGTTCTCGATCCTGCCGCTGCCGCGCTTCGACGCTTTCGGCGCTCGCTGGCAACTTCCACAGCGCACGTTACTTATCGTCTTATTTTCTGGGCGCGAATGCAATTGCTCGGACCGTTGACGAGAGCATGCAATTCCGGCGGGACAAAACCTGTCCCGGTCTGCAAAAGGGTGTCTCTATCGGCTTCGGGCTCGCGCGCCTGCGCGAGCTCCTTGATCGATGACGCCTAGTGCGCGCGCTCTTCGTCGTACTCCGGACGCGCGCCCTGCGGCAGCCACGGCTCGCGATGCTTGCACCACAGCTCGTAGTCCGGCTCGAAGAGGCCGGTTTCGTCGAATGCGCCGATCGGCAGATCGACTTCATCGTGCGTCGTGTATTCCATGTAGGCGACCGAGCCGCACACCGGGCAAAAATGCCGGCGGCCGTGCTCGGAACTGCGCCACGTCGAAAGGCTGCCGCTCATCATCACGTCGCCGCGCGCGTAAATCGCATAAGCTCCGAATGCGGAGCCGTGCACTTGACGGCACGTCATGCAATGGCACATCCCGACGCGCTTCGGCTTGCCCGCCGCGCGAAAACGGAACGCGCCGCATGCGCATCCTCCTTCATGAACCGTAGCCGCCCGCTCATCATCGTTTTGAACGTTCATCGATCTCTCCCGTAAGTACGACGGTTTGTTACGATAACCCTTCACGATCGGAGATGGCATTCATGAGCACATCGAGCACGACCGGCACCACGCGTACCTTGTCCCTGCTGAAGCTGCTTCCCGGCGCCGGATCGGAATTCGGTCCCGCCGCGTCGGACCTCCTCGCCCACGTGCTATCGCATGACCGCTTCGATGCGGCGGCCAACGTGAGCGCGCCGCGCGAGACCTTTCGCGGCGTCACCGTCGAGGACGCCATGAACGACGAGTACGTGTTTCCGCTCGGGCGCACCGGCCAGTCGATCGTGTTGACGGGCTATCGCATCGCGGCCGGTTTCATTGCCGAACGCGTCGCCGACGAGTGGCTCGAACTCGCGCACAGGGAACGTCTCGCAAAAGGCTTGCCCGCCGTGCCGCAAGGCAGCGAGCCGCACCTCGCGCCCGATCCCGCCGAAGCGGATCAACTCCTCGACCGCGCCTACGATTGCGCGCAGCGCATCCTCGATCCGGCCGCGAGCGAGCAGGTGCTCTCGCTCTTCGAGACGCACTATCGCGGCGGACGGGAATTCCTGCGTCTCACATGGGAAGGTTTGCCGGAAGATCTCGTGCCCGAGTCGCGCCGCCCGCTCGCGGCGCTCGCCGCGGCCGCGCCAAATGGCGAGCGGCGCGAGAAACGCGACTACGATCCCTACGGCCTCGACGGCGTCGACGATTACGATGTCGACCGGCCGCTCGCGTATCGCGAGAAGATCGGGCCGTTTCTCTTCACGATGACCTATCGCCACGAGTATCCGCAAGTCGACGACGAACGCCTCGGCACTGCGTTCGCCGTGTTCCACGAAGCGGGCAGCGACATCGTCGCGGCGGCGGTGCGGCTGCAGCTCGTCAAGGTGCCGCCGCTCACGAGCAGCGCCGATCTCGTCTATACGCTGGATACCTACTCGGGCGAGATGCTCTCGCTCGCGCTCGCCGCCACGGAAGCGCTCGGCCCCGAAAAGCTGATCGAGGTGTTCAATGCGCATCGCGTGATCTACATCAGCCTGTGGGAAGTGCGCAAGCCGTGGCGCGGCGAGGGACTGGGCGTCGCGCTGCTGCATCAGGCGCTGGAGCGGCTTCCCGTCGATGTCGATGGCCGGCCCAATGCGCTGTGCGTCGCGCCCGAGCCGTATCAGACCGAGATGCGTCACTTCGAAAAACTGCCCGGCGTGCTGCGCGAGGAGCTGAGAACGCCCGCGAAACGCCTGGCCGCGCATCTGACCAACTGGCTCGAACGCTCGAAGCTGCCGATCGCCACACATTTCTTCGTGCCGATGGCCAGGCACGCGGGCATCGGGTCGGCGGGCGAGAACGCGCGGCTCATCGATCAGATCATGGAGAGCGAGGCGTAGCGGCATGCTCGTCGTCATCGACATGCAGGCGAGGCTACTGCCGCATCTGGATGGCGCCGAGCGGCTGACGGCGCGCGTCGGCACGCTGCTGCGCGCGGCGAATCTGCTGGAGGTGCCGGTGGTCGTCACGGAGCAGAATCCGCAAGGGCTCGGCGGAACTGCGCAAGCCCTGCTGGGCGATGTCCGGCTTGCGAAGGTGATCGAGAAGGACACGTTCGATGCGACGCTCGCGCCCGCTTTCGTCGACGCACTGCCGCCCGCGCCCGCGACGTTGTGGGTCGCCGGCGCGGAGGCGCATGTGTGCGTGTTGCTGACCGTGCTCGGGCTGCTGCGGCTCGGTTACCGCGTGGAGTTTGTCGCGGACGCGGTCGCATCGCGCCACGTGGAAGATCGCGCCGTCGCGCTCGAACGGGCGCGGCAGGATGGCGCGCGGATGACGACCGTCGAAACGGCGATTTTCGGCTGGCTCGGCAGTTTCACGCATCCGCGCTTCAGGGACGTGCTCGCGCTCATCAAATGATCACGGCGCTTGCGTGGACAGGCGGTTAGTTGCGATCGCGCCATTCGGCGAGTGCGTCCGCGACGCGCGCGATCACGTCGTCCCATTGGTTGGGTCTGGTCTGCCGGAACAGGCGCGCTTTCGGATACCAGACGCGATCTTCGCCTTCGGTCAACCAGCGCCAGCACGGGTTCGAGGGCAGCAGGATCCACACCGGCTTGCCGAGTGCGCCCGCGAGATGCGCAACCGATGTATCCACGGAGATGACGAGATCGAGCGAAGCGATGATCGCAGCGGTATCGGCGAAGTCCTCGACATCGTCCATCAGGTCGAGCGGCCGCAGATGCGGCGGCAGGGTCTCGATTTGCGCGCGCGCGAAAGGCGCCTTTTGCAGATTGACGAAGCGCACGCCGGGCAAGCCGAGCAACGGCATGCAGGCTTGCGCACCGACCCAGCGGCGGGCCTCGAACGATGATTCACGAGGTTCCGCCATTGCCACGATCCCCACCTTCGGCAACTGCGCGGGCAGCCGGCCGCGCCAGTATTCGATGCGCGCTTCATCCGCGGCGAGATAGGGCGTGACGTCCGGAATGGTCCTGGTTTCGAGGAGCGCGGGCAGACTCATCATGAAACACCAGTAGTCGTGCCGCGGCGAAGTGTGCAATGCATCGTCGCTGATACAGGCGTCGACGCCATCGACAGAGGCGAGCAGCGTATCCTTTTGCGGCCATGCTACCGACAGCGTCGCGAGCCCTTGCGACTTCAGCAGCGGCAGATAGCGGCAGAACTGAAACGAGTCGCCGAATCCCTGTTCGTGGATAACGAGCATCGATTTTCCGGCGAGCGGCTCGCCTCGCCACTGCGCAAACGGCAAGTCCGGCACGCGGATAGGCCGCTCCGCCCAGTCATCGTCGTAACGGGATTCCATCAACGGCCAGGCTTCGGCATACGCTCCGACGCGCAAAAGTCCTCCGGCCAGATTGATCCTGGCTTCCGCGGAATTCGGATCGACTTCCACGGCGCGCCGAAACGTCGTCAGCATCTCGTGCGCGCGCCCAGGGTGCTCCTTGAGCAGGTTGCCGAGCGCGATGTATGCCTGCGTGTAATCCGGCTGAATCTCGATCGCGCGACGATACGCCGCTTCGGCCTCGTCGATGCGCTCGAGCCCGGCGACGGCCGTCATCCGATAGATCACCTGCCCCAGGTTGTAATGCGCGGCGCTCAACTCGGGCAATTGTTCGGCCAGACGGCGATACACGCGCTCGAGGTCCGCTTCGCGTCCATCCGTTTCGAGCAGTTCCGCCAGTGCCTGATACGCGCTCGTCAGGCGGGGATTCAGTTCGATGGCCGCGCGATAGGCCCGCTCGGCTTCGTCCCAGCGCTGCAGGGCGACGAATGCGTTGCCCAGATTGAAATGCGCGTCGGCCCAGTCCGGGCGGGCATCGATTGCGAGGCGAAAATGCGTTTGCGCTTCGTCGGCGCGCGTTTGCGTCATCAGCAGCTTGCCCAGGCTGTAATGCGCCGGCGCCAGATCCGGCCGCAGTTCGAGCGCCCTGCGCAACGACCGCTCCGCGTCCACGATGCGGTCCTGCAGCGCCAGCACGTTCCCGAGGTTGTAGTGCGCTTCGGCGGAATCGGCGTTCAGATCGATCGCGCGCCGATACATCGCTTCCGCTTCAGGAAACCGTTTGAGTTGCTCGTACAGGTTACCGAGGTTGTTGCGGACTCCCGCGTGCGCCGGATGCCCGTCGACCGCGCGCTGCCAGTACGCCTGCGCCAGATCCGCGCGATTCATCGCGTAAGCGCATGCTGCCGCGAGATTGAGCGCCTCGGCATCGGCGTCTGGGCGATCGAGCAGCGGCGACAGGACCGCCAGTGCGTCGGCGTGCTGGTTCAGCGAGTAAAGCTGGGCCGCGCGTTGATAGGTATCGACAAACATGACTGACTTCACGAATTGAAAGGATGTTTCCGGGCCGCGATATCGCATTTCGCCGATAGCGGCAACGAAATCATGCAATTTTGAACCGCGCGCGCGCTCGCTGACGTCACAAAGCGTGACCTACGCCGGATCAGTCAGCGAAACGATCTCCTCCGTTTTGCAGCGTGGACGTGCACGAGCGCAGGAATTCGATGCGGGACACCGCCGCATGGCATCCGATTTGCTAGACATCACCGGTTGCGGGTCGACGAACGTTCGGTTCCCTTACAGTTGACGGACGCTCACGAGCTCGCGCCTCACGCGCCGCCCGTGACTCGAGCATCGGCGCTCCGCCCGATCCGTCGCAATCGGTCGCGAGCAAAAGCCCACGAAGATTCGAGCCCGACCAGCGCCCTTCCGAACGAGCGAGGAGAACCGATCCCCATGTCCCCAGCCGATACCCATCCCCACGACGTCAGCGATGCGGCGCAAAAGCCGTCGCGCCGGCGTTTCCTCCAGTCGGCCGCGGCGGCAGCGGCCGTAAGCGCCGCGCCGCTCGCGCACGCGCAACAGCAGAGCGCTGCGACGCCCGCCGTAGCGCCGCCGCCCGCAGCCGTGCCGATGATGCCCGTGAAGCTCACCATCAACGGCCATCCGTATGAATTGCAGGTCGAGGCGCGCACGACGCTGCTCGACGCGCTGCGCGAATACGCGAACCTCACCGGCACGAAGAAAGGCTGCGACCGCGGACAGTGCGGCGCGTGCACGGTAATCGTGTCGGGACGG
The DNA here is from genome assembly GCF_046030135.1 of Caballeronia jiangsuensis. Lineage (NCBI taxonomy): Bacteria > Pseudomonadati > Pseudomonadota > Betaproteobacteria > Burkholderiales > Burkholderiaceae > Caballeronia > Caballeronia jiangsuensis. The sequence goes on from NZ_JAQQDB010000072.1 coordinate 15,510, forward strand.
CGCATCAATTCGTGTCTCACGCTCGCGGTGATGCACGACGGCGAATCCGTCACGACCGTAGAAGGCCTCGCGCCCGACGGCGACACGCTCGCGCCCATCCAGCGCGCGTTCATCGAGAAGGACGCCTTTCAGTGCGGCTACTGTACGCCCGGGCAATTGTGCTCGGCGACGGCGCTCATCGACGAATATCGCAAAGGCGATGCGAGCGCCGTTACCGCCGACGTGCGCTTTCGCCCGGCGCAACTCTCCGACGACGAAATCCGCGAGCGCATGAGCGGCAACATCTGCCGCTGCGGCGCATATCCGAACATCGTCGCGGCTGTGAAAGCCGTCGCGACGGGCAACGCCTAAAGGAGGCGCACATGGACGCGATCTCCTACCAGCGCGCCGCCGACATCGGCGCCGCGCTCTCGGCGGCGAGCCAGCCGGGCGCGATGTTCATCGGCGGCGGCACGAATCTGCTCGATCTCATGAAAGGCGGCGTGATGCGGCCGATGAAGCTCGTTGACATCACGCACATCGACGCCCTCAACGGCATCACCGCCCTGCCCGACGGCGGCCTGCGGCTCGGCGCGCTCGTGCGCAACAGCGACGCGGCGAATCACGCGTGGGTGCGCGAGCGCTATCCGCTCTTGTCGCAGGCGCTGCTCGCGGGGGCGTCGGCGCAATTGCGCAACATGGCGACGGTCGGCGGCAATCTGATGCAGCGCACGCGCTGCGCGTACTTCTACGACACCGGCTTTCCCCAGTGCAACAAGCGCGCGCCAGGCAGCGGCTGCGCGGCCATCGACGGGAATAATCGCATGCACGCGATTCTCGGCGCGAGCCGCCAATGCATCGCGACGAATCCATCCGACATGAGCGTCGCGCTCGCCGCGCTCGATGCCGTCGTGCGCGTCACCGGCCCGAACGGCGAGCGGGCGATTCCATTCGCGGAGTTTCATCGTCTGCCGGGCGACAGGCCCGACCTCGACACCACCTTGCAGGCGGGCGAGCTGATCACATCGGTCGATCTGCCGCCGCCGCTCTTCGCGGATCACTCGAAATATCTGAAGGTGCGCGACCGCGCGAGCTATGCGTTTGCGCTCGTGTCCGTCGCGGCGGCGTTGCAGATGGACGGCGGCACCGTGAAAAGCGCGCGCATCGCGTTGGGCGGCGTCGCGCACAAGCCGTGGCGCGCGCAAGCGACCGAACAGGCGCTCGTCGGCAAATCGCTCGACAAGGCGACGCTGCAAACCGCCGCCGCGCTCGCCGTGCAGGGCGCGACGCCGCAGCGCGACAACGCGTTCAAGGTCTCGCTCGCGCAGCGTGCGATCGTGCGCGCGCTTCAACAGGCCGGAGGTGTCGCATGACTTTTATCGGAAAACCGCTCGATCGCACCGACGGCGTGCTGAAGGTCACCGGACAGGCGCGCTATTCGGCCGACAACTCCGACGCGAAGCTCGCGCACGCGGTGCTCGTCACGAGCACGGTCGCGAGCGGCCGCATCGCGTCGATCGACACAAGCCGCGCGCAATCCATGCCCGGCGTGCTGCTCGTGATGACGTATCAGAACGCGATGCGTCTGCCCAACGGCGGCGTCCCCGACGCGCAGCCGCCCGCCGTGCGCAAGCTCACGCTGCTGCAAACCAACCAGGTGCGTTACAGCAACGAGCCGGTGGCGGTCGTCGTCGCCGATTCGCTGGAGCACGCGCGGGGCGCCGCGCGTTACGTCGATGTGCGCTACGAAGCCGCGATGCCCACTGCCGATTTCGAACGCGCGAAGGCATCCGCGTATCAGCCGGAGAAGATGATGGGCCGCGCGGTCACGACGAAGCGCGGCGACGTCGACGCGGGCTTGCGGCAAGGCCCGACGCGCCTCGACGCCGTCTACACGACACCCTACGAGCATCACAATCCGATGGAGCCGCACGCGACCGTCGCCCGCTGGGACGGTCCGAAGCTCACGCTCTACGACGCGACGCAAGGCGTGTCCGGCGCGCGCAGCGCGGTGGCGAAGTTCTTCGGCATCTCCGATGACAACGTGCGCGTGATCTGCCCATTCGTCGGCGGCGGCTTCGGCTGCAAGGGCTCGGTGTGGTCGCATGTCGTGCTGGCGGCGATGGCGTCGAAGCAGACCGGGCGGCCCGTCAAGCTCGTGCTCGAACGTCCGCAGATGTTCGGCATGATCGGCAACCGCCCGTACACCGAGCAGCGCATCCAGGTCAGCGCCCGCGACGACGGCATCATGACCGGCATGCGTCACGACGTCATATCGACGACATCGACGTTCGAGGACTGGACCGAAACCTCGGCGATCGTCACGCGCATGCTCTACGCGGTGCCGAATCAGTCGACGTCGCACAGGCTCGTGAAGCTCGACATCGGCACGCCGACCTTCATGCGCGCGCCCGGCGAGACGAGCGGCTCGTTCGCGCTCGAATCGGCGATGGACGAGATGGCGTATCAGTTGAAGATGGACCCGCTCGCGTTTCGCCTCAAGAACTACGCGAACATGGAGCCGCAGGAGAAGAAGCCCTGGTCGAGCAAGGCGCTGATGGAGTGCTACACGCGCGGCGCGGAGAAGTTCGGCTGGGCGCGGCGCAACGCTGCGCCGCGCTCGATGCGCGAAGGCAATACGCTCGTCGGCTGGGGCGTCGGCACGGCGACGTATCCGGCGAACCGCAGCGAGGCGTCGGCGGTGGCGCGCATCCTGCCCGACGGCACCGCGATGGTCGCCTCCGGCACGCAGGATCTCGGCACCGGCACCTACACGATCATGACGCAGGTCGCCGCCGACGCGCTCGGCTTTCCGCTCGATTACGTGCGCTTCGCGCTCGGCGATTCGTCGCTGCCGAAAGCGCCGGTGTCGGGCGGCTCGCAATCGGCGGCGAGCGTGTCGCCGGCGGTGCGCGCGGCGTCGATGCAGGCGCGCGATCAGCTCATCGCGATGGCGCTCGCAGATCGCGGATCGCCCGTCGCCGGTCTCGCGCGCGAGGACGTGACGGTGTCCAATGGCTGGGTCGTGAGCGTGTCGAATCCGGACAAGCGGGATCCGGCGGCCGCCGTGATCGCGCGCAACGGCGGCCGCGCGATCGAAGCCGTCGCGACGACGCGCCCCGGTGACGAGAAAAAGCAGTACGCGTTCCACTCGTTCGGCGCGGTGTTCGCGGAAGTGCATGTCGATGCCGATCTCGGGATCATTCGCGTGCCGCGCATCGTCGGGGTGTACGACGTCGGCACGCTCTTCAACGAGAAAACCGCGCACAGCCAGTTGATGGGCGGCATCGTGTGGGGCGTCGGTTCGGCGCTCTTCGAGAAAAGCGAGATGGATGCGCGCTACGGGCGCTACACGAACGCGAATCTCGCGGAGTATCACGTGCCGGTGAACGCGGATATCGGCATGCTGGATATTTCGTTCGTCGGTCAGCCCGATCCGCATATCAATCCGCACGGCGCGCGGGGTATCGGCGAGATCGGGATAACGGGCGTGGCGGGCGCGCTCGGCAACGCGGTGTATCACGCCACAGGCGTGCGCGTGCGCGATTTGCCGATCACGCTCGACAAGGTTTTACCGCCGACGATGGCGTGACTTGAAACGATGCACGCGGCTGGCCGTTTGAACGACCGCCGCGTGCTTTTTTTATGCTTGCGACGACCTTCGATGCGCCGCACAATCCCCATTCAACTCCCACGCGAGCAGCTGCGATGACCTATTCGTCGAACGCGACCGGCATCCTGCTGGCGGCGGGTCTCGGCACCCGCTTCGATCCTTCTGGACGCCACAACAAGCTGCTCGCCACGCTGCCCGGCGGCACGCCCGTCGTGTTCCAGTCGGCGCGCAAGCTGCTCGCGGTTTCGGCCGAAGTGATCGCGGTAGTCCGGCCTGGCGCCGAAAAGCTTGCCGATGTCCTGAACGAAGCGGGTTGCAGCGTCATCTTCAGCACTGACGCCGAACGCGGCATGGGCGCAGCGCTCGCTGCGGCCGTGCGGGCGACGTCCGAAGCCGATGGCTGGCTCGTCGCGCTGGGCGACATGCCGTGGATCGAAGCCTCGACGTATGAAGCCGTTGCGCGGCAGCTCGATCAAGGCGCCGAACTCGTCGCGCCGTTCTATCGCGGCAAGCGCGGGCATCCGGTGGGATTCGGCATGGCGCATCGCGAGGCGCTCGCCGCGCTCGACGGCGATGGGGGCGCGCGCGGCATCTTTTCGACGCACACGCCGTTCGTCATCGAAGTCGATGATTCGAACGTGCTGCTCGATGTCGATTTGCCGAGCGATCTCGGACAGGTTTAAAGCCCGGCCGCCGTCACGCCGCAATCGCCACGGAATCCGCCGAATCCGTATCGTCGCTGCCAATCGGCAGATAACGCTTGCCGACTTCGAGCAGCGTCGCGCCGAATCCTTTCTTCGCCCGAAAATCCGTCCTCGCGCTCGTCACCACGCGCGGCGACGCGCTCCATTCGATATTCGCGCCGATCGCCATCAACGCCTCGACGAGCGCCACATCCTCGCTCGATTCCAGCGGGGCGAACCCGCCCGCCTGCACATACGCCCTCGCCGACACGCCCAGATTCGCGCCGTGAATATGCCGATGCCCGTCCGCGTCGGTGTAGGTGCGCCCGAAATGTTCGCGCACCGCGCCGAGATGCGGCGACCAGTCGTGCACGCCGATCACGCCGCACACGGCGTCCGCGCAGCAGTCGAGCTGGCGCACGAGCCAGTCTTCGGCGACGGTCGTGTCGGCGTCGGTGAATGCGAGCCAGCGCGCGCCGAGCGCCAGCGCCCGCTCCGCGCCATGCGCGCGCGCCATGCCGACGTTGCGCGCGTCGATGCACGACACCTCCGCGCCCATCGCCCGCGCGATGCCGGCGGTTTCGTCGGCGCAACTGTCGGCGACGACGATCACGCGCGCCGCCTCGCCGAGCAATTGATGATGATCCGCCGCGCGACGCGCAGCCGCCACGCACGCGCCGATATGCGCGGCTTCGTTGTGAGCGGGAATGACGATGGCAAGCATGTCGGCTCCGTGTGTGTATGTGTCCGCAGGCAATCGAACGCCGCGATGGATGAATTTCAGCAATGACCGTTCCCATGATTCAGCGCCCGCCACACCGGGCGTGAAAGGGCGCGATCGTCGCCAAATAGTTGCCGGAAGCCAGTCGGCGTCGTTAGAATCACTGTATGGATATACAGTACTTTTCTGATTCCGCCCGCCGATGAAATGCGTCACCATCGATCCGTCGTTCGCTTCCTGGCGTACCGAAGCTCGCACGCTCCTCATGGAGGGCGCGCAGCCCGCGGACGTGCAATGGCGCGAAACCGATGCCTCGGCCACGGTGTTCGGCTCCCTCTGTCCGCCCGCGCCCGGCTCGGTGGACCCGAACGCGAAGAAGCCGGTCAGGGTCGCGCGCGAATTCCTCGCCATGCTCGAAACGGCGGCGTGCTACCGCGCGCCGGATCGCTGGCCGTTTCTCTACAAGGCTCTGTGGCGCTGGACGCAGGGCGACCGCGCGATCGCATCGGCGGATGACGCGGACGGTCTTCGGCTGCGGCGGATGATCGAATCGGTCGAGGCCGAGGAGCGCGAGATGCGCAACAAGCTGCGCTTCCGGCATCGCGATTCCTCGCTCGGGCCGCCCGAGTTCATCAGCTGGTTCGAGCCGGTGCACGACCTGCTGGAGCACGCCGCGATGCATTTCGCGACCCGCATGGGCAACGCCACGTGGATGATCGCCACGCCGCACGGCGCCGCCTTCTGGGACGGCGCGCTGCTGCGCGTGGACCGCACGAGCGAGCCTGAGGAAAAACCGATGGACTTCGGCGACACCGCGATGAGCGGCGAGGCGGTGAGCGGCGACGCCATCGAGGCACTCTGGCTCGCGTACTACGAGAGCACTTTCGCGCCCGCGCAGGCAAACGCCGCCGAAATGGCGTCGCATATGCCGGTGCGCTACTGGAAAAGCCCGGCGAACGCGCGCACCGATCCCGCGCTGATCTCCCGCGCCGATCCTTACTCGCGACGCGACCGCCATCCGCGCAACGTGCCGCCCGAGATGGACGTGACCATCAACACGGATCTGGAGCCGATCAAGGGCACGCTGCTGACGGAGCCGCCGTCGCTCGACGCGTGCAGGCGCTGTGCGCTCTGGCGCAACGCGACGCAGCCCGTGCCGGGCGTCGGTCCCGCCGATGCGCGCGTGATGCTGGTCGGCGAGCAGCCGGGCGATCAGGAAGATCGCGAGGGCACGCCGTTCGTCGGTCCGGCGGGCAAGCTGCTCGACGAAGTGCTCGCCGAGGCCGCGCTCGCCCGCGAATCGCTCTATCTGACGAACGCGGTGAAGCACTTCAAATGGGAGGCGCACGGCGAAGAGCGCGCGCATCTCGCGCCCGCGCAGCGCGAACGCGAGGCCTGCCGCTACTGGCTGGAGGAAGAGCTGAGACGGATCGCGCCGAAGGTCGTCGTCGCGCTCGGGGCGACGGCGCTGAAGGCGCTCACGGGACATCGCACGGCGCTGTCCGAATATCTCGGCAAGACCATCGAGCACAAGGGGCACATCATCGTGCCGACCTATCACCCGTCGTATCTGATGCGCCTCACCGACGACAAGGTACGCGCGGAAGTTTTCGGGACAATCGTCGAAGCGCTGGTCTTCGCGCGGCAGATCGCGGACGGCACCGCGACCATCCGCACGCCGGTCGCCAGCCGGACGCGCTAAATGCAACAGGAAGAAACAGGGCGAAACAAGAAGAAAGCGCCGTCAACGTTCCTGTAAGCCGCGCGTTATACCGGTGTCGCGCCGCTTTGGCGCTCACCGATGGACCGACGACAACCTCCATGGCCGCTCTCCCGCTCGAAGAACTCCGCCGTCAACAATCTCTCGTCGCGCTCGTGCCGAAAACCGCCGGGCAACTGAAGACCGAACGCGAGCGCATCATCGCGCGTCTGCAAATCCTGCTGAACGTGACCATCGCGGTGGCGCTCGCGGGCGTCGCGCTCATCGCGTGGCTGCCGTTCTCGCCGGTGCCGCACGAATTCCGCTTCGGCGTGCAGGAAGTGCTCGGCGTCGCGGTGTTCGCGTCGTGCCTGTTCATCCTGCACGAGCGCGCCGAACTCGAACTCGGCCTGTACGACTACGAACCCGTCGAGCAGACGACGCAAGGCGAATTGCGCGCGCTGCTGCATCGCGTGCCGGAAGGCACGTCGTATCAGCAGGCGCTCGCCGCCGACCAGCGCACGTTCGTAACCGGCGAAGTCGACCATATCCGTCGCCGCGCCGAAGCGTTCACGCCGAAGACGCTGCCCGCCGAC
>NZ_JAQQDB010000073.1:0-21839 GCF_046030135.1 Caballeronia jiangsuensis
CTATTCGCTCTGGAGCTACGGAACAAGCATCTCGCGGGAATTCAGTTCTGGAAGGAGCGGTCGGCTGCACATGCAGGCTCGATGAAGAGAGTTGACTCGTAAGTGTGTTTGGAATTTGCCGGACGTGAGCCCTGCTTTGCCGGATGACGACCACAGGGCGAGTGCTGGGTATTCAACTGAGTGCAGGCTATAGCGGCTATGAATGCGAGTATCAGCGGCCTAATTCAACCGCAAGGAGCGGAGTTTCGCTATACCAACTACTCTCTACAGTCTCCGCATGCCATAACGTCTTCGGAGAACTATGATGACGGCTCGTCACGCTTCGACATTCAACTACAACTTCCGCGTTCCCGGCAGCAAAATTGAGGGCACAATTTATTTCGCATTCGGCCGGACGACCTGCGATATGGTGCTTGTCGGGAAGAGCAACCAGGGAATCTGCGCGATTTTGCTCGGCGACAACGAGGAGCTGCTGAGCGAACAGCTCGCCGCCGCTTTCCCGCATACCGAATTCGACTCGGACCAACGAGGTTTGTCGCGCGAGGTCGCTCAGATTACCGCGTTTATTGAGGGCGGTGTCGCTGAGGATGTCATTGACCTTGATATAGGTGGCACGCTCTTCCAGCAGGAGGTTTGGAGGGAACTCTGTGGAATTCCGACCGGGCAGACGCGTAGCTACGGCGAGGTGGCAAGACATCTCGGCATCCCAGGAGCTGCACGCGCCGTGGCCGGCGCGTGCGCTGAGAACTTGCTTGCCGTTGCGATTCCCTGTCACCGGGTAGTGGGCCTCAATGGGCTGGATAGCGGGTACCGCTGGGGCGTGGAGCGCAAGCAAGCGTTGCTTGTTAAAGAGGTGTATGAGCAATGAGTGCGATTGCCAGTGAAGTAGGTACGCCCAACCCCACGAAATTCGACTGGGTGCGCATCGGACAGTCGCTCGACGCCCATGGCAACGCCGTGTTGCCGGGACTGTTGGATGCGGCGCTGTGTGAGGAGCTCGCAGCCCTGTACGAGCGCGAGGACTGTTTTCGCACGACAATTGCGATGGCTCGTCATGGATTCGGTCGCGGCGAGTACAAATACTTCGCGTATCCACTCCGGCCGCTTATTGACAGTTTGCGCCACGCGCTCTATCCGTGCCTCGCTCCAATTGCCAATCGGTGGAATTTGTCGATGGACATCGGCGTGTAGTATCCGAGGCGGTAGCCGCCACACGGTCGGCTTGATTTTTCACGATTCGCGGTAGGGCCGAGTACCTCCTTAGTACCGGACCTCCTCGGATGCACAGAACCTCGCTCGCCCGAGTCAATACCGGCGCGCGCTGATACTGGCGCTTACACACCCAGGCGCGTGTGGTCCGAGATATTGCTATCGTGAGCCCCGACTCATCCCGGGGTAGACACGCCCCGAATTTGGTAGCAAGAGACGGAGTGTTTTCCACTGGCGTTATATCTACAGTATTCTTTCTGAGCATGTTGGAAATAGACGATGCGCATTGGTGTGACCGGGTTCGTGTACGACGCGGGACAGGGAAGTCGCTGTTTCATTTGCTCGCCGCCGACTCACCGGACGGACTGCGGACGCGCGGAGCCAATTATGACTGTGACCAAAAAAGCCCTTAATTTAGATGTTACGTCGGACCCCATAAGTGGGGTCGCGGAATCCCGATGTCAGGTCGAATCCTGTTGCCAGGCGCTTGTCGATGCCGGCGCTGCGCGCTGGAGCGTCAATGATGCGGGCGACACTGAATTGCAACTGAGGACCGGAGAGGCATATTTATTTGGTGACTTGGGTGTCACTCGATGCAGATAAACAGGTCAAACCGGGGGCTGAAGTGAAATCGAACTTACGTCGTTGATGAACGAGGAGCGCATCATGCAACTGCACTTGAGTCGGCTTGCGTCGCCCTTGGGCGAACTCCTGCTCGTCACCGACGCACAACAGGCTATTCGCGCGCTCGAGTTTGCGGACCACAAGTCACGGCTGTATCGCGGCTTGCGCGAGCACCGCAGCAGTACCGAATTGGTGGACGCCCCAGCGCCGGAAGCGGTTGTGCAGGCAATTGCGCGGTATTTTTCGGGTGAGGTGGAGGCATTCAGCGATTTGTCGACGGCAACTGCCGGCTCGGATTTGCAGCGCCGGGTGTGGGCTGCACTTCGCCTCATTCCGCCGGGCACCACAACCACTTACGGAAAGCTCGCAAAGGCTTTGGGATTCGATGACCCGAGAGCGGCAATCGACATCGGTGCCGCCAACGGCGCCAATCCGATTGCAATCGTCGTACCGTGCCACCGGGTGATTGCCAGTAACGGCGACCTCAAGGGATATGCATGGGGCTTGCACCGGAAGCGCTGGCTGCTCGAGCACGAGAAGGCGATGTCCGAATCGTCTAATAGCCTACAGACCCTTACTTTGCCGGGGTTCTGAGGATGGTAGGGAAATCTGCTGCAAATTCGCAGTTGCATGCGTTCCGGGAGGCCGCTGGCTTCCTCGGCTCCGTCGACGAAGATTGGGCGCAACATGTCGCAAAGGTCGGTCCGTGCCGGCACGAACCCAAGCCAGCACGGGAGCCATACGAGGCTCTCGTGCGTGCAATTGCATATCAGCAATTGCACGCGAAAGCCGGCGATGCAATCCTCGGCCGGTTGCTCGCGCTATATCCAGGCGCGGCTTTCCCCTCGCCTAAGCAACTGCTTGCTACTGAACTGACACAGCAACGCGCCTGTGGCTTTTCGGCGACGAAGCTTGAGACCATCCGTGGTATCGCGCAAGCCACGGTCGAAGGGGTTGTGCCAACCCGTGCCCAGGCTTTGCACCTCTCAGACGATGAACTCATTGAACGTCTGGTCACCCTTCGTGGCGTGGGGCGGTGGACTGTCGAGATGTTCCTGATTTACACCATGGAGCGTCTGGACGTCCTGCCGGCCGATGACTTCGGTGTGCGGGAAGGCTATCGGCGTCTAAAAGGCTTGGAGAAGTCTCCAACTCCACGAGAAATGAGGAAGATTGGGGAGGTGTTCAGACCGTGGAGGACCATCGCCGCGTGGTATCTGTGGAGGCTCCCCGCGAGATGAAGCTTGCTCGCAAGAATCGGAGTTCTTGCGCATGAGGTCCGACCTATTCTCGCTCCCGTCGTACAGGAGCCCGGACATCCGCAATGAACTGCGTCACTAACAGTACCGCCGCAGCCAATGCACTGGCAAACGAGGAACGATAGTCGAGCCGCAACCAGTCTAAATTTCGAAGTCGTAGGTAGCTGGATACTCCGACTGCGATGACCTCATATCTGACGGCAAGAAGCGGAGCGGAAGATTGAGCATTAACGCCTATCGTCGCACTCATGACGGCGGCCGCAATTACATCAATGCGTGCCGAACGCTCCGTCTCCTTTAACATTTTTCGGAAGATGAGAGAGTTGACATGGAAAGCATCGGTTATCTGGCAGGCGATTTTGACCTGTTCAACGTCGGCCAACTGAATACAATCCAGTACGCGAAGAGCCGTTGCGATTTCCTCATCGTTGGCGTTGTATCTGACGAGGCGTTCTACACGGAAAGAAGGTTGAAGCCCGTGATTCCCTTCTCCGAGCGTATCGAGATTGTACGTAGCATCCGCTTCGTCGATGCCGCAGTCGCCGAGACCACTGCGAACAAGCTGGACATGTGGCGAGAACTGCATTTCCATTACCTGTTCGAGGATGACCACGCACGGCATTCGATGACTGCTGGGCTGACCGAGACCGAGATGCTTTCCGCTGGCGTGGAGCTCATCCATTTGCCGCACTTACCGACTACGTCGAGTACCGGGTTACGCGAGACTATCGCGAACATCAATCGCCTCGCGGGGCAGATGTGCCTCGACGTGTCACAAGCATCTTTCGAAATGCGTCGTGCCCTCCAGTAAGCCACGGGTCTGGTCTTCGGTAGCGGGACAGGTTGATACCATCGCCTGTGGGCAGCCCGGCACGGTCTCCGGCGGGGCCGAGGAATCAGCAAGACACTTCCAATGGAAACTACATTTCACACCACCGAGCGCAGGACGGCTTCGTTGGCTATCGTCGAAACACTCAACAAGACGTTGCACGAGCGAGCTCACATTTCAACAGCCGTCGACGAACCTCGATTTGACCGGCTTGTTTCCCAGCTACTCGACCTTAACGAAGAGGACGGGCAGATTCTTGGGGCATTGATTGACGGGACCGGCACGCACCTTGGCCAATCTCCGGCGAACTTCTATGCCGTTCTGCAGCGAGCCGTCCTCCAACTCAGGTTGGCCCCTCTCTTCTGTACGTCCGACGGTCGTGAGCATCATAGGAGCATTTGCCCAGCCGCTTACGACGAGCGCGCTGGAAGGCATCACCCCATTGAGATGGCAGAGTGGCGAGCCCAATATCGCGCGATGGCGCCGGAGCAGCAGATGATGGCGGCAACAATTATCTGGTTGTATCGGTCGGGTCGCGATTCGACGTGGCTGCGTCGCGTTCCCTGCACGTGGCGGGCGGAGGAGGCTTTGCACTACATGCAGGACACGGGGTGTCTGGCGCTATGGGTTCGACTAATCGCCACCTATCCCGGCTGGTGAGTCACGTCACGCCCGGACGAATTACAAGGCAAGGAATGGAGTTTTGTGATTTTGATTTCTACCTAAAATATCAGCATACCTTAGTGTTTGAGATAAATAACATGAAGAATCGTCCTATCTCGGCATTCAAATACCACTTCCGTGTTCCTGGTCAGGAAGTCGAAGGCCCGGTCCAGTACGCAGTTGGCAAGACGGTGCGGGACATGGTGCTTGTCGGGAAGAGTCGTAAAGGAATTTGCGCGATTTTTCTCGGTTCGAGCGAAAAGGCATTGAGCGAGCAACTCGAAGCCGCGTTTCCGCGAATCGAACTGAAGGCGGACCCGCATGCACTGTCCCGTGAGGTCGCACAGGTCGTGGCGTTTATTGACAAGGACATCGCAGAGGGCGTCATCAATCTGGACATTGGCGGCACGCCGTTCCAGCAGGCCGTCTGGCAAGCGCTCTGTGGTATTCCGGCTGGGCAGACACGTAGCTATGGTGAGGTGGCAAGGCATCTCGGCGTCCCGGAAGCTGTTCGTGCCGTGGCAAGCGCCTGCGCTGCGAACGTATTGACCGTCGCGATTCCGTGCCATCGCGTGGTGCGTAGTAACGGCGCGGTTTCCGGGTATCGCTGGGGTGTTGAACGCAAGCACGCACTGCTTGCGGAGGAGCGCGGGCAATGATGACGCAGGACGTGGATGGCATCACTCGAAGCAGAATACGACACCCGCGCCCCGCGTCTTCATGATTGGCACCCGAAGGGAGTATTGATATGGCAACACTTCAGCTTTTTGAAAGTGGAGACACAGGGCGTTGCGAACCCATCGGGCCGCGCGCGTTCGTCTTGCGCGGATTCGCCTGCCTTATACGGACGCATTGATTGCCGCCATCTCGGATATTGAGTCGCATGCGGCTTTCCGAAATATGGTGACGCCGGGAGGCTTCACCATGTCTGTCGCATTAACCAACTGCGGTGAACTCGGTTGGACTACCGACCGGCGCGGCTATCGCTATACGCGCCAAGACCCTGAGACGGGCATGCCGTGGCCTGCTATGCCTGACGTCTTTGCGACATTGGCAAATCGCGCGGCTGCCACGGCCGGCTTTTCTGGCTTCAATCCGGATGCCTGCCTGGTCAATCGCTATCTGCCCGGCTCGCGACTTTCGCTGCACCAAGACCGGAATGAAATGGATTTCGATGCTCCGATTGTTTCGGTATCGCTCGGTACGTCCGCGACATTCTTGTCGGCGGTCTATCCCGGTCGGACAGAACAGCAAAAATTCCCATGCATCACGGCGATGTTGCAGTATGGGGAGGAGTGGACCGACTAAGGTTTCATGGCGTTATGCCGCTCAAGGAAGAGCCGCACCCTCTTCTTGGAAGCCAACGTATCAATTTCACCTTTCGCAAGGCTGGGTGAATCGGCGGAGCCTAAGGATGGCTGGAAGTCGAGTCGTGTGAAAAGGTGTCCGACGTTGGTCTTTCCAACTCGCCGAATGCGCCGCGAATCTGGGCGCAAAAGACGGAGTGTTTTACCCAAGCTGCACCATTACAGTGAGGTTTCAGAATATTCCTACAGGGAAGTCCTCATGCACGTGATTGCGAAGACGTCTGAGAGCGGCGCAAAGAGAAGGTCCTCACGGTCACATCCGCTCGTCTAGGGATGCGCAAGAAGTGTTGCTGGCGCGTGGAGCCCGATATGATTGTGGCCAGAAACTTCTCCAGACGGGTGGCGGCATTGAAGGCCACTGACGAAATCTCAGCATCGAGACGCCAAGTCGAGTTCTATTGTCAGACGCTCGTTGAAGCGGGCGCAGCAGAGTGGGACGTCAATGATACGGGTGAAATCGAGCTGCAGCTGACGAGCGGCGAGGTGTACGTATTCGGCTACATCGGTATAACAAGGCGCAGATAATGAGGCGAGGCCAAAGCATGTGTAGTCGCGAATTTTCCAATCTGACGTCTCCGCTGATGTCCGGGATATGAACTCGTGGCCGGACTAAGAGGTCGAGCTGTCGCCGTCACCAACGCCATCAAACGGTTCGAGGTCGTTGAAGAAATAAAAAAAGCGAATTGGTGCCCTCCACCGTATTCCAACCTTATAAGCGTCTGCGGGGCAGTATGACCGCCCAAATCGACGGACCGGCTTCTTGGTGCTTGAGCTTATGATTCAGATTTAATGAGGGATTCTTCTAACAAGATACCGCGTCCGATTGTCCGAGCGTGACAGCGGGTGAATCGCGGCTCATGCTGCCCGAGCGAAGTCTAGGTCGACCGTAGGTACCAGCGGTTGTGCTGCGCACGCATTTAAGTCTCGGAGCGTGCGTCGAAGTGCGCTGCTTGAAATGGCAGCGGTGTACTTAAAGTACACCACCGCCACCCCGAGAGCGGCGAAGTCTCGCTCGAGCTTCTGGCCCTTCTCAGTGCCTCGCCAGTCGTCGCCCTTGAACAGAACATTGAAGTGCAACTCTTTCCAGATTTCCACCTTGTCGTTCGTTAGGGTTGGGACCGCAGCATCGACAAATCTGACATTGCGAACGATTTCAAGACGCTCCTCGACCGGGATGGTGGGCGTCACTCCCTTGTACTTCGTGAGAATGTCGTCGGTCACTACACCGGCAATCAGGAAATCGCATTGTTCCTTCGCCTTACGCAGGAGATTGAGGTGCCCAATGTGGAAGAGGTCATAAGCACCAGGGGCGTAACCGATGCGGTACATGACAAGCCCTTTCTAGGATTCGATTGTTGGGTGACGGCGGGCCGTTATCGCGCGTCATGAAATATGATGCCGAGTGTGTTGCGATTTCCGCTATGTAGCTTGCTCACGCCATGCCGGAGGTTCGTGCGGTAGTAGCCACGCGTAGAGCGCACCGGCCGGAAATTGACGGCGAGCACGACCGCATCGCCTTGGCGAAGCGGTACGACTTCGGCTCGGCCAGGCTTCTTGGGGTCGCTCTCTGTCAGAAGCAATTCACCCCCTTCGAAATCTCGCCCGGGTTCGTCAAGTAGAAGAATGGCCTGGAAAGGGAATACAAGTTCGCCATACAGGTCCTGATGCAGACAGCAATAGTCGTTTGCGTGATAACGCAAAAGCAGCGGCGTTGGCCGCGTCTGGCCAGCCCGGTGGCAAACGGTGTGGAATTGCGACAGTGTGGCCGGAAAGCGTTCGTCGATTCGCATCAGGTCATGCCAATGGTTCGCGATAGGCGCAAGGTGCGGATACAGCGTATGGCGCAACTGGGCGACAATGTCCGGTAGTGGGTGCGCGAAATATTTGTACTCGCCGCGGCCGAAGGCGTAGCGTGACATGATGATGTGGCTGCGAAAGCGCTCGTCCTGCGGGAAATAGTCCGCAAGCCGACGACATTGCCCCGGATTGAGCATTGTCGGGAGGATGGCGTAGCCGTCGCGCGTGAGGTTTTGTGCAAACGCGGCCCAGTCAATCGCGGAGATTCTCTCCTCGAGCGTTCCGTCAACGGCATGCGTGTGAGCACCAACGTAGCCAGCTTCAAACGCCAGTGAGGTTTGCGTGTTCATGAATTTGAACCTCTGGTAGTTGTTGCGATAGCCTGGTTGGGGCTGCGAGCCTTCCAGGCGGCATATTGCTCCGGCATGCAGACTGCGCAGGGACGGTAGCCTGCGGCCGCCGCGGTTGCCTCATCTGGGAAGAACACGCGATGCCTGACATAGCCGCCGCGTGCAATCGCCCGGAGTGCTGGGCGACAATCAAGGCGGCCGTATATCCGGCTGCCTTTGTGCCCACCGAGCGCGCCTGGCGCAGGACTCACGTACGGTTTGCCATTTCGCCCGATAAGCGTATAGGTGCGGCGTTCGTTACTCATGGCTATGCTCTGGCCGCGTTACGGCGCATCGTGGAACGACAGCGCCACGCCGACACGCTCGCCTCGATGCACACGGCTGATGGCGTGCTTAAGGTTCACGCGATAAAAGCCCTTGGTGCCCCTGAACGGTTTGTGGGCCGTGCTGATGATTGCCATATCACCAAGACCAAGCGGCAGCACCATCGGCCGCGATTGCATGCGCGGCCGCTGCTCGGTCAGTACGAACTCGCCGCCGTGGAAATCCTTACCCGGCTCGGAAAGCAGAGCCACAACCTGTAACGGAAATACGTGGTCGCCTTCGCTGCTCTGGTGCAACGCGAGGTAGTCTCCTGCACCAAGGCGATTCAAGTGGGACAACTGTTGCACCTGCCCTGCCGTGCGGTTGAGCCGAAGAAACTCTTCCAGTTCGGCCGGATACCGGTATTCGACGTCCAACGTCTCGTTCTAGCGGTTCGCTACAGGAGCCAACCCGTGATAGAGCGCGTCGCGCCACATTCCCCACGGAGCAGGCAGTTCAGACCCGAATCGCAGAATGTTGCCTAGTCCGAGGTCCATAGAACTCAGGGATATGCGGTGAAGCGATTTCAACGTATCGACCTGCGCAGCAAGCTCCCGCGCTTGGCCCGGAGCGAAAGCCCGCGGCAGGACGGCGTATCCTTCGGCATCGAGTTGCAATGCAATGTCTGCCGAATCGAGCGCTCTCTGCAGGGTTGCGGTTGAAGTCATGATGAAAATCCCCTTGGTTTTTGGCTGTTCGGTAATCAGGCCACAGCCTCACGGCGGAGCAGTTCACGCTTGCGGTCGACGCCCCAGCGATACCCAGAGATGTCTCCGTCTTGCCGTACGACGCGGTGACACGGAATCGCGACAGCGATGTGATTCGCGCCGCACGCCTGTGCTACTGCGCGCGTCGCCTTCGGTGAGCCGATGCGCTGTGCAATTTCGCCGTAGCTAACGGTCGTGCCCGGCGGGATTTCGCGCAGTGCCTGCCAAACACGTTCCTGGAAAGCCGTACCGCGCAGGTCCAACGGGAGATTCAGCCCTATTGACGGTGCTTCGATAAATCCAACGACCTGCGCGACCATTTGCTCAAATACGGCGTCACCGCCGATAAGCTGCGCCTTCGGGAACTGGTCCTGGAGCTCACGTACGAGAGCGTCAGGGTCATCGTTCATCAAAATCGCGCAGATGCCGCGCTGACTTTGCGCAACGAGAATTGCACCGAGGGAGCACTGACCGACTGCGAAGCGAATGACCGCGCCGGCTCCGCCCGCACGATAATCGCGGGCACGCATCCCCAAGAGCTGATGCGACTGCTCGTAGAATCGGCTGTTCGAATTGAAGCCGGCGCCATAGATGGCATCGGTCACGGAAGCATCCGGAGTGCTCAGCTCTTCTCGCAGCCGACGAGCGCGCGAAGCAGATGCGTATGCTTTAGGCGTCAATCCGGTCTCTGCCTTGAACAAGCGATGGAAGTGGAAGGTGCTCACACCAGCGTGCGCGGCCAATTCATCGAGGCTCGGGGGCGTTTCAGATTCGTCGATTAGCCGGCAGATGCGAGTCACGAGCGAGGCACGTTCAGCAGCGGCGCTCGTCTGGTCCGCACTGGCGCGACGACTTTGCCGATAGCCGGCGGCTTCGGCGGCTTCAGCCGTAGTGAAGAATTCAACGTTCTCACGCTTTGGCAGGCGCGTCGAGGAGCTGGGACGGCAATACACGCCTGTCGTCCGCACAGCGTAGACAAAGTGCCCATCAGCGTAGGCGTCGCGGCTACGTATCGCTTCCCAGCGGGCGTCGTCCGTCTTATAGATTGAAGTGGTGGAGTTCATGGCGGCCGTCCCGAAGTTCTCAATGTAGGAACCAGAATAGGTCGGGCTTTATTCGCAAGCACTCCGATTCTTGCGCACAAATTTTGTCGGGTCGGGGATTATGTCCTGCTCTGTGATATGAGGGGCAGCCACGGGGTGATTGCAAACTCTTCAGTGCCTTTAGAAGCAGCGCGGACACCTCAGCTCGCTTCACGGCTACATTGCGAACTCTCACATGACCGGCGTGACAGGTTTCGCCCGCCATATGCGGGCGGATGTGAGCCAAGGAGGGGAAACTGGTGCGCCGTCTGAGTACTCGGGCATCAAAGGGGGGGGAGTGTGCGGCGTGCCGCTGACTTTTAATCAAGCGGCCACTAGCCTATGGATTCTTTCTCGTTTCAGGTTCGAGAACGTTATCCGTCTCAGACGCGCTGGTCGCCTTATCCTCGATGTCGATTGTGGCGCTTAGTCCCTCGCTACAGCGAGCGCGATTTAGCAAGAGAGCGCGGAGTTCAGGACGAAGTCCGTCGCCGCGATGAGCCACGAGTGCGTGCAGCGGTAGCAGTGGGAGCATGATAGACCTCGCGTTGAGAAGTAGGAGCAGTGCAATCCCATTAAAGGCCCAGGCATTCAGAAGCACACTTTGCTGGGTCGCACGGAACGTCGGCAACCAGGAATTCGTGGCGATAGCTGACGGTACTCCGACACTACCGACGTGTGGCTGAGCGGTCACTCCGTTTCTTGCTATTGAATATTCGCGGGTGCTACTTGGGGCGCGTTACGTCACCGCTGGAGCGGAATGGTCGTCGGTTTGCGCCCGGCGCATGGCACCGGGCAATACAAATGTCGCATTGCTGTATATGGCTATTGACGGTTTCAAGCAGGACCGATGCGGCGGGCCATAGCGCAAGAGTGCTGCCGCCGCGCAGCTTGCCAACTCATTCGGACGCGGTCCGGCGACATGATGTCTCGACACGCGACGACGGCGGCAACGGACCGTTCTTCTTGATGTTCGACGCGGGCGGGTCGCTCATGCTGGCCGGCGAGTTCATGCGGACGCCACGCGGCGTCTGACGCCTATGCGCCTCTACGCTAGAACGCCGAATGTTCACCGTCAGGCGAAAGATTAGCTTTCTGGCGCCTATTCTTTTGCTCGCATCGACTAGCGACGTAGGGTGGCTGCGACGGTGGACCGACGCTCTGAGCCCAGTTGGTTGCCGACGCGTTTGAGGTGCGGATACGACGACCGCCCGACACACAGTGCGTTGCGGCGCTCGGAGCCGCCCGCCTTGGCTGGGTTGGCAACTGGAGGAGATATGTCCGTTGTCGTCTGCGCATCATCGCTATAGGAGGAGTTCGCTCCAAACAATAGGCGAAATTCCTTCTTGTTGGAGCGGTTAGAGTCGTTCCGAGCCCTATACCGGCAACTGCGGCCGCTTTTCCCACGCGAAGCGTAGTCGATTTCGCTAAGGGCAGCGCTCATGTCGCTGCAACGTCGCAGCCTTTCGAGGCCTGCGCCAGCGGCGGCGAAGTGAACTCCCGTGCCATTTGCGCGCCGAGACGTCGCTAAGTGACACCTCACCGCCGCCGTGACCCGGCCTTCAGCATACGAGCACCCGAGAGATACGGTCCTGCGCGGTTGGCTATGGTGACCGTCGGCATCATTCAGACGGACCGAAAAACGATACGCTCACCGGGACATCGGGAGGTCGGCCTCGCTCCTGTCGCTGAATATCCGCCAAGAAAAAACACGTCCTTCGACGTCGCTAAAATATATTAGTTTTCGCGTCTCAATAAGGAGTAGCCTCAACCCATAGGTTGCGATTATCTGAAAACAAGAAACTTCTCGAAGCGGCCAACAGGCCCATCATCTTCGGCTGACCTGCTCCCTCATCAAAGAACACTAGCCGTCCACCACGAAGCGGTGGTCGAGGGACTGACACGCCTGTTGGTATAGCAGCCAACGGCAAAATCAAAACCCGTCGAATCCGCCGTTATTTTCGGCGATTTAAGTACGGTCGACCGTTGTAATTGACTTCCATCGAAGGGCTATACCATGTTAGTTAGCGAGCGGATGAAGAAAGCGGATTTCCTAGAGCCCGACCAAACATTAACGACAGCAGCGCGTAAGCTCAGAAAAGACAATATCGGCTGCCTACCGGTTTGCCAAGACGGCCGGGTGCTCGGGATGATTACCGACCGCGACATCGCGATGCGCGGCGTCGCCGACAATCGCGACCCGAATCGTATGCGAGTCAGCGATGCGATGTCGTTGAACGCGATTTGCTGTTCGAAGGAGAGCTCTGTCGAAGAGGCGGTTGCGCTCATGCGCCAGGCGCATGTACAGCGGCTCGCGGTTGTCGACGCTGACCGCCGTCTTGTCGGCATCATATCCATGAGCGACCTCGAGGAAGGTGGCTCCGAGCGCCGTCCTTTCGAGGTGACCTTCTATAAAAATATACTGGACCATGCGGGCCTTCCACACCACAGCGAAGTGATGCGGGTCTCGGTTGCCCAGGGAACGAAAGATGAGGCTGTCCATGCAGCTATTAGACAATTTGAGGAGACAAGGCAGGTTGCGGTTTGGACCACAGCGGCTGACGGCTACGACGTGGTAAGCATTCACCTGGGCGAAAGCGGCGAGAGTCTCGAGTCACTTGAGCTTACGTCTGAGCGAGACGCGCAGATTCGACCCCGCGCGCGAGTTTTGTGGGAACAGGCAGGATTCCCCGAAGGACAGGACGTACAGTTCTGGGAGAAAGCGGCGCGCGGCGTGGATGGTGAGAGCGAGGCTGCGAAATGAAGGCTATCAATACAACTTCGGCCGGCGAGCAACGGCGAGTTGTCGTGCAAGTACCGGGCGTGGACTTTCTCGGCGCCGGGATAGAGCCGGTCATTGAGCGCCAGCCGTCAGGTTTCGTGTCCATGGCTATCATCACCTACCCAGATGGCGACAAGTGCGGGTCTGGCGCGCTTGGCAGCTTCGAGACTGAGGACGAGGCGTACCAGTGCGCGGTGACGTACGGGCGGTCGGAGGCGGAGCGCCGCCTTCTGATGACGCTCTTCGAATAATGTGGTGAAGATGGATGCTGCACGCGGGTATGTGTAACCATACCTCAGCACTAACGAGGAAAGCGAAGCACATCCCTCCAGCCTCAGCGAGTCCTACAGTCCCGCCCTGGACGGGCTTGCAACCAGACGCCGGTAGCCAGAAGTGCGAACCTCCGTTCAAAATGGTCGGGCGGCGTTCGGTGCCGGTCTGCCGAGAACCGGACGCGCGCGGTCGACGCCGGCTATCGTCACCGTTGCTTGGCTGTCGGGGCAGGCGGTAGCTGCCGGTTTTCTTACCGACAAAGTTGAACGAGCTCTTTTCTGCGGAAGGAAGGAGACTTGCTAATTGTCTTGCTGCGCCATTGCGTTGCCAATCGAACATTGATGTCAAGTTGTAGGCTTACACGTGTCCGATGTCTCGTGCATCATCAAAAATCTTATCGATTCTGGCGCAGCGAGCGAGCGCGAGCTTCCTAATTGAGAACGATTCAAGTGCGCAGCGCTACGCTGCGTGCGCCGTTGAAGGAGTCGGCATAGGAGGCAGCGCAGCCTGCACCGATTCAAAAACGTTAAGAATGACAAGGCTTCCGTCCTGAGGCACGCAATGCACATTGAGCAAAAAAATTGGACGAACCGTCAGCTCGACTCGGTGTCTCGAGTCTTGGTCGTCGACGACTACCGAGCATCAGCTATCGCGGTTGCGGATTACTTATCATTGTCTGGATTCCAAACACGCGTAGCCGGAGGATGCGGCGACGCCCTTGAAATGATTCGAAACTGGGTTCCGGATGTGATATTGCTCGACCTGATGATGCCTCAGCGCGACGGTTTCACCACCGCTCGCGCTATCCGAGAATATTTGCCGACTTCAAGAACGTTCATCTGCGCGTACACCGGGAGAGACGAGGTCCTTATCACACGATGCGTTGAGGGTAGCGTGTTCGATGGCTATTTCAGAAAGGGTGCTTCTCCGCCGAACCTTACCCTCTATCTCAACAGACTGAAGCGCACAAACCACGCGGTTTCGGAAGAAGAAAACGGCTAGTGCCACCGCGCCGGAGAGATGTCTTCGGAAGGACTTCGCGCACTTAGAGAAAGATTAGAGTTGAACCGGTCGTTGAATTTCCGGCTGTCGTCGTCCTGTCGCCGTCGCCAGATTTGGAGACAATCCTTAACTCGGCTACGGTGCTGTGGTACCTAGAAAACGCCTCGACCATGGCTGGGTCCCTGAACGCCGTCATGACCTGCGCGTCACTCGGCGCCGTGATTGTCCCGTCTGGGTGCCGTGTGACCAGCCGTGCACTGCCCCGAAAACTCACGACAATCTGGATGAGTGACATAACAACGTGCTCCCGAAATGCCTCTTCGAGCGCGACCGGCTGACCGGTTAGTTCGCAACGAACGCGCCGCGAATCATCTTCTTACAGCTGGAGGGCTCTTTTCTTTGCAGCCAGCATGGACAGGTGCACTGCGGTTCTATAGGCACCTGTGAACTGCCGAGCATCGCTTTTGGGGCGCGCCCTGACCGCCACAATCTAGCTGAAGTCGGTTGCGTCCCCTCTGGATGAACGACCCAGAAACTAGCGGTTAATAAACCTTTGCCTCCGTAGCGACGCCGCTCAAAGTGGTCGATGCCTGTCCCTCTTTTCGCAGAGCCGACGTTGATGGCGAGGTCGTAGCGTTCAATCAATGTCGCGAGGTCGTCGTGGTCGTGCCCGTCCTCGACGAGCTCGTCGTCCAGGTACCGCTCGAGCATCCACATCCGCTGGAAGTGAGCAAGCGCCGCTTTATGCGAAGACCAACTCTTCCCGTTCGATAACGTCACTGTTGTCGCCGTCTTGAACTCAGTTCGCTTCCCGAATTCCGCTTTCGCGTGAAGACTGAGACGTTTGAGACTTCCACCCGGTCCTGCTTAACTTGAGTTGTCTTCTACGTCCGACGCGACGTCCACCTCCGAGTCGCCTAGCATGCGAGTTGCGGACAACATTGCAGACACTTGATGTCGGCTTCTAAAGCTCTACAATCAAAGACACTACGCTCCCGGACTAGATAGCTATGGCATTTCCCGTTCGCGCCGACTTACGAGTGAAGACCGAGATGCTGACATTCCTGGTAATCTCGCACCTCGCCACGAGGTTCGCCATCCGCCGATGGATGTCCGTCGAAAATACGGTGGAATCGTCGCTGTACTGGTCAAAGTCAATGGCGCGCGATGAAGATTTAGTGCTCAGAGTCACGCTGGCGAGTAGGGCGCTGTCGATTGCGAAAAACATCGAAGCGGAGACCGGTCTGACGCTGAATGGCAGCGCGCTTGCGGCCATCTTCGACAGCAACCTACGGCTTGACTTCTCCTCTGTCGTGACGCGCGATATTTATGACCGCTGCCACATGGTTCTCCTGTCCGTTAAGTAAATATTCGGCGATGCGTACGCGAATTTTCCGGCCTGTTGGTGCATGGCGACGTGGAAGGCATCGAAGGGTCACGCCGGGCGAGGCGGAAATCGTGATGGCCGCATTGCCTTTGGACTTAGATAGCTCGACTGCAGGGGTCGCCATCACCTTCTGACTCATTCTGCGGTGATGCGATAGTTTCCGGTCTTCTTTCCAACAAAGTTATATGAGCCTTTCTCGCCGGGAAGTTGAAGAACCTGTTGCCAGTCCAACTCACCCTTTATGCCTTTGTACTTGCCCGTTCCGGAACCCAGCGCTGCTTTTCCAGAGGGAGTGCCCGCTGCGTGACTGAACGTCTCTACAAAGTTGTCGCCGTCCTTGTCTGTGAAGACACAGAAACCATTGGCAACACCCGCGGTGAACCCCGCCTCTACGCAGCGCGCCGTTACGTTCTGCATCAGAGGCGTCTTGTTGTTATCGGTGAAGCCCATCGTAGCTTCGGACAAATATACGGCGTTGTCCTTTCCGACAGACGTCTCTTTCACGTCACGCCAGAACGCCGTGAATGTCACGTCAATTGCGCCCTGTTTCGGAATCGTCTGTGAGGATGCGGTGCTGGTGGTCAGCACGGCCGCAGAAGTTGCAACAATCGTCGTACACGTGAAACGCGCAAGCCTATTCATGTCGTCTCCAGGCGGCCTTGACCGGACAACCTCGGCCGGCGGATAAAGGAAATGCAGGGCGCTTGGACTCACGCGGTGCAAACTACGGTGTGGAGCGATTGCCGTGGACTGACGAGATACCTAGGGCAAATCACTGATTATCGTTATAGAGCTTTCGAACTGAAAGGTCCAGCGACAATTGCGGTCAGCCGCTCTGGACGATGGGGTTCGTCTGGAACGCGCCCCTCGTCGGCTTGGTATGAAGTTTTTGAGCGAGTCCACGGAACCTAGGCTCGCTGTGTACCGGAAATTCAGCATCTTGCTAATTATCCTGGAATGCGTGGGCTGAAGGGCAGCAACATCACCGTTCCGCTTGCACCACGCCCTGATTCATGAGCACGGCCTGCCTGCAATCTCTGCCGACCCTCGTCTTGGCGTTGCTCTGGCTTTTCGCGTCGGAGCCGTCTGCGGCGGGCACCGCGACGGAGCTTCCCTACCGATGAAGTCCCACGCCGCTGGCGGACGGGTGCCCCCGGTTGGATTCTCTCGATTCACCACATCGCGTGGTGGCCTTGGTACATGCAAGTGGAGTTAGCTCATCTCATGCGGACTGCAACGGTAGTCCCATGATGAGCCGTAAACCCGTTATCGGTCGAGCATGTCGGGTTAGCAATCGGCGAGCAGCGATGATGAGGCCGGTGACCTACGGGTACAGCTCGGTCACAAGGTAGAAATGGTCACCAAATGGTCGAGCGGAAAGGTCTCCGAAGCGGGCCTGTGGCGCTTGAGCACGCCGGAAGTTTTCAAGGGGCGTGTCACTTTCGTCGTAAGCGAGAAAGTAGAAAATGTTGACGACTGCCGCACCACCGGTGTCGCCCCATTTCCATAAATGGTACTTGGGCGAGCCACCCGGGATAACTCGAACCAATTTTTCGTAACGATGCCGCGTGAACTGGAAATGTATCCAGTCTGCGTCAATCTTGTAATGCAGGAGAGCCGCCAAGAGTCCAATCGTCAGAACTGGCGCAGCGGTGACGGAGACCAACTGACGCCAGCTTCCTTCGAGCACGGAAGCGAACGCAGACACGCTAGTCGAAACCGCGGCAAGTAGGAAAATAGACGCATCGATTCCCAGCAAAAGGAGCACGCCAAGATAGAGGTTGCAAAGCCGGTCCAAGGCTTCGATGATGTACAGAAAAAAAACGCCGGCTAGCCAAAGGCCAAAATGCCAAGAAGCAGGCCATCTCGGCTTCTGTACTGGCTCTGACTTTCTGTTTTTCGAAGGGGTCATTGATAGGCTGCGCGAATGTTGAGAGGTCAGGTAAGTGAGCCAGGAGCAGCCGGTCGCCACGCAATGCTAGCCGAATCTCAGTCATCGTACAGAAGGCCAGCTAAGGTTAGGCAAAGTCCAATTCTTTATCTTCCTGATGGTTTCGCAGCAAATCCTCTGAACGACTCCAGGTCGTGAACGCTGGAAAGGACCAGCTTACGTGCCTTTGCTTTCAACGTAATCGAGCACGCGTGCTCTATGGGTTAACGGATGATTGAGCCGAATCTTGAAAAATTCGAACGCGCTCCCAGCGGGAACGTATCGCTCTGACTCACGTCAGAAAACCCTGCCCAGCCGGGTTGACACGCATCCGCGAGGGCATTGCATGTGCGCAGCAAGCCGACCGCCCTTCCGGGGATGGCGGTGGCAGGCTGGTACTCAATCGCGCTGGCTGCGGTAGTCTTTCTTCGTAGGTATGACCCGCCAAATTCTGCCGCGAGGGTCCGCAACGTCGCCCACGTGGCGAGGCATTAGATGGATATGAAGGTGAGGCACTGCCTGTCCCGCTGCGGCGCCATCGTTGATGCTAATGTTGAATCCGTCCGGCCCATAAGAGGAGTTCGATGCAGCCCTTGCGTCATCGGGCAGAGGGAACAAGCACGCGCGCTCGTCGCGGGTCACTTCGAAGAATGAGGCGACATGGCGTTTCGGTATAACGAGGCTATGTGCAGGCGAAACCGGGTAACCATCGAGCATCCAAAACGCGTGCCGTTCTGACCAACAATGCGTGACTTCGAAATCTCGCAGAAGGGGCAGGGCAGTGACGTCATTAACTAGAACTTGGCTTACGTACTCGAATATGGGCTACTCGCAGCCGGCGAAGGGTCTGTTAGCCTTCTTCGGCTTCCAAAAGCGCACCTACAGCGCCGCCGAAGGCATCTCGCCATTCGGACCGTCTAGGTCTGTCCTTCGGGAGCGTGATGGCTTGCGCCGATACTACCCTTTGTCTTACGCAGATGCGATGGTGGTCGCTTCAAGCGCCGGCATCGTCGCCGTCGTCGTAGACGTGACCTTGCGCCCAGTCTCTTTGCGAGCAGAAGGCTATTTTGAAGCGACGGCTGCTTTTTCGGGGGCCTTCTTCACGCTCGCAGACTTCTTGGACACCGCCGTCTTCTTGGTGCCAACGCTGTTGCCCACAGCGCGGACATTTGATGCAGCTTTTGACGTGCTCGACTTTAGAGTCGCGGACGCATCCGACTTAGCGGCAGGAACGCGTTCAATCAGAAACTTGCTTCGGTCCTTTGCAGAGGCCAGCCACTTGGGAGCAGGGCCGCGACCGCTCCATGTAGCTCCGGACTTGGGGTCTCGATATTTTGCTGACAGCGCACCTTTTGATTGCACCTTGCGAACCGAAGTCTTTGGGCTAGTCGTTCCAACCGTCTTTGTTGGAGATGCGGGACCGGCGCCACTGATGAGAAATTTTGTGCGGTCTTTCACGTCTTTAATCCAAGCCGGCGGCCGAGCATGGCCGCTCCACGTTTCGCCGGTTTTTAGATTCATGTATTTTGCGGGCAGCTTTCCCTTAGCGACATTTGAAGTCTTGACACCACGGCCGACGGCACCGCGACCGCTCGCCTTTGCGTCACGCTTCGCTTTTGCACGCGCTTCGATGTCTGCAGTCGTAAGGCCATGCTTCAACATCAATTCGCGTATCTGGTCGACCGCGGCTTGCGCTTGCTTCGCAAGAAGAGTTTCGGCTTGTGCCTGCAGCTTCTTCATCCGCGCCTGAATCTTCTCGAGTGTAGTCATTCTCGCCTCCGTATCGTAATTTGGTGAACTATGACACAAGCTATATCGAAATAGTACGAGGACCTGTCTTCCTGGAAGCGAAAAGCTCAATGAGGACATCCCCGGAGTCACAAAAAGTCTTCGCGGGGAGCTCGGAACCCGAGTAGGGCGCCACGCCGATGGCCGCCGCCACGATTTCACCACCGTAAAGCTCAACGCGGTGAAGGGACTAGCTCAAAGGGTCTGTGCGGATGTTACGGTCACGAGGGCCGGCATCGTCCGGCACTGTTGGTCCTTTGGAAGCCGAGGTCGGTATAGCGCTGCGAACTTCGCGATTACCTAAGACCCGTCCTTGCGGGGTAGCATGAAGCGTTCGAGCAATGCGGCAGTCTCCTTCTCCGCGCTCTCGTGGTTTGGCGTCGGGTACCGAACAATTCGCGAATGCTTGACGGCCTTTCCAAAAACTGGAGGTGCGGTGTTCGATTCCGCGGTACCAACGAAGCTCGACATGATGCCTTCTTCCAGCGAACTCAGCCGGTCGAGGGCCGCTTTTAGACGGATGCTGAAACCTACGACGAGCGTGAAGCCCGTGAACAAAGCGCCCGCTAGACACATGACACCAGCAGAACCCCACTGAATAGAGTCCGCGCCGGCGGCCCAAAGTAGAGCGGAGGCCACGACTCCGACGCCGCAGCCGAATGCTACACCCGTCAACGCCACGCACACGGCGCGAGTCTCGCCGAGAAGCGCCCGAGTAGTTCCAGTTCGATAGTCAATGTTTGAAGATGGCGAAGGCACTTTTTTCTAACCTCCCGCGTGCATTTAAAGACTCTCGCGATGCACCTTAGGATAGGGGCATGGCGAGCGCCCGTCCGTCCGCTAGAGAACGTTGGCTTCTTCTGGATTGGCGGTCCGGGGGAACGTGGCGCGGAGCCTGCTCAGGCAGCGGCGACGGATGAGAGAGGGAGTGATTGATGGACGAGAGAAGCTCGCTCGCGAGGTAATCCTGAGACGCCGTGCAGGATTTTGGAGCGGACGGATTTTTTAACCGCTACGGCCAATTCATCAGGCAAGAATGAACGCGAATTCTTCGGATGTAACTGTGGAAGTCAGCCCAAAGACGTCGCGGCGCGTCGACGCTGAAACCGTAGGTGCCGTTCAATCCGTCATCGTATAAAGGCGTCTCGCTACATTCTCAAAAAGAGCTTTCTCCGGGTTCGAAAGACTTTCTCCAAAAACAAGAAAAGAGTCTTCTTACGGGTAGCTGCGCTTGGTGCTTGATTTTCACAGGACCCGTGAGCATGTTTCGTGGATGCGAGAGGTGAGTCGGCGCTGGCTAAATTTCCATAAGAGAGCAAGCCTATGCACGGAAGGAGCGGACGGTATCTTTGTGCCTAACACCATGCTGATAGTGGCGCCGTTTGCTTGGCCGCAAGTTCCCCTATGTCAGCAGACGTCCCGCTGTGCGAGCGACTTCCTCGAGGAACACGTTGATGGCCGGATGGTTTCGCTCACCTCGACGAAACGCTACATAGATTTTTCTACGAACTTCTGGTCGAAGCTTTACCCACGCAACGCCTGCTTGTGGGCGTACAAGCCATAGGCGCCGAGGAAAAAGAGAACGACTACGTTATGCTCTCGGAAATCTTTCCGACGGGCTACCACGCGACCGTACTGGCCGGTGTCGAGCCCGGTGATAACGTCGTCATTTACGGCGTGCGGCCTGTCGGCCTAATGGCAGCGCTTTCGGCGTCGATAAAAGGAGCGAGCAAGGTAATGGTCGTCGATACACACGCAGACCGCCTTGCCCTCGCCGAGACGCTAGGAGCCATTCTGATTGACGACAGCGACGGCTCTTCGGTTGACCAGGTGATGAAGCTTACTGGCGGCGAAGGGGCGGACCGAGGCTATGAATGCGTTGGATACCAATGTAGCTGGAAGGGACACGAGGTACCAAACGCGACGATGAATAATCTGGCTCTTTTGGAAACGAAGTGGGTAACGGCTCTCAGCGGGCATGCGAGTTGAATGCAGAGAAGTCGAGTTTGCCAGCGATAAGAAACAGCACCGTTCGCATGGTTGCGAAGCGCGTGTAGCCACGAGCCTTGCGCTTGGCGGCCTGAAACAAGCCGTTGTTGGCTTCGATAAGGCCGTTGGTCTGTCGGGTCTGGGTCCAGCAACGATGCCGTCAAAGTGTCGGCGAATCAATCGTGCGCCCTCCTTCATCGGTTCGACTTTCGAGCGCATGACGTTGGTGCACCACTGCCGCAACATCTCGGAGACGACATGGATTTGCTTGCGCTCGAGAATCTCGCGCAACTGCTCGCGATACAGCCATGCGCGGGCAGTGCGCTTGGTGGCGTACTGCCTGACAAGCGCCTCAAGGTCAGTCAATTGCGCAAGATTCAGTTTGTTCGCGTCCTTGAGCAGCGTCCAGCGCATCCCTTTGAGTTCCGGGTCGGCTTC
>NZ_JAQQDB010000074.1:0-21401 GCF_046030135.1 Caballeronia jiangsuensis
CAGCTATCCCCAGCCTAAGCACTTCACACCGGCCGCGGCACAGGCGATTGGCCTAATGGCCCGGCAGTAGCGAGTGCCCTCGTAGGTCTCGCGGGGCTTGGATCGCGCACGGTCTGACTCATCGCGCCGCGTGCTTCACTGGTTCAGCACCAAATAGCTCCAGCCCGCTACGCGGCCGATGGGTCAATCGAGTTTGCGTGCGCTTCTTCGATGGTCTCCCTTGCATACCCAACGGCAGCGCGTAGCGCTGTGCCGAAGCCATTTGGTGCTGAACCAGCGCGCTTAAATATTTGGGGCGGCAGACCGTGCGCGAGCCAAGCCCGATTGGGCCTTTGGGGGCGACACTTAGGCGAGTGCCATTGGCGGCTGGCAAGCATGGCCAAACTGCGTGTGACCGCGGGCCTGAACGAGCTGCTTTCTTTGGTTACTTTCTTTGCAGCAGCAAAGAAAGTGACCCCCGCCCCGGGGAGGGGCGGTGCTAATAGACCGACACGAATACGGGATCCGGCGAAGAAACCAAAAAACCTCAACCCCGCGCTGCCAAAACCTGCCCGGCGCAGTCGCCAAACCCAACCCGAAACCCTTCCCCCTGACACCACCCTCGTAGGGTGACTTCATCACCATCCTGCAAAAACACGCGCTCGCCGCCTTCTTCCAGCTTCACGGGCCGCTGCCCGTTCCAGGTACTCTCGAGCAGGCTGCCGCACGACTCGGGCGTCGGCCCGCTGATCGTCCCGGAGCCCATCAGATCGCCGACGCGCGTGTTGCACCCACCGACCGTGTGATGCGCGAGCTGCTGCGCCATCGACCAGTACATCAGCCGGAAGTTGGTGCGCGAAAGGATCGTCGGCTTTTGCACGCCTTCGGCCCTTAGCGTCACTTCCAGCTCGATGTCGAACGCGTGATTGCCTTCATGACACAGATACGCGAGCGGCTCCGGCTCCTGCGCAGGCGTCGCGGTGCGGAACGGCTCCAGCGCATCGAGCGTGACGATCCACGGCGAGATGGTCGTCGCGAACCCCTTCGAATTGAACGGGCCGAGCGGCACGTATTCCCATTGCTGGATATCGCGCGCGCTCCAGTCGTTCAGCAGCACCATGCCGAAGATATGCGCCTCGGCGTCCTCGCACGCAATCGGCTCGCCGAGCGCATTGCCGCGACCGATGATGAAGCCCGTCTCCAGCTCGATATCCAGCTTGCGGCACGCGCCGTAGATCGGGCGATCCTCGTTCGGCAACTTGATCTGTCCGTTCGGCCGACGCACCGGCGTGCCGCTCACGACCACCGACGAAGCGCGCCCGTTATAGCCGATCGGCATCTCCGACCAGTTCGGCAACAGCGCGTTCTTCGGATCGCGGAACATCGAGCCGACGTTGGTCGCGTGCTCCTTCGACGAATAGAAATCCGTATAGCCGGGAATCTCCACCGGCAGATGCAGCGTCGCGCCGGCGCGCGGCACGAGCGCGTGGCGGCGCAGCGCTTCGTCGTCGCGCAGTGTCGCGTTGCCCTGCGCGAGCAAGGCGGACAGCGCGATGCGCACGTCGCGCCATGTCTCGCGTCCGAGCGAGATGAAGTCGTTCAGACGCGGCTTGTCGAACGTGCCTTGCGCATCGAGGAGGTTCGCCCGTTCGAGCGCGGCCAGATCGACGATCCAGTCGCCGATCGCGACGCCCGCACGCGGCTGCGCGCGCACCGCGTCGCTGAAAATGCCGAACGGCAGGTTCTGGATCGGGAAGTCGCTTGCAGGATCGTTCGCGGATTCGATCCAGCTCTTCAGGGCAGGCGCGAGTGTGGCCTTCAGCGCGTCGTTCATCGTTGCTCCGGGTTGAAGTGTTTCGTGAGGCCTTGCCAGCACTCGTAGTAGTTCGCCTGCAGTTGCGCGGTTTCGAGCGCGAACTGCGTCGGTTTGATGAGGGTGCGCGTCTCGAACATGAAGGCCATCGTGGCGTCGACCTTCGCGGGCTTCGAGGTATCGCTCGCCGATGCCTTCTCGAACGTCCCGGCATCCGGCCCATGTCCCGACATGCAGTTGTGCAGACTCGCGCCGCCCGGCACGAAGCCTTCGGCCTTCGCATCGTAGACGCCGTGCACGAGGCCCATGAACTCGCTCGCGACATTGCGATGGAACCACGGCGGACGGAACGTATCCTCGGCCGCAAGCCAGCGCGGGGGGAAGATCACGAAGTCGATCGTGTCGACGCCCGGCGTATCGCTCGGCGATTGCAGCACGAGGAAGATCGAAGGATCGGGATGATCGAAGCTGATCGAGCCGATCGTGTTGAAGTGGCGCAAGTCGTACTTGTACGGCGCGTAGTTGCCGTGCCACGCGACGACATCGAGCGGCGAATGGCCGATGTCCGCGCGCCACAGCACGCCGTTCATTTTCGTGACGAGCTCGAACTTGCCCTCGCGGTCTTCATAGGCGGCCTGCGGCGTGAGGAAGTCGCGCGGATTCGCGAGCCCGTTCGAGCCGATAGGACCGAGATCGGGCAACTGCAAGAGCGCGCCGAAGTTCTCGCAGATATAGCCGCGCGCGTCGCCATCGGGCAGCGCAACGGAGAAGCGCACGCCGCGCGGAATCACCGCGATTTCGAACGGTTCGACGTCCAGCTTGCCGAGCTCCGTCGAAATCGCGAGGCGGCCTTGCTGCGGCACGATCAGCAGTTCGCCGTCGCTGTTGTAGAAGAAGCGGTCCTGCATCGACCGGTTCGCGGCGTAGAGATGAATCGCGCAGCCGCTCATCGATTCGGCGGCGCCGTTGCCGGCCATCGTCACCCAGCCGTCGATGAAATCGGTCGGCGCGGCGGGCATCGGCAGCGGATCCCAGCGAAGCTGGTTGGGGGGCGTCGGCGGCACATCGGCGAAATTGCCGACGAGCTTCGCGCGCAACGCGTCGGCGGGAACGCGGGTGAACGGCTTGTGCACGGCGCCCGGACGGATGCGATAGAGCCACGAACGGCGATTGTGCGCGCGCGGCGCGGTGAACGCCGTGCCCGAAAGCTGCTCGGCATACAGACCGTACGCCGCGCGCTGCGGCGAGTTGCGGCCGATCGGCAGCGCACCGGGCAGCGCCTCGGTGGCGAAGTCGTTGGCGAAGCCGGATTGATAGTGTTGATTCGCGTCCGTATGCGTCTCGAACGTTGGCATGGTCGAAATCCTCGACGAAAAGTACGACAGGTCAGGCGACGACGGCGAGCGCGGCACGCTGTCGTCGCGTTTTACGCATAGTAAAACCAATTACGATTAGTTAAATTTCTCGTAAACCCTTAATCGACGCGCTTCCTTCGGCATATCAATATGTGAATTTGGTGCTGGACGCGGTGTTGCGCGCTGATACCATCGATCCTTCCAATGAAAATCGCCTGGTACGGCACGCCTCACGACTCGAATGCGCCATCCATGATCGCCCCGTCCTTGCCTGAACTCGTCGCCCGCGCCGCGGAACATCCGTTTCTCGGCGCGCATGTCGCGCTTGGTCAAAACGAGCATGCCGGCGAGGCCATCGCGCGTTACCGCGATCTGTGCATATCGAGCGCCTACGAGCCGATCTTCGATGTCGGCACGCATAGCTTTCCGCAGACATTGAGCGCGTCGCCGGAGAGCGCCGAGCGTTTCGGCGATGAACTCGGCGTGCAGGCACTGACGCTGATTCAGGGCGATGCCCCGCGCGACCCGTTCGGGCAACTCGAAGACGACCGCGAGCTGGTCGCGCTCGACCGGCTGTCGCGCGCGGTGCATGCGTTCAATTTCTTCGGGCCGCATCGGCCGGGGCTTTTGTTTTTGCGTGTGCACGAGCGGCTGTTGAAGAGCGTGAAGTACGACCACGGGCTGCATTTCTCTTCGGTGCTGATGGAGTTCGGGCTGAGCCCGTCGCGCGTGGTGATCGAATTGCCGGCTGCGGCGGTCGCGCACAAGACGTTTCTTGGTTATCTCACCAAGAGCTATCAGCGTTACGGGTTCAAGGTCGCAGGGAATCTGCCCAATGCCGGTCAGATCATGGCGGTGTCGGATATGGCGCGGCTCGATTTCATCAAGATGGATGCCGGCGCGGCATTACGCGATTCTGTTGTGAAGCATCTTGTGGGGTATGCGAATCGGTTGAAGATTCCGCTCATCTTTTCCAATGTCGGTGATGAAGCGCAGTTCAATGCGTTGCAGCAGTTTGATGTTCACTTCGTGCAGGGGCCGGTGTTTGATGCGCATCCGGCGTTTCATGGGCGGTAGGGGTTTTTCTTTGTCGGATCCCGTATTCTTAGTGGTTTATTAGCACTGCCCCTGTGCGGGGCGGCAGTCACTTTCTTTGCTGCTGCAAAGAAAGTAACCAAAGAAACAGCTTTCCCCAGCCTAAGCACTTCACACCGGCCGCGGCACAGGCGATTGGCCTAATGGCCCGGCTGTAGCGAGTGCCCCCGCAAGCAGACAAGGACTTGGACCGCGCACGGTCCGACACATCGCACCACTCAACAAACTGGTTCAGCACCAAAGAGCTCCGGCCCGCTACGCGGCCGACCGGTTAATCGGGTCCGCGTGCGCCTCTTCTCGATGGTTTCCCTCGCATACCCAACGGCAGCGCGTAGCGCTGTGCCGAAGCTCTTTCGTGCTGAACCAGCGCCCTAAAACAACTAGCTTGTCAGACCGTGCGCGAGCCAAGCCCGATTGGGCCTTTGGAGGCGACACTTAGGCGAGTGCCACGGGCCGCTGGCAAGCATGGCCAAACTGCGTGTGACCGCGGGCTTAAACGAGCTGCTTTCTTTGCCTACTTTCTTTGCAGCAGCAAAGAAAGTAGGTGCCGCCCCGCACAGGGGCAGTGCCAATAGACCGACACGAATACGGGATCCGGCGAAAACCCCGCCGCGCGTCAAAGCATCCCAAAACAAAGCCGCCCACCAAGCCGTAGCATCACCCGTATTACGCAAACCCGTCGCAACCCCGTTGATCGTCGAGCCGCCGGAGTGGCCCCTCACGCAGAGCGACCTCACGTCTCCCGCTCCCGCATACCGTTTTTGCGCCTATGTTTAAAGGCAATTGACCCACGCACCTTCATTCATCGCCCGCCGGGTTGCCTATACGGGTTATTCCCGATCCGTCTTCACCGATGAAATTTGTGCGCCGCAGCGCTCCCACGCCGCCCGCATCGACGGCGGATCGCCCGTCGCGAGGCGCGTAAATTGCGCGGCGTCGCAGGAAGCATCGTGCCTTGACTTTCGTCCTGGCGAATACGATCATTCGATCATCGATAGAGCAAATGCTCACATCCACCGCTTTAAGCGCCCCGCGCGCCATCGCGACCAGCCGTCCGCGAAGAACGGACGCACCGCCAATCAGAAGGAAGAGACGACATGACTAGCGAAGCCAACGTGATCCTGCACATCGGCGCCGGGTCTTTTCATCGCGCGCATCAGGCGTGGTATCTGCATCGACTGAACGAGACGGGCGATCAAAGCTGGTCGCTCGCCGTCGGCAATATTCGCGGCGACATGAACGCCGTGCTCGATGCGCTCGCCGCGCAAAACGGCGAGTACACGCTCGAAACCGTCACGCCGAAGGGCGAGCGGGAATACGAGACCATCCGCGCGATCAAAAAGGTCGTGCCGTGGTCCGCCGACCTGAACGAACTGATCGCGACGGGCGCGGACCCGAAGACGAAGATCGTATCGTTCACCGTCACGGAAGGCGGTTATTACCTCGACGAGCACGACAAGCTCGACACCGCCAACGCCGATCTCGCCGCCGACCTGAAAGGCGCGAAGACGACCATCTACGGCGCGCTCGCCGCCATCCTCGACGCGCGCATGAAAAACGGCGCGGGCAAGGTGTCGCTCCAGAACTGCGACAACCTGCGCAGCAACGGCGACCGCTTCAAGGCGGGCATGCTCGAATTCCTGGAGCGGCGCGGCGAGACCGCGTTGCGCGACTGGATGATCGCGAACACATCGTGCCCGAACGCGATGGTCGATCGCATCACGCCGCGTCCGACGCCCGACGTCGCCGAGCGCGTGAAGGCCGCAACCGGCTTCGACGATAAAGCGCCGGTGATGGGCGAAAAGTTCATCCAGTGGGTGATCGAAGACAACTTCATCGCCGGGCGGCCCGCGTGGGAGAAGGTCGGCGCGGAGATGGTCGAATCGGTGCATCCGTACGAGGAAGCGAAGATCCGCATCCTCAATGCGAGCCATAGCTGCATCGCGTGGGCGGGCACGCTCGTCGGGCTGCAATACATCCACGAAGGCACGCAGGACCTGGAGATTCGCGCGCTCGCGGACGCCTACGTCACCGACGACGTGATCCCCTGTCTCACGCCCAGCCCGATCGATCTCGCGAAGTATCGCGATGTCGTGCTCGATCGCTTCAGCAATCCGTACATCAAGGACACGAATCAGCGCGTCGCGGCCGACGGCTTCTCGAAGCTGCCGGGCTTCATCGCGCCGACGCTCTCGGAATGCTTCGCGCGCAACGTCGATCCCGATTCGACCGCCATCCTGCCCGCGCTCTTCTTCCGCTTCCTCGAACGCTGGCACGAAGGCAAGCTGTCTTACACCTATCAGGACGGCGTGATGGACCCGGCGGTCGCGCATGCGTTCTTCACGGCGCCCGATCCGGTCAAGGCGTTCACGGCCGACAAGCTTCTGTGGGGCAGCATGGCGCAGACCGAAGGTCTGGAACGCGTGATGCGCAACGCGATTTCGAAGGTCGATGCGTGGCTCGCCAACCGACCATAAGCTTGGTGTTATCGCCGTCCTAAACGCGAGTTCAAACCAGCGCCGCGTCGCTCGGGTAATGTGCCCATGGCGCGGCGCTTCGCGTGGCGTTAAATTAGCGCCTCCCGCTACATTGGCGCCACGCTTGGGTTTTGGCCGGGTCGATCCCGGCAACGACAAAGGGTCCGTTCATGTACTTAGGCATCGACCTCGGCACCTCCGAAGTGAAAGTTCTGCTGCTCGCGAGCGACGGCAGCGTCATCGGCACGGCGGGCACGCCGTTCACCGTATCGCGTCCGAAGCCGCGCTGGTCGGAACAGAATCCGCTCGACTGGTGGGAAGGCACGCGCGCCGCGCTCTTCAAGCTGCGCGAGAAGTTTCCCGATGAATTCGCGCAGGTGCGCGGCATAGGACTCTCGGGCCAGATGCACGGCGCGGTGCTGCTCGATTCGCACGACAACGTGCTGCGCCCCGCGATCCTCTGGAACGACATGCGCAGCGACAAGGAGTGCGCCGAACTCTACGAGCGCGCGCCGAATCTGCACGAGATAGCCGGCAATCTGGCGATGCCGGGCTTCACCGCACCGAAGCTGCTCTGGGTCGCGCACAACGAACCGGAGATCTTCAAGCAGACCGCGTGCGTGCTCTTGCCGAAGGATTATTTGCGGATGCATCTGACGGGCACGAAGGTGTCCGATCCATCGGATGCCGCGGGCACGCTCTGGCTCGATGTCGCGCGCCGCGACTGGTCCGACGAGCTGCTCGCCGCGTGCGGCATGTCGCGCCAGCAGATGCCATCGCTGGCCGAGGGCAGCGAGCCGTCGGGCACGCTGAGGCCGGAACTCGCGCGCGAATTCGGCCTGGGCGCAGGCGTGGTCGTCGCGGCGGGCGGCGGCGACAATGCCGCGAGCGCGGTAGGCATCGGCGCGACCGATCCGGGCGATGGTTTTCTGTCGCTCGGCACATCAGGCGTGCTGTGCGTGATCGGCGATCGCTTCCGGCCGAATCCGGCATCGGCGGTGCATGCGTTCTGTCACGCGATTCCGGATCGCTGGCATCAGATGAGCGTGGTCTTGTCGGCGGCGAGTTGTCTGCGCTGGGTGTGCAAGCTGACGTCGACGGACGAGCCGACCTTGCTCGCGGAAATCGAAGCCTTGCCCGCCGACGTGCTGCCTTCCGCGCCTTTGTTCCTGCCGTATCTGAGCGGCGAGCGCACGCCGCACAACGATCCGTACGCGCAGGGCGTGTTCTTCGGCATGACGCATGCGACCGATCGCGCGTTGCTCGGCTATTCCGTGCTCGAAGGCGTGACGCTTTCTTTGACCGATGGTCTGGATGCGCTGCAATCGGCGGGCACGCAGGCGCGGGCGTTGTCGATGCTCGGCGGCGGTGCACGCAGCGCGTACTGGGCACAGATGTTCGCCGATGCGTTCGATACGCCGACGCGCACGCACGGCGGTGGCGAGACCGGCGCGGCGCTCGGCGCGGCGCGGCTCGGGTGGCTCGCGGCGGGCGGCGATCCGGAGACGGTGCTCGCCAAGCCCGAGATCAAGCAGGAGTTCACGCCGAACTCCGAGCGGCATGAGATGTTGCGGCAGCGATTGAAGGGGTTTCGCGAGCTTTATCAGCATGTGAGGCCGTTGTTTGATCCGGCGCGGCCGAGGTTGGCTTGAGCCTGCGCGTGAAAGGTAAAGGATCTGGATGCCGACGGTTTTTCGATACAAGGGTGTACGATTTCACTTCTTCTCCAACGAGGGAAATCCGCGTGAGCCGGTGCACATTCACGCAAGCTGCGCGAACGGCGAAGCCAAATTCTGGCTCGATCCGAACGTGCACGTAGCAAGCAGCGCTGGCTTCGATCGACGTACACTTTCTGAACTGTTGCTGGTGGTAGAAGGTCGTCGTGACGAAATTGTGAGGGCTTGGAATGAGTACTTCGGCTAAAGAGGTTCGCTTCGACGACTACACGATGTGGGTCGAACTTTCGGATGGCCGTACGCTCGGCGTTCCCCTCGCGTGGTTCCCCCGGTTGCTTCACGCCACGCCGGATCAACGGCAGCGATACGAAATCAGCTTCAGTGGCACCGGCCTGCATTGGGAAGATATCGACGAAGATATCTCCGTGGAGGGGCTGCTCGCAGGACGGGGGGATATGACCCATATGCCGCCGCGAGCCGCCTAGCGTTTTTTGTTTCATGCGGGCCGTGTTTTGATTCGTGGTTCTGATTTCAGGCCCGCGATGCCCCAATAAGAACTACAACTTAAGCAGAAGACAAGACACTCGACCACCAGTGCCCAAATCCACCGAAAAACTCGATCTCGCGACGCGCGCAGCGTGGCTCTACTACGTCGCCGGCAACACCCAGAACGAGATCGCGGAAAAGCTGCAGATCTCGCGTCCGGTGGCGCAGCGGCTCGTCGCGTTCGCGGTCGAAAAGAACCTGATCCGCGTGCGTGTGGATCATCGCATCGCAGACTGCCTGTCGCTCGCGAAAGCGCTCAGCGACCGCTACGGTCTCGCGATGTGCGAAGTCGTCCCCATCGACGGCGACGCGCCCGAACAGGTCGATCGCAAACTCGCCGTCGCGGGCGCGCAGGTGATGGAGCGCTATCTGCTCGAAGAGAAACCGCTCGTCGTATCGATCGGCAGCGGGCGCACGTTGAAGGCCTGCGTCGCACAGATCGGACAGATCGACCGGCCGCAGCATCGCTTCGTCTCGATGGTCGGCGCAATCGCGCAGGACGGATCGTCGAATCGTTACGACGTCGCGCAGCAGCTATCGGAAAAGACCGGCGGCAAGCACTTCATGCTACCCGCGCCGCTCATGGCCGACAGCGAAACCGAACGCGCGCAGTGGGTCAATCACCGGCTGTATCGCATCGTCAGCGAACTCGCGCAGCAGGCGGATGTGGCGTTCGTCGGCATCGGCAACGTGGGCGTGAACTGCCCGCTCCACCAGGACGGCTTCATCACGCGCACGGAAGTCGACGAATTGATGTCGGCGGGCGCCGTGGCCGAATGGCTCGGCCTGCCGATCGATGCGCACGGCAAGCGCGTGACATCGAAAACCGGTGCGCGCGTGACGAGCCTCAAGCTCGATACGCCGCCCAAACGCCCGACCATCGGCTTCGCGGGCGGCGAGCGCAAGCGCGAAGCGCTGATCGCCGCGTTGAAGGGGAAATGGTTGTCGGGGCTCGTGACGGATGAGTTGTGCGCGAAAGCCGCGCTCGACGCGTGAATCGTCAGAAGTCGATTTCCGCTTCCACCTCCTGCCCGACTTCCAGCGCGACACCCTCGCCTTTCAGAACGATCGCGTTCTTGCCGAAGGTGAGCGCGCCGTCGAACTGATCGCTGCCGCGATACGCGCTCATCGTGTCGAGCGGCTCGTGCGGCCATGATGGATCGTGCGCGCCCGTGTCCTGATCGATCGATGGAATCGGACAGCGCGTGCAGAGCTTCACGAGCCGCAATTGCACGTCGCGTCCCGGCACGCGAATCTGCATGTCGCCGACAAAATCCTCTTCGTACGCATCTAGCCCGCCGATCACGAGATTCGGCCGGAAGCGATTGGCTCCGATGCCCGGCGCTCCCTTCACCGACAGACGCGCGTTGAGATCGTCGAGCGATGCCTGGCCGACCACCAGCAGCGGAAACTGATCCGCGAAACGCGTGTGCGTGCTGTGCGGCGCGGTCCATTCGTCGCTGACATCGCGACGCGAGGTCGGCGAGAAACGCACGAGCCGCGCGGGAATGCCGAGAAACTCGCTGAACCATTGCGCGGCGTGTTCGCCGGTGTCGAGTGCAGCGACGGTATCGCGCCACACGGTCGCGCGTATCGGTCGCGCATCGATGAGCGCTTCGGCGGAGAGCGGCGTGCGAAGCGCCGGCATGCCGGGCGCGTCGATGACGAGATCGTCGCCATCGAACGCGGTTTTGATCAGCGCCATGCGCGGATGCGAACGTTGCGTGAACATCGCGCCCGCCGGATCGGTCACCATCCAGTGACGGTCGTA
This sequence comes from Caballeronia jiangsuensis, assembly GCF_046030135.1. Lineage (NCBI taxonomy): Bacteria > Pseudomonadati > Pseudomonadota > Betaproteobacteria > Burkholderiales > Burkholderiaceae > Caballeronia > Caballeronia jiangsuensis. The sequence continues at coordinate 10,713 of NZ_JAQQDB010000074.1, forward strand.
TTCGAGACCCGTTTCGAGGAGCATCGCGCGGCGCAGCGAAATGCCGGCGCAGGATTTGATCGGATAGACGAAGAGTTCGTTCAGGACGGGCATGGCGATATCGTGTGGAGTCGGCGCCGGCCATCGAGTGTGGCGGGTCGAAAGAGAGATTATCGCGCGTGTGCGGGTCGTGCAAAAAACAACGGCGCCGCTCTTTCGAACGACGCCGCTCGTGTGCGATCAGTTGAGCATTACGCTGCCGTCGCGTGCTCCCGCAGCCACGCATCGACGATCCTGCGCGTAAACGCCTGCCCTTCCGCGTTGAACAGATGGCAATGCTCCGGCGCCGTGCCGAGCTTCAGCTTCTCGCCGCGTGCGTGCTTCTCGAGCGGCGGAATGCGCGAGATCAGTCCGTCCGGCGCGACGTCCGTTTCGGCATAGAGATACGCCGCGTCGCCGAGCGTTTCGACCGTCATCGCCGATGCGGAGATGCCGTAATCGCCCGACCCCGGCGAGGTCGGCTGCAAGTGCTCGGGACGAACGCCGACCGTCACCGCATCGCCCGGCTTCGCATTGCCGGGCAGCACGCCGACGAGCTGCGTCTCGCCCGTCGCGTACTTCACGAGCACGCCGTCGTTCTGGATCTGCGCGACCGTGCCCGAGAGAAAGTTCATCTTCGGCGAGCCGATGAAGCCCGCGACGAAACGGTTCGCCGGCGCGTGATACAGCGTGTTCGGCGTGCCGACCTGCTCGATGTTCCCCGCCGACAGCACGACGATCTTGTCCGCGAGCGTCATCGCCTCGACCTGATCGTGCGTCACGTAGATCATCGTCGTCTTGAGGTCGTCGTGCAGGCGCGCGAATTCGAGGCGCATCTTTACGCGCAGCGCGGCGTCGAGGTTCGAGAGCGGCTCGTCGAACAGAAACACCTTCGGCTTGCGCGTGATCGCGCGCCCGATCGCCACGCGCTGTCGCTGGCCGCCCGACAACTGCTTCGGCTTGCGATCGAGCAGATGGTCAATGTGCAGAATCTTCGCGGCGTTCTTCACGGCGGCGTCGATCGCGGGCTTCTTCTCGCCCGCGAGCTTGAGGCCGAACGCCATGTTGTCGTACAGCGTCATGTGCGGATACAGCGCGTACGACTGGAACACCATCGCGATGCCGCGCTTAGCGGGCGCCAATTCGTTGACGCGCGCGTTGTCGATCATCAGGTCGCCGCCGCTGATGTCCTCCAGACCCGCGATCATGCGCATCAACGTCGACTTGCCGCAGCCCGACGGGCCGACGAACACGACGAACTCGCCGTCGTTGATATCGAGGTTGATGTTGCGCATCACCTCGGTTTCTTCATAACGCTTGCTGATGTTGCGAAGTGTCAGGCTAGCCATGGTGTGTCTCCAGTCTTCATTAGCGATGCGCCGAGCGCTTGTCGCTATCTGAGTTCGAACGTCGCGTTCTGCAGCCATTGCTCGACGAGCGCAGGCAAGCGCGTCATGTCGTCGAATACCTTGTGCGCGCCCGCTCTTTCGAGCGCGCCGATCTGTCCTTCGGTCGCGTGCCCGCCGCCGATGAAGCCGAGCACCGGCATGCCCGCCGCCTTCGCCGCCGTCACGCCGGTCACGCTGTCTTCGACGACAAGGCAACGCAGCGGATCGATGCGCATCGCGCGCGCCGCCGCGAGATAGACGTCGGGCGCGGGCTTCGGATTCGCGACCATGTCCGCGCAAAAGCGCCGCTCGCCGAAGAAGCGCAGGAGGCCCGTGCGTTTCAGCACGGCATCGACATAGGTCGAAAAGCTGTTGCTCGCGCACGCCTTGGTGAACGGCACGGCCGCGAGCGCCTCGGCGATGCCCGGCACCGTCGGCGCCTCGATCGCCGCCACTTCGACGGCGCGCCGGATCGCGACGACCTGATCGTGCGTCAGCGTGCGATTCACCGTATCGGCGGCGCTCGCGAGCACCGCCTCGATGCGCAGGCCGAGCAGCGGCATCACGACCGGCTCGACATCGACGCCCGGCCACAGCGCCTCCAGCTCGGTGACGAGCATGCGCGCCGCCACCGCTTCGCTGTCGATCAGCACGCCGTCGCAATCGCAGATCAGCAGGCGGTCTTCGAGATTAGCCTCGTGGGATGGAGTGAGGTTCACGCTCGCATCCTCACTTCACCGCGCCAAACGTGAGGCCGCGCACCAGTTGTTTCTGCGAGACCCAGCCGACGATCAGAATCGGCGCGACCGCGAGCAGCGAAGCCGCCGAGAGCTTCGCCCAGAAGAGACCCTCCGGACTCGAATACGACGCGATGAACACCGTCAGCGGCGCCGCGTTCGAACTCGACAGGTTGATGCTCCAGAACGCCTCGTTCCACGACAGGATGATGAGCAACAGACCCGTCGATGCGAGCCCGGGCAATGCCATCGGCATCAGCAGATAGACGATCTCCTGCCACGTCGTCGCGCCGTCGATACGGCCGGCTTCGAGAATGTCCTTGGGCACTTCGTTGAAGTACGTGTAGGCCATCCATACGGCGATCGGCAGGTTGATCAGCGTGTACACGATGATGAGCCCGGACACGGTATCGAGCAGGCCCGTGTTCTTCCACAAGAGATAGATAGGCACGAGCACGCCGACCGACGGCATCATCTTCGTGGACAGCATCCACAGGAGCACCGACTGCGTCTTTTTGGTCGGGAAAAAGGCCATCGCATAGGCGCACGGCACGGCGAGAATCAGACAGAGCAGCGTGACGCCCACCGAGATCAGCACCGAGTTCCACGCGAAGCCGAAGTAGTTGCTGCGCGCGAACACCTCGCGGAAGCTATCCAGCGTCGGCGTGAAGAACAGCGACGACGAATACGCCTGCTGCTCGGTCTTGAACGCGGTGATCGTCATCCAGAAGATCGGGAAGAACAGCAGGATCGAAAAGAGCCACGCGACGATGCCGGGCACGATGTTCTTCGCGTGACCGAGCGCGGTGGTCCGCGGCGCTCCCGTAACGGTTTGAGTGCTCATGACTCGTACTCCCCTTTGAGGTTCTTCGCGAGCATTCTCACGAGGAAGAACGCGACGATGTTGGCGAGAATGACCGCGAGAATGCCGCCCGCCGATGCGAGACCGACGTCGAACTGCTGCAGGCCGAGTGCATAGATCAGGTACGACAGGTTGGTCGTCGCGGTGCCGGGGCCGCCGCCCGTCGTCGTGTAGATTTCCGCGAAGATCGACAGCAGGAAGATGGTTTCCATCATCACGACCACGGCGACCGCGCGCTTCAGATGCGGCAGCGTGATGAAGAAGAACATCGCGAACGGACCCGCCCCGTCGATGCGCGCCGCTTCCTTCTGTTCCTGATCGAGCGATTGAATCGCGGTGAAGAGAATCAGGAACGCGAATGGCAGCCACTGCCACGCGACGATCACGATCACCGCGAACAGCGGATATTCGGCGAACCAGTCGATCGGCTGCATGCCCATCGAGCGCATCAGGCTGGCGATGAGGCCGTACACCGGATGCAGGATCATGTTCTTCCAGATGAGCGCGGAGACCGTCGGCATCACGAAGAACGGGGCGATCACGAGCAGACGCGCGATGCCCTGACCGATGAACTTGCGATCGAACAGCACGGCGAGCAGCACGCCGCCCACGACCGTGATGACGAGCACCGAAATGATCAGCGTCAGCGTATGGCCGATGGATGGGCCGAACGCCGGATCGGTAATGAGAAACTCGAAATTGTCGAAGCCCGCGAAGCCTTTGACATCGGGGTTCAGCAGGTTATAGCGCGAGAACGAAAACCAGATCGTCATCGCGAGCGGAATGGCCATCCACAGAAAGAGCAGTCCGGTCGATGGCGAGATCAGCCATCGCACCGACTTCGCACGCCGCTTGTCGCGTTCGGCGGCGGACTCCTCCAGATGATGATCGGTGATGGGGGGATTCAGTTGACTCATCGTTTCACCTCTCGATGATGATGCTGGCGGGCCGCATCAGGCGACGCGGCCCGTGTGCTGCGGAAGATTTACTTCTGATAGCCCGCCTGCTTCACAGCGCGATCCGCGGCGGCATTCGCGGCCTTCAGCGCGTTGTCGACGCTCGTCTGACCCGCGACGACACCCGCGATCGACTGGCCGACCACCGTGCCGAACGACTGGAACTCCGGAATGCCGACGAACTGGATGCCGCTATACGGCACCTTGTGCAGCGTCGCGTCGTTCGGGTCCGCGGTTTCGATCGCCTTCAGCACGAAGTCGCCGAACGGCGCGGCCTGTTTGTACTCGGGGCGCGCGTAGGTCGACTTGCGCGTACCCGGCGGCACCGACGCCCAGCCTTCGTCCTTGCCGACCATCTCGATGTATTCCTTCGACGTCGCCCACGCGGCGAATTTCTTCGCGGCATCCTGCTGCTTCGACGTCTTCGGGATCGCGAGCGACCACGACCACAGCCAGTGCGAGCCCTTCGGCGTGACAGCGATCGGCGCGGCCGCGAAGCCGATCTTGTCCGACACCTGCGACTGAGACTTGTTGTAGAGCATGCCCGCGGCGACCGTTGCGTCGATCCACATCGCGCACTTGCCCGAGGACATCAGCGTGAGGTTCTCGTTGAAGCCGTTCGAGCTCGCTCCCGGCGGCCCGTCGTTCTTCAGCAGGTCCGCGTAGAAACCCACGGCCTTCTTCCATTCGGGCGTGTCGAGCTGCGCCTGCCATTTCTCGTTGAACCATTCGCCGCCGAAGGTGTTCACGACCGTCGACACGAACGCCATGTTCTCGCCCCAGCCCGCCTTGCCGCGCAGGCAGATGCCGTACTGGCCTTTGGACTTGTCGGTGAGCTTGTCGGCGAACTGCTTGATCTGGTCGTAGGTCGGCTGGTCGGGCATCTTCAGGCCGGCCGCCTGGAACAGATCCTTGCGGTAGTACGTCATCGAGCTTTCGACGTAGAACGGCAGCGCGTAGAGCACGCCGCCCGACGAGAGGCCGTCGCGCGCGGTCTTCACGACATCGTCGAGATCGTAGTTGGCGGGCAGGCCGGTCATCGGCGAGAGCCAGCCGCGCTTGCCCCATTGAGGTGCCTCGTACGTGCCGATGGTGATCACGTCGAACTGGCCGCTGTTGGTGGTGATGTCGGTCGTCGCGCGCTGGCGCAGCACGTTTTCTTCGAGAATCACCCATTTGAGCTGGATGTCCGGATTGGCCTTCTCGAAGGCCGGGGCGAGCTTCTTCAGCTCGATCATGTCCGGGTTGTTCAACGTCGCGATGGTGATGGTCGTCGCGGCATGCGCCGACAGCGGCACGAGCGCGGCCGCGGCCAGCGCGGCCGTGAGCGCCCCGGTCACGAACGGGGCGCGACGCGCGCGCGGTTGTGCTCGAACGATGCGTTGAGTGCGTTTCATATGGGTTCGTCTCCTTTTTGTTTGCACGGGCACAGCGGACAGTCGATGCATGACCGCAAACGCCGTGTATGCCGCTGCCTGCTTTTGAGGGTGCGCGATCGGGGATCGCGTGTTGCCGGGTTATTCCTTGCCGCGCCTGCCTTCGTTACCCTGGCGCCTTCGACTCGACGCCGTTTCACTATAGACGGTGCTTCCCGCGCTTCAAGCCGCGTCAACTCATCCAGTTGCCGCCATCAACATTGATCGTCTGCGCGGTGATGTAATCCGAATCCGCTGACGCCAGAAAGAGCGCCGCGCCTGTCAGGTCCGCGGGCAAGCCCATGCGTCCGAGCGGCACTTCCTCGCCGACGAGCCGCTTCTTCTCGCCGAGCGGACGGTTCTCGTAGCGCGCGAAGAGCGCGTCGACTTCCTTCCACATCGGGGTATCGACGACGCCGGGCGCGATGCCGTTCACGTTGATGCGCTCTTTCGCGAGCGCGAGCGCCGCCGATTGCGTATAGCTGATGACCGCCGCCTTGGTCGCGCAGTAATGCGACACGAGCGCTTCGCCGCGCCGTCCCGCTTGCGACGACATATTGATGATCTTGCCGCCGCGGCCCTGCTCGACCATGCGTTTCGCGACCGTCTGCATCAGAAAGAACATGCCCTTGACGTTGACCGCGAAGAGGCGGTCGTAGACGTCCCAGGATTCGTCGAGGATCGGGCGCATGTCGAAGAGCGCCGCGTTGTTGAAGAGAATGTCGATGCCGCCGAAACGCTCGACGCTGCGCGCCACGATGCGTTCGATGTCTTCGCGCTGTGTGACGTCGGCCTTGAGCGCGAGCACGCGCGCGGAGACGTCCGCGAAGCGCTGGGCCATGTCGTGCTCGTCTTTCACGTCGACGACGACGACCTGCGCCCCTTCCTCCAGATAGCGCCGCGCGACCGCCTCGCCGATGCCGCTCGCCGCACCCGTGATGATCGCGACCTTGTCTTTCAGTCTCACCGATGTCTCCGATTCTTCGAATCGTCCCTCGCGTGAGCGAACGCTCTGCGAATGAACAATTGCTCTCTGTTTGATCGAATGATCGGCGCTGCGCGTGATCGTGTCAAGGCATCGGCACAGGTTTCGATGTTGCGACGCGCAAACGCGGAAAAACCTCGGGAAAACCCGTCTGGCGAGGACTTGGCAGCAAACGGCGTACCGCGCGCCGCCGTCTCATTCGGAAAACTCCCATCGTCAGGCGAAGGCAGTGAAAAACAGAATCGCGACTCCGCAAAGATCTCCGGGAGTGCCGCTTCCTTGCATAACAAACCGAAAACAGTCTTGGCCGCCGCGGCGTTCGTTGCGCTTATGAACTTGCCTGGCTCTTATGCCGCTACACGGTCGACGCATTCCGGCGAAACGGTCGAATCCTTCGATCCGCCGTACTTCGCGAGCGTGTCAGGCGATGCGTTGACCGCCATCGCCCTTTCGCCGCGGATGCTGAAGCTCGACATGAATCCGGAGAACTCGATCAAATCGGAGACCGGCGACTTCAAGCCCGCGCGCTATTCGTTTCCCGACGCACACGTTCCACGCTCGGTGCTGCGACGGCTGCCCGATATCTACCGGTACGATCGCCGCCGGGATGTGCCGATCGTCTCATCGGGTGGCGACTGGATCATTGCCGAATATTTCGCTGCGAACTCGCACGTGCCGACGGCGCGCTTCCGGCTGCTTGGGCATCGTGTCCAGCGTCAGGAACAACTCGATCGCGCCGGACGGACGGTGAAGATCGTCATGGTGGGATGGGCTCGCGGTTCGGACCGCGAAGATGACGAAGCGCCGGATCTCTCCGCGTTGGGCGAGCATCCGGCCTGGATTCGCGTGTTCACCGTTAGCCGCGCCGGTATCAGAACGCTCGTTGCGCTGGCGTGGCGCAGAAGCCGCTTCACGACTGCGCCCCAGACAGACGACGTCCCTCAGGACAGTGAACTCGCCTTCGGAGCGCCGGGCGGCGTCGTGAAATGGCGTACGAAATCGGAGTTTCTGAAGGCGAACCACATCGACCTCGACGCCAGGAGCTTGTCCGGCAGATGAACGGGCACGGCAACGATTCCGTGCGCCGCACGGCGATACGTTATATCATCTCGGAATCGTCCGACGAGCGTTCCTCGCGCTCGTGCTTCAACCCTTTGCAGGGGCCACGTCTCGCGTGGCCGACATGACATGACCGCATCCGTCGAAACCATGCTTGCCCGCGCCGAAGTGCTCGCCGTCGAGCGCGGCGTCGCGCTCACGCCGCTGCGCCGCCAGGTCTACGAACTCGTGCTGAAGGCGCACAAGCCTATCGGCGCCTACGACCTCATCGACGCGATGGAGCCGCAGCGCGGCGCGCGCGTGCCGCCGACCACCGTGTATCGCGCGCTGGATTTTCTCGTCGAGAACGGCTTCGTGCATCGCATCGAATCGAAGAACGCGTTCATCGCGTGTTGCGACGCTGGCAAGCCGCACGAGAGCCAGTTCCTCATCTGCGACGAATGCGGCGAGACGCTCGAAATCCAGGGCCGCGAACTCGCTTCGTCGCTGTCCGCGAGTCCGCCGGCGCACGGCTTTCAGGTGCATCACCAGGTCGTCGAACTGAGCGGACTCTGCGCCGATTGCCAGAGAAAGCATCGCGGCGCCTAAAGTCGCGTCACGTCGAGAACAACGCATCCACAAAGGAAATCGATGAAATTCGCGCACGTCCTGACCTGCTTCGCCATCGCGCTCGGCTTATGCAATACGGCATCGGCACAGACCGCGCGCGTGCCGGTCGTCGCGGCGGAGAACTTCTACGGCGACGTCATCCGCCAGCTCGGCGGCGATCACGTGCAGGTGACGAGCATCCTCAGCAATCCGGACGAAGACCCGCATCTCTTCGAAGCGAGCCCGAAGACCGCGCGCGCGTTGCAGCACGCGGCGCTCGTCGTCTACAACGGCGCGGACTACGATCCGTGGATGGACAAGCTGCTCGCCGCATCGAAGAGCAATGAGAAGCGCACGGTGATCGTCGCGGCGAAGCTCGTCGGCAAGAAGTCCGGCGACAATCCGCACCTCTGGTACGACCCGTCGACGATGCCTGCCGTCGCGAAGGCGGTGAGCGCGTATCTCGTGAGCGCCGACCCTTCGCACAAGAGCGATTACGACGCACGACTCGCGACCTTTCTCGATTCGATGAAGCCGATCGACACGAGCGTCGCGCAACTGAAGTCGCGCTACAAGGGCGTGCCCGTCACCGCGACCGAGCCGGTGTTCGGCTACATGGCCGATGCCATCGGCTTCGAGATGCGCAACCTGCGCTTCCAGATGGCGTCGATGAACGAGACCGAGCCGAGCCCCGCCGATATCGCCGCATTCGAAAAGGATCTGCGCGAGCGCCGCGTGCACGTGCTCATCTACAACAGCCAGGCGACCGGCGCGCTGACGAAGCGCATGCTCAACATCGCGAAGGACGCGCATGTGCCGAGCATCAGCGTGACGGAGACCCTGCCCGCCAAACTGACGTATCAGCAATGGATGCAGTCGCAACTCGACACGCTGTCGGGCGCGCTGCAAGGATGGCAACGATGAACGCCGCCGCAACGCCGCAAGCCGCGCTCGAAGTCGATCGCGTGACGCTCGCGCTCGGCGGACGCGAGATCCTCAACGACACGAGCTTCACGGTCCGCAATGGCGAGTTCATCGGCGTGCTCGGACCGAACGGCGCGGGCAAGACCACGCTGATGCGCGCGCTGCTCGGGCTCGTGCCGCTGAAGAGCGGGACGATCCGCGTGAACGGAGAAGCGGTCGAGCGCGGCAATGCGTCGATCGGCTATATGCCGCAGATTCGCACCGGCCTCGCCAACCGGCGCGTGCTGGGCCGCGATTTCGTCGCGATGGCCGCCGACGGGCATCACTGGGGCCTGCCGCATCGCAACGCGCGCATCCGCGCCGATGTCGAGCGCGTGCTCGAACTCGTCGGCGCGCATCAACTGGCTTCGCGTCCGTTGTCGGAACTGTCGGGGGGCGAGCGCCAGCGTCTGTTGCTCGCGCAATGTCTGCTCGGCAATCCGCGTCTGCTGCTGCTCGACGAGCCGCTCATCAGTCTCGATCCGCGTCATCAGACGGGCGTCGTGGAACTCGTGCGGCGCGTTCAGCGCGAACTGAACATCACCGTGCTGTTTTCGGCGCACGAACTCAATCCGCTATTGAATTCGCTCGACCGCGTGCTGTATCTCGGCAGCGGGCGCGCCGCGCTCGGTACCGTCGATGAAGTCATCTCGAAGCCCGTGTTGTCGCGGCTGTACGGCTCGCCCATCGACGTGATGCGCGTGAATGGCCGCATCTTCGTGATGTCGGGCGATGTCGAGATCGACAAGCTCGATCACGCGCACGAGGAAGGCGAGGAGCATGAACACGAGCATGACCACGGCCATGCACACGATCACGGTCACAGCCACGCCAAGTAGAAAGCACAATGTTCGAATATGACTTCATGGTGAATGCATTCGCGGCGTCGGGGATCGTCGCGGTGCTGTCGGGGATCGTCGGGTATTTTCTCGTGCTGCGCGGGCAGACCTTCGCGGGTCACGCGCTATCGCACGTCGGCTTTACCGGCGCGACGGGTGCGGTTCTGCTCGGCATGTCGCCGCTCTGGGGAATGGTGGGCTTCACGCTCGCGGCCGGCGTCGGCATGGGCGCGCTCGGCGAACGCCTCTCGGGGCGCGATGTGGCGATCGGCGTGATTCTTTCGCTATCGCTCGGCTTTGGCTTGTTGTTTCTGCACTTCTTCACCGCTTATGCGACGCAGGCCACGGCTCTGCTCTTCGGCAACGTGCTCGGTGTTAGCCATGAGACGCTGATCGTGCTGGCTGGTCTTGCCATCGTGAGTCTCGGGGCGCTCGGCTTCATCATGCGGCCTTTGCTGTTTGCGTCGCTGCAGCCGGAACTCGCCGAAGCCAAAGGCGTATCGCTGCGGCTCGTCTCGGTGCTGTTTCTCGCGATCACCGCGCTCGCGGTCGCGGCTTGTACGCAGATCGTGGGCGTGCTTTTGGTGTTTGCGTTGATGGTCGGGCCGGCGGCCGCAGCGCAGAATGTGACGACGCGGTTGTCGTCGGGATTGGTGCTCGCGGCCGTGTTTGCGCTCGGGCAGGCGTGGGTTGGGCTCACGCTCGCGTATTACACCGATTGGCCGACGAGCTTCTGGATCACGATGCTTGCTGCGACCGTTTATGGCGCGAGTTTGATTGGGCGGCGGGGGCATTGAGGGTTTTGTTTCTTGTTGTCGCCGGATCCCGTATTCGTGTTGGTTTATTAGCACTGCCCCTGTGCGGGGCGGGGGTCACTTT
>NZ_JAQQDB010000075.1:0-17579 GCF_046030135.1 Caballeronia jiangsuensis
GTCGGCCTGCATCACCGCGTCGAAGCGGGTTTGGTCAGGAGATGAGGCGGATCGGTCCGCTTCAGTGGCCTGCGTGGGGCTCGGGAGGTCGAGGGATTGGGTGTACATGCGGGGCTCCGCCGTCTTTTTTGAGATGCGATGGAGCGAGTATAACTATTAACCGACCGGACGGTTGATTAATTTTGCATGCAACTATTTCGCCATGAATAGCATCGCGTTAACCCGAAATTCCAGTCTCACAAGAGGTCCGAACACACGCAAAAAAGCCCAGCCTATAAACGGACTGGGCAAAACCACCGGTTAGCCGGCGGCGGAGGTTGCTTCACGTTCGCGCAAGCCGCGCCGAGAAGCGCATTTCGAATTTCGTATGCAATCGACCAAAACGTGGCATCACGGATGCCGATCGTCGAACATCTTGAACTGCGTTATTGCCCGAAGAACACACCCTGCGGATCGACGCGCTTGCTCGCACGGCCCGATTGCGACGCCGCGCCCGTGGACGCTCCATAACCTTCCGCCTGCGCCTGAGCGATGCGCACATCGGCGACGCGCGTTTCGGCTATCTGAAGTCGTGCCGGGTAAGACGCGTCTTCCGCGATGGGCGAATAACCGGCCTTCTGGAGTTGAATGAGTTCCCCGCGGACCTCGGCGCGACTCACAGGCGCGCTCGATTGCGCGAAGGCTGCAAGCGGTGCGGACAAGACGGCGACTGCGATGACTGCATTGACCCATGATTTCATGATCGGCTCTCTCTGTTGTTCGATGAAGCCCGGCGCGCTCGAAGTCTGGAGACATGCCAAGCGGACGACCGAAGTGTAGGTGCACAGCCGTCGATGATCATTCACCGGTACAAAGAAGCATCTTTACGAAAATCGTAAAGAACGAGCGAATTGTCGTGATGCAGATAATGCAATGCAATGTCAACACAGCAGGAGCAAAACCCACAGGCCTGTCTGCGCGATCATCGCGCAAACACTTCCACGCAATGCAACAATGCCTCGACGCAATTATTCCTATATCGACAAAGATCATTCAACGGAAACGAGAATGATCTTCGGGAGGCTCGTCTTTACACTCCGTTCACAAGCTGCTTAACACGAAACCAGCAGCACGATCAGATATCCGAATCGGAGGTAGTCAACATGAAGACGTTTATTTCCGCAGTCGCAGTCGCCGCTGCTCTTGCCGTTCCCGCACTCTCGTTTGCACAACAGGCGGATACGCCGGTCACGCGCGCTCAGGTGCGCGCCGAACTCGTTCAACTCGAAAAGGCCGGCTATAACCCGAACATCAGCGACCCGTCGTATCCGTCGAACATCCAGGCAGCGCAAGCCCGCGTGAGCGCTGAGCAACTCGCCCAGGCGCCGGTCCAATCGAGCGACTATGGCTCGGTCACCAACGGCTCGTCGCAGTCGGGCCGCACGACCGGCACGCAACCGCGTGCGCTCGGCGCCTACTTCGGCCAGTAAGCAGACAGCATCGCCGGCCGATTTCGGTTGGCTATTGCACAAGAGGGCGACATCGGTGCGATGTCGCCCTCTTGCGTTTTGCATGCGAAATGCTTTGTACGCGATGGCATTTTGCATTCGGCATGTTTGATACCGCGCGGCGGCAGCCGATCGTCGCATCGAGTCCGCGACGACTCACACCGACGCGTTTTGCCCTACTCCTGACCCCCACGCACGGCCTGCGAGCCCTTCCAGTCACATCCGGATAACCCAGCGGGCTCCACGCATTAAGCCATACGACTGCATCGTAGAAGCTCATGCGAACGTCGCGCCGACAACGAAGTGCGCACGAGTGCTCGATATTCGCATCGCGTCATAAGCGGCCTGTCTTCGTCGCCTGCAATACCAGTCGGGCCACCGCCCCTTCAGCGGTGATCGATTCTTCCGCCTGCATCAACTACCCAAAGCCGCCCCAAACGCGGTTCTTGCGAAGCACGCTCATGCCCGAGTCCGTGAAAAGGCCGTCCATCGCGTTCATAAAAGCAAATTCGATCGCGGCCATTCAGCCCCTCGATAACCCATATCGCAGCGTGGTTCGCGCCACGTATCGACGCCATCGATAAGGTCTATCGATGCGGCTTTATGGACACCGCGCACGCGATGTCTATGATCCGCAGGACAGATGCGGCCCGATGCAGGCCGCCTCACCGCAAGCGACATAGCTGCGAAGCGCCGACGTGCAAAACGTCGCTTCACACGGCCTCGCAAAACAGAGATACAAGGAGACAGTCTTGAGCTCACCCATCGCCTTGCGCGTCGATCAATTCATCGATACGCGCGCCCTCTCTTCCTTTCAGAAACGCATCCTGTTGTTGTGCTTCCTAATCGTAGCCATCGATGGATTCGATACCGCGTCCATCGGATTTATCGGGCCGGCCTTGCGCGAGCAATGGCATCTCACTGCCGCATCGCTCGCTCCGCTCTTCGGCGCGGGACTCTTCGGTCTGATGGCGGGCGCGCTCATCTTCGGTCCGCTTGCAGATCGTTTCGGACGCAAGACGGTGCTCGTCGGATCGGTCGGCGTGTTCGGTGCCGCGAGCCTCGTATCGTGTTTTGCGCCGGACCTCGCGTGGCTCATCGCTTTGCGCTTCATCACGGGCCTCGGGCTCGGGGGTGCGATGCCCAATGCGATCACACTGACGTCCGAGTATTGTCCGAGCGGGCGGCGCTCCGGCCTCGTCACGCTGATGTTCTGCGGCTTCACGGTCGGCTCCGCACTCGGTGGTCTCGTCAGCGCGCAGTTGCTCGCGCAAGTGGGATGGCGCGGCATTCTCGCCATCGGCGGCGCCGCGCCACTGCTGCTCTTGCCCGTTCTCATCGTCGCGTTGCCCGAATCGATGCGCTTTCTGCTCGTCGCGAAGCGTAGGCCCGCCGCGCGCAACGACGAACGCATCGAGCATATCGCTCGAAGCATCGATCCTTCGTTGCCCGTCGGTACGCGCTTTCAAGCAGGCGAAGCGCCGATGAAGTCGTCGGTGCGCGCGCTCTTCGCGCCGGACGTGCTCGCGGGCACGCTGCTCTTGTGGGCCACGTTCTTCATGAGCCTGCTGATCGTCTATCTGCTGTCGAGCTGGATGCCCACGCTTCTGTCGAGCAATGGCCTGTCGCTGAGGCAGGCGTCGTTCATGAGCGCGACGTTCCAGATCGGCGGCACGGCGGGCGCGATCCTGCTTGGCCGCCTCATGGATCGCCGCGAGCCGCATCGCGTGCTGTCGTCGGCATATCTGGTCGCGGCGGGCTTCATCGTGATGTGTGCGTTCGCGGGCGGATCGGTGCCGATGATCGTCGTTGCGATCTTTGGCATCGGCGTTTGCGTGAGCGGCGGACAGGTTGGTGGCAATGCGCTCGCCGCAGGCTTCTATCCGACCGGCAGCCGCGCGACAGGTGTCGCGTGGGCGAACGCGGTGGGCCGCAGCGGATCGGTTACGGGATCGCTTCTCGGTGGCGTGATGCTCGGCCAGCAGTTCGACTTTCGCACCATCTTCCTGCTGCTCACGGTGCCGAGCGTGATCGCGGCGATCTCGCTCGCCATGCTGGCGCGCGAGCGCCGCCGTCAAAGTTTCGATGCCGCTTCGGCCGCAATGACCGTGGCTGAATGATGCATCAAGCATATTGAATGCAAAGCGCCGGAAGGCATTTTGCATTCATTGCCCTTCACCGCGTTCATGCGATTCCAGAAATAATTCTGTCAGCACCGTGCGCAGCCATCGATGTGCGGCATCGTGATGAAAGCGCTCATGCCAGTGCTGCTTCACTTGATACGTCGGCACGTCGAAAGGCAGTTCGAACAGGCGGATGCCTGCTTCATCGGCGATCGGTTCTGCGAGTCTGAGCGGCACCGTCGCGAGCAGATCCGTGCGCGCGATGATGTTGGCGAGGCCCAGATAGTTCGGCAGTTCGAGCACGGCGTGACGCTCGACGCCGAGTTGCCGCAACGTGCGGTCGACGACCGAATGCCCCGTGCCCGAAGGCGTCACGACGATATGCCCTTCAGCGAGAAATGCATCGAGCGTGGGCGAATCGGCGGCATTCTGAATGCGCGGATGATGGGCCGCCACCATGCCGACGAAATGCTGCGTGAACAGCTTCTGCTGATAGAAGCCCGCTTCGAGTTGCGGCATGAAGCCGACCGCAAGTTCGGCCTCGCCCGATTCGAGCAACTGTGGCGTCGTGTCGTCGATATGCAGCACGCGAATGCGCACACCCGGCGCAATCGCACGCAGCCGCTTGAGCAACGTCGGCAGGAGCACAATCTGGCTGATGTCGGTCATCGCGATGCGAAACACCTGCTTCGCAGTCTCGGGATCGAAAGACTTGCGATGCTTCGAAAGCGCGTCGAACGAAGCGAGCAGCGTGACCGTGCGTTGATGCAGGTCGCTGGCGAACTGCGTCGGCTCCATCCCGGCCGACGAGCGCACGAAGAGCGGATCCTGATAATGCTCGCGCAGCTTTGCGAGATTGAAGGAGATCGTGGGCTGCGACAGCCCGAGATTCGCCGCGGCCTGCGAGACGCTGCGCGTCGCGTGGATTTCGGCGAACACCTGCAGCAGCCTGATGTCGATGTCGGTCATCGGATCATTGTAGTCACGGCCCTTCATGCACGAAAGCGAGAGGAAGGACCATGACGGACCCGGCAGACTAGTTCGCCGGGATCGTGACCACCGGCGACTTCGCCGTGTCCGTGACCTCCGCGAGCGCCATCAGGTTTTGCACGACCGTGAACGCGTATTTCGAATCGAAGTCGCCGCGATCGATCCAGTAATGCGACTCGTCGTAGAGCACGCTCACATACGCGTCCCGCGGCACCTTCTCGCCCACCTTCACGACGATGGTCGGCCGCGTCTCCCCACCGATCAGCCCGATGCCCGGCTTGGTCGCGCCGCTGCCCACTTGCGCGTCGGGAACCGCGATCTGCGCGCCGAGATCGGTAAGGATGCCAAGCACCGAGCGCGTGACCATCGGAATGCGGTTCTGCTCCGACGATTGACCATAGATGATTTCGTAAGTCTTCATTTTCGGCGAGAGGTGCAGAAGCTTTCTCACGAGCGTTAGATCGTCGACCACTTCCTTGTTCGACCCGCTGCGCGTCGCGCCGAGCGTGATGAACACGCCGCCCTTGTCGGCGCTGTTGCCCTTCGCGCTCTTGTCGGGCTTGCCGCTCTTGCCGGCCTTGTCGTCATCCGTGTTGCGCGTTTCGATGTTGAGCTCGCCCGCCAGTTGCAGCCTGCGCAATGCCTGTAGCAGCAGAAAGAACTCCGGCGATCCGGATGCGTTCGGCCCGCCCAGCGCATTGCCATTCTGCAAGCCGCTGATCGACTGCGCGGTGATGCGCAGCAGCAGGTCGATCGGAATGCCGCTTTCCGCGAGCGGCATCACGAGCGTCGGCGAAAGCGGCCGGATGTAGGCGCTCGCGTACGCATCGCCGGTGGTTGGCGTGAACGTGAAAGTCGGATGATTGGAATACGAGACGCTGCCCGTCGCCTGCGCATAGTTAGGTTGCGCGCCGGAGCCGGCATTGAGCACGACGCCGCCTGTCGTATCGAACGTATACGCGGCGATGATGCTGCTCACGGTGAGAAACGACGGCGCGTCGGCGAAGCGCAAACCGACAATCGCTGCAAGAATTTCTCGCTTTTTTGCATCGCCGAGCGCCCGGGCGTAATCCACCTGATCGGCTTTGAGGCGGCTCGGGCCGATGCCCGCGCAGCCTGCTGCGAGAATGGAGACGGAGAGTATGGCAATCGATAGGGCTTTCCTTGGCATGGCTCTGTATGAAGGTGATGAGGAGGATCGTCGGCGCATGGCCGCGGAACATCCGGGCCACCGCCGCAAATTTCATACCTTTGAGCGCAAATGAACGGCCGAGACCGGCGCGAGCGATCGCATCCGGCGCGTTGCACGCCGGTTTATCGACTACGCCGCAACCCGACGGGCTTCGTCAGGCCGCAAGCACGATCAGCCTACGAGGCGCTCTGGTGCCGCGCTTTCGACTGAGCGTGCGTTTCCTGCGAGGGCCCCTGGGCGATGTGACGGTTCGCTTCCTTGTGCTGCGCGACGAGCTCATCGAGCCGGTCTTGCGCGAAGCGCGGACCGTCGTCGCGTGCGAAAGCAGGTGCGGCAAGCGTCGCTGCCGCAAGGACGATGACTGTGGCGAAAGGCGTTCTTTTCATGATTCACCCCGCGATTGAATGCGGCATGCCCCGATTGCCGCCGCCCGACTAGCATCGCACATCGGCGTGAAAGGTGCGCGGCGCGCGCTCGCGGCGCGTTCGGCCGTTTTCTGCAGGCAATACGCAAAATGCAGCCGCGCGGGACGGGCACGCGCGGAATGAAACAATCGACGCGATCCAGTTCGAAACGCGTCAGCGCACGGCTTTCTCGACATGCAATCAGCGATCGATCCGGAATTAATTCAGTATTCCGAATGGACTGTCAAGTTGGATGCCGACTGGCTCGTGTGCGCGCCACGCCGATCCGCCCGACGAAGATGACGAGGCTAGGCCGACATAGAATGTCTCGTCGCGAGCTAACTCTCGTCTAGCTCGAACTCGACGCTCGGATAATCCTGTAGCCGACCGCTCACCTCCGCTTCGCGCTCGCTCGTGAAAAGACCGTCGAGATAATCGAACGAGAGCTTGCCGGCGAGCGCCTTCAACGCGAGTTCCGCGCTGCGCTTCGGCTCCGTGGCGATATCGCCCGAATCCATGCAGGCGCAGAACTGTCCATTCCTGGAATCCATCGCGCCGATGTCGATCACCTTGCCATCGACGTTCTGCGCAAGCACGCGCTGCTCCACCGCGAAAAGCCTGAACGGCCGTTCGAAGCTCGCAGGCGGCTCGGGATTGCCTTCCTTCATTTCACGATTGACCATGATGCGGTTCTCCGGTCCGTGTAGCGATCGAAACGATGCAGCAAGGGTCGAGCCCGCCGTATTTGCATTGCAGCATCGACACGCCTTTCTGCGTGCGCCGCTCCGTCCTACATTGAACCATCGGGCACGCAATCAAAGGAGCAGTCACCGTGAACGGAACCATGAGCGGCAAGATCGCGGTCATCACCGGCGCGAGCCGCGGACTCGGGCGCAACGGCGCATTGCAACTCGCGCAGCAAGGCTGCGGCGTGATCGGCACTTACAACCGCAATGCGGATGCCGCGCGATCGCTCGTCGACGAAATCGCGAAAGCCGGCGGCAAGGCGGCCGTGCTGGAACTCGACGTCGCCCGCTGCGAAACGTTCGCTGCCTTCGGCGACGCGCTCTGCAAGACGCTCGAAGACAGGTTCGAGCGTGAGAACTTCGACTTTCTCGTAAATAACGCGGGCATCGGCATTCATGCGCTCTTCGCGGAAACGACGCCCGCGCAGTTCGACGAACTCGTCAACATCCAGTTGAAGGGACCGTTCTTTCTGACGCAGACGCTTCTGCCCTATCTCCACGAGGAAGGCGCGATCCTGAACGTGTCGAGCGGACTCACGCGTTTCGCGTTACCGGGCTTTGCCGCGTATGCCGCGATGAAAGGCGGAATCGAGGTGCTCACGCGCTATCTCGCGAAGGAACTCGGGCCGCACGGCATCACGGTGAACACCATCGCGCCGGGGGCGATCGAGACGGACTTCGGCGGCGGCGTCGTGCGTGACGATCACGACACCAATCAGTTCATCGCGGACAACACGGCGCTCGGGCGCGTTGGCTTGCCGGACGATATCGGCGGCGCGATCGTGGCGATGCTCTCGGATGGCAATCGCTGGATGACGGCGCAGCGCGTCGAGGTGTCCGGGGGAATGTTCATCTGACGCAACCATTGCGCCGCACGTAAAAAAACCCGGACGCACGAGGTGTCCGGGTTTTGCATACAACATGCGTAATGCCTAATGCATCACGCGGTGAAACGTCGCTTAGAAGCGGTGGATGATGCCCACGCCCGCTGCGAACATGCTGCGCGATGCCGAAGGTGCGCTTTGGAAGCCATCGCCGATGGTCGCGTTCGCAGCGGTCTGCCTATTCGTAGACGTGTTCGTCGGAACAGCCAGCGTGTTGCCGTTCGCGCGCTGGAATGCTTCCAGTGCGTACAGACCCGTGCGCTTCGAGAGCGAGTAGTACTGGGACAAGTTGAACTGGTGGTACGACGCTGCGTCGTTGATGCCGTTCGCCTTGCTCGCCCACGTGTAGCTGTAGCCCGCCGCGAAGTCCCATGCCGGCGTCGCCTTCCAGTGCAGCACCGTGCCAGCCGTGTTGAACACGGCTTGGTCGGTGAAGCGCGAGTTCACGCCAGGAATGTACTGAACGTTCGTGTACGTGACCGAGATATCCCACGCGCTGTTGAACTGGTAGCCGCCCGCAACCGCGAAGCGCTGCTGAGCCTGTGCGCGTTGGTAGCCAGCCGTCACCGCCGACACGCCCGGCTGGCCCGAGCCATCGGTCGCTGCCGTGCTGTTGATCGTCGTCGAGTTGCTGCTGTAGACGCCGCCGCCGTTGGCCGCGTTATTGATACGCGAGAACGCGACCGCACCACCGATCGGACCTTGCTGATACTGGATCGCAGCCGACCACGTCGAGCCCTGATACACGCTGTCGGGCACGCCAGCGAACGAGTACGAACCGCTCACCGTCACGCCGTAGAACTTCGGCGACGTGTACACGACCGAGTTGTTCGCGCGGTAGATCGTGTCCAAACCGTCCAGATCGCCCGGGTGCGCGCCGAAGTAGCCGGTCAGCCAGTTCGTCGGGCTATACGGCGAGAGCAGCGTGTAGTACGAGGTGTACTGGCGGCCCAACGTGAAGGTACCGTAGCCCGGGTTCGTCAGACCGACCCAAGCCTGGCGGCCGAACATCGCGTTGGTGAACTGCTGTTGCCCGCTGTTGATGTCGAAGCCCGATTCCAACTGGAAGATGGCCTTGTTGCCGCCGCCCAGATCTTCCGCGCCCTTCAAGCCGAACCGGCTGCCCGCCCAGATGCCCGACGCCATCTTGACGTTCGAGCGGCCCGGGTTCGTCTTGGCCAGATTCGTCTGGCTGCTTTGGTAGACGATCGAATCGTCGACGATACCGTACAGCGTGACGCTGCTTTGCGCGAATGCCGGCGCGGCGGCTGCAAACGCCGTGGCTGCGACGACTGCGGCCTTGGTCAACGTGAAACCCTTCATTTTTTCTCCTCAAGCGGTGGGCAATGACTTGCGTGCGAGTGCTGGAACCGGTGCCGCGTTCGCGACTTCGTTATGTTTCAACTCGTAACTTTTATCGCTGGCAAGTGTATGGCTTACAGACCGAATGGGAAAGAAAGACGCACTGGGGTGTCGTTTTTTTTCACTGTCTGGTTAACCAGTATTTTCTGGCTTGCAGATATTAGGCAACCGGGCGCGAAACTGACAACAGACTGACAGAAACGTGGCGTGCCGACGGCTTCAATGCGACCGTTCAATGACGTGCCGGACGGTAAAAACGATCGTCCGTTCGTGAGAAAGCGACGCGTGGCCCGGTGCGTGCGGCTCGCGAGGTTGCTGCGCCGCAAGATCCGGCGATGCCTTTTGAAATGGGAGGAAGGATGGCCGAAAGCAGATGGCCCGAGAACCGCCGGCTCGCGTGCGCGCGTTATTCAGGCGACAAGGAGCACCGGCGCATCGCTAATATTTTGAAAGCTACCCGACGATGCCCCGACGTGAAAATGAACATCAGGCGAACGCGGTGCAAGCTTGGTCCGCCCGATCGACGGTCAGTGCTCGATCTTCGAGCGCAGTTCGCGCGCCGTTTCGAGCAAACCTTCATAGCCCGAGCGCGCGTGCGATGGCAGGTCCGGATCGCCAACGAGCGTGCCGAGCGTCTCGATGATGCTGTACAGAATGCCCTTCGCCGCGCCGGCCGCCATCTTGCCCGCGGCGTACGATTCGTCGACGTGCGAAATGGCCGCATCGAAATGCTCGACTTCGGGATGCGCGTCTCCGATACCCGATGCGTCGTCATCGCGCGGCTTGGTCGGGTCGCTGTTCATGATGATGGTCCTCCGTGTGTGGTCTCTGTCTTCTGTATAGCGCCACCGCGGGCGGCGTGCAATCGGCGCAACGCCGCACATCTCGGGATACGGGCTATTCCTGGATCGGCTGGATGAAGTGCACGCGACGCGTATCGCTCGTGCTTCTGCCCGCGCCATGCGGCACGCCGCACTCCGTCAGAAGCGCGCGCAGTTCGATGATGACCGGAAACACCTCGTGATTATGATCCGCGCCCTGCCGGTCATGCGCCTCCTGTTCGCGCTCGACGATCCACCGATCCTCCTTGAAGATGCGCTCGGTAAACCAGACGAGAAGCGGCCAGGCGGCATCGAGCAGACCGGGAATCTTCGGGCGGCGGATCGACAAGAGACCAAACGTGCGGTTCGTGCGCTGCTCGGCGTCGAGCGGTACATAGGCGATCCACAGATCCATCACCATGGTGTCGTCTTTGGTGCGGATCTTGAGCGTCTGATACGGATAGTCGGTGCGGATCGTCATCACGTCCTTATCGCTATCGTCGGGCTTCGCGCCGCGCTTCTCCCCGAAAACGAGCGCCTCGCCGATCGGCTGCTTGCCCGCCTCGCGCGCGAAGATGTAGTCGACTTCGACCCAGTCGTCACCGCGCCGTCTGCCGAGCGAACGCGCGCGCATGCTGCCCATCTGTCGCCGATGCAGGAACTGATGGTTCATGTCCATCAGGTTTTCGTGCATGAAGGAATAGTGGCACTTCACCTCGCGGCCGAAGCGGCGCGTCTTGTAGGCGCGATCCGAGGCGGAGCCGAGCTCGGGGAACTTCGCGGCTTCGGCGCGCGCCGGGTCGCCGGTGAACACGAAGACGAGCCCGCCTGCTTCGCGGCACGGATATCCGCGCACGCCGTTGGGCAGGCGCTCGCGGCCGAGATAGGGGATATCGGTGCAGCGGCCGGTGCAGTCGTAGGTCCAGCCGTGATAGCAGCAGCGGATGGATTCGCCATCGACGACGCCCGCCGACAATGGCACTTGCCGATGCGCGCAGCGGTCCTCGAGCGCGAACACCTTGCCCGACGCGGTGCGCACGAGCACGATCGGGTCGCCTGCGAAGCGCACGGCGAGCGTATGGCCGGCCTTCACCTCGCGCGACCACGCGAGCGGATACCAATGATCGGGATGAATGTCGACCCGGCGCAGATCGCGCGGCGGCCTCGTCGGGGTATCGACGGAACCGGCTTCCTGCTCGCCCTGCGGTAACGCTGCGTGCATGTACGACGCCTCCGTTGAAAGGAGATCGGATTGAGCGCCGCATCCACACGCGGCGCCATGAACGACCATTCGCAGTCTACACGGCGTCGATCATTTCGGCGCGTGCCGAATAGCCGGGCGATGCCCACGCGCGCACGTCATGTCGCCTGCCCGAGATGCGCGTGCAGATGATCGATGAGCGCGCGCACTTTCGGCGGCAGAAAGCGATTGGGCGGATAAAGCAGCCACACCGGACCCTGATAGGCGCGCGCCTGCGTTTCCCAATCTGCGAGCACGGCCTCGACGCTGCCCGACGCGAGCGCATCGCGGGCGGCAAACTCTGGCAGCGTCGCGATGCCGAGCCCGCCTTCGGCCGCTTCCAGCCGCGCGCCCGCGTGATTGGCGATATAGCGCCCGCGCACCGCGACCGTCACCGTTTCGCCGCTTCGGGTGAAGCGCCAGCGATTGTCGTCGGCGGTTTCGCCGAGATGGATGCAATCGTGATGCGCCAGCTCGCGCGGATGCAGCGGCACGCCGCGTTCCCGCAGATACTCCGCCGCTGCGCACAGCAGCCAGCGCACGCGCCCGAGTGGCCGCGCGGCGAGTCCTTGCGGGGGATGATCCGTCGCGCGGATGACGAGATCGACCTCGCTGTCGAGCGGATCGATGTCGTGATCGGTGAAGACCAGTTGCAGATCGACGTCCGGATAGGCCGCGAGAAATGCCGGCACGAGCGGATGAATTACGGATTTTGCATACGCCGTCGGCGCTGACAACACGACGCGCCCCTGCGGCTTGCCCGACGACTGCCCCGCCGCATCGACCGCGCCCGATGCGGCCGCCGCCATGTCGCGGCAATGGCGGTACACCTGATAACCGGACTCGGTCACGCGAATCTTGCGGGTCGAACGCTCGAGCAGGCGCGTGGCGAGCGCCTCTTCGAGACGCTTGATCTGGCGGCTCACCGTCGATGGCGTGCTGCCTAGTTGCCGCGCCGCGACCGAAAAATTGCCCGCATCGACGACGCGCGCGAATACGGCCATATCGGGCATCAAGTCGAACAGATCGGCTGGATTCATTTGTGCATTCGCGACCATAAAGCTGTGCGCCAGAACCGGATTATCGCTTCTCCCGCATCATTCGACAATGACGGCTATTCCTGACGGAGACGCCGCATGACCATCGAATCCCCCGCCCGACGCCTGCTTCCTCTTTCCGACCTGCTGCTCTTCGTCGTCGCGATGGTGTGGGGCAGCAGTTACGGCATCGTCAAAACCGCGCTCGCGTTCTCCCCGGTGCTCGCGCTGCTCGCGTTGCGCTTCGGCATCACGTTCTGCCTGCTCGCCGTGAACCTGCGCCATCTGCGGCACGCGAGCGCGGCGACGTTGCGCGGCGTGCTTGTTCTCGGCCTGCTGCTGCTCTCGATCTTTCTCGCCGAAACATTTGGTGTTTTGCATACGCGCGCCGCGAACGCCGCGTTTCTCATCAGCCTGTGTGTCGTGCTGACGCCGCTCGTCGAATGGGCGCTGCTCAAGCGGCGTCCCGGCTCGGCCGAGTGGCTCGCGGTCGGCGTGTCGTTCGCGGGCGCGTGGCTGCTCGCGGGCGATGGCGCGTTGTCCTTCGATTTCAATTTCGGCGATGGTCTCATCCTCGTGGCCGCCGTGCTGCGCGCGCTGTCGGTCTGCGTGACCAAGCGCGTGATGCGCGCAGCGCCGCTGCCCGCGCTCACTGTGACGGCGGTGCAGGCGGGCGTCGTCGCGTCGGGAAGCGCGGCGATCGCCCTGATGTTCGCGCCGTCGCAATGGCAGCCCTTGCCTGCGCTCGCCGGTAACGGCATGTTCTGGGGTTCGGTGCTGTATCTCGTGTTCGCATGCACGCTCTTTGCATTCTTCGCGCAAAACTACGCGATCGGACGAAGCAGTCCGACGCGCGTGTCCCTGTTGATGGGCAGCGAGCCCGCATTCGGCGCGCTCTTCGCGAGCGCATGGCTCGGCGAGCATGTGTCGATGGCGGGCTGGATCGGCGGAGCAATGATCGTCGCGGCATCGCTGATGGCGACCGTGCGCTGGCGCGGCGTGTTCGTGGCGCGTCCGGGCGAAGCGTGAACGCGGGTGACGCGGGTGACGCGGACCGTTTTACGCCTGCTTCTCGAACACCACACTGAAGTTATTGGCCGGCATCACGACCGTCTCCACGAGCGTCAAGCCGGCCTTCTCTCCCAGCGCCGCGACCGCTTCCATGTCGCGCACGCCCCAACGCGGATCTCGTGCGCGCAATTGCTGATCGAAGGCTTCGTTGCTCGGCGCGGTATGCGCGCCGTTGCGCCGATACGGCCCGTACAGATACAGCACGCCTCCCGCAGCCAGGCGCGCGCCCGCGCCGCGAAAGAGCGATTCGGCGGCCTCCCACGGCGCGATGTGGATCATGTTGATGCACACGATGGCCGCCACGTTTCCGATGCCCCAGTCGTCGTTCAGCACGTCGAGTGCGAGCGGCGCGTTCAGGTTCGCGAGTCCCGCGTGCGCGCGCCAGGCGGCGATGGAATCGCGCGCATCGGCATCGGGATCGCTCGGTTGCCAAACGATGTCCGGCAGCGCCGCCGCGCAATGCACGGCGTGCTGTCCAGTGCCGCTCGCGATCTCCAGCACGACGCCGCTGCGTGGCAGCACGCGCGCGAGGACCGATAGAATCGCATCGCGATTGCGTTCGGCGGCGGGCGCGCGGCGGCGCACGGCGTTGTCCGAATGTGCGGTGTCGTCGGACCCGGATGGTGCCTGATTCATATTCGATGGCACATGCGTGCGCGTAGAGTGAAAGTCGCATCGAGCCTAACGGGAGGTGCGAAGAAGCGTCAAGCAGCGCGCTCCGCAAGCGAGAAACATCACTGCCATGGCGCGATTCCTGCTGACTCGGCCCGCGGAAAAGCGCGGGCTGCAAGCAAACCTGTGTATGCTCCCGGTTGATCCCGCGTCCGCTTTCGCATTTTGCATGCATGCGTATTGCATGCCGAATGCCAAATTGAATGCATTCGATGCGCATGCAAAATTCAAGCGCGACCCGACATGCGCGCCGACATGCATCCCGACAAATTCAGGCCCGCGCACGCGGCGCGATCGAAATGGAGTAAATCATGCAGCACGATCAGAACCGTAACGCGGCAAAGCAATCGAACGACGGCCCCGACGACGACATGATCGCGTTCGCGAGCGAAGTCTTCGATGTCGCCCGCCGTGGCGATGCGGCGATGCTCGATGCGCTCCTGAACAAGGGCTTGCCGCCGAATCTGCGCAACGACAAGGGCGACAGCCTCGTGATGCTCGCGAGCTACCACGGCCACGCGAACGCGGTGCGGGTGCTGCTCGAGCACGGGGCCGATGCGAACCTGCGCAACGACAATGGCCAGACGCCGATCGCGGGCGCCGCGTTCAAGGGCTTCAGGGACGTGATCGAAACGCTGCTCGAACACGGCGCGGATGTCGAAGGCGCATCGCCCGACGGACGCACCGCGTTGATGATCGCGGCGATGTTCAACCGCGTGGAGATCGTCGACTTGCTGATCGCGCACGGGGCCGATCCGGATGCGCGTGACGCGGGTGGTTTCTCCGCGCGGGACGCCGCCGAGAAGATGGGCGCGCCCGATACGGCGGCACGGCTTGCAAGGTCATCGGATGAGCGGACGCCGCCGCCCGAAGCGTGAGGGCATCCGACCGGCACAATGTTCCTTGCATGCAGAATGCAATCCGCTGAACGAACGACGCCTCGCGCACGTCGAATCGACCTGACAACCACCGATCCAACAACGAACCAGACAAGCAGGTGACCCGGAACCATGGAGCTTTTGCGATGACAGGCGGTATCCCGCATCGGGGTGATGCGTCGCCGATCGACCTTCACGCGCCTGCGCGAGCGTGTCGGGCGGACAGCGCCTTCAATGCCGCCGCAGGTTCGATGCTGCGCGTGGCTGCGTTCATCGTCGCGATTGTGCGCACATTGCGCGCGCTGCGTCTCGCCGCGAGCCTTTCGATCGCCGCCGCGCTCGCGCTCTCGGGATGCGGGCTGATGCCCAAGCAGGTGCCCGCGCCGATCGTCGAACACTCGTATATCCCGGCGCCCGATGAAGCCGGCTCCGGCGAGCCCGAAGAGCCCTTGCCCGCCGTGCAGGCGCCCGAACCGGCGTCCTCCGTGAAGCCCGCGCCCGCGCCGAAGCCGAAGCGCCGCGTCGTAAAGCCAAAGCCGCCGGAACCCGCCGTGGCGCCGCCGCCGGAACCGCCCGAGCCGCCGCCGCCGCCGCAGATCATCTCGACGCGCATCATGCAGCACGATCAGTTGCACGGCCTGCTCGATGCCGAAGTGCAGCGCCCTGACGGCAAGGTCGTCGGCCGTGCGGTGGACATGTATATCGACGGATCTGCGAAGCCGAAGCTCCTGATGGTGAATCTCGCGGGCTTCCTGGGTGTCGGCGACCGCAAGGTCAATTTTCCGTGGACGGCCTTCCGCTTCACGCCGAATTCGAAGACCGCGCCGATCACCTTCGTGCCGCCCCCGCCGCCCGCGAAGGGCAAACCGGCCGATCCGGTGCCGAAGCCGCAGCCCGTCGCGGAGGCGCCGGCGAATTTCATGCAGCTCGTCGATTCGACGGTGTCGCAGAAGAACGGCTCGCGCATCGGACGCGTGGTGGACGTGCTCGTCGACGCTCAGGCGCAGCCCCAGGCGCTCGTGCTCGATCTTTCCAGCTCGCTCGCGGGCGACAAGCGGCATGTCGCGGCCAACTGGGGCGACCTGCATGTGCTCTCACGCAACAAGCAATGGCAACTGCAGATGGATTTCAACGACGCGCAAATGAAGGCCGCGCCGACCTACTCGCCCGAGCAGCCGATCAAGATCGTGTCGCCCATCGTGCCTGCGCCGGCTTCGTCGGCGAGCGCGGCGTCGGCGCCGGCTTCGTCGGGCGCGGCCGGGGCTGGGGCGACAGGCGCGCCCGGCGCGGCATCGGCGCAGGTACAGGCTTCGGGCGCGCGCCCGGCCAGATAACGGATAACGAGATCGAGAACCGATTCACAACATGGTAATTGCACGCAGTCTGCGCGCGCTCGACTGGCTGAACTTCTTCGTCGCCAACGTGCAGACCGGCTTCGGCCCTTTCATTGCTTCGTACCTCGCGGCCAACAAGTGGACGCAGGGCGAGATCGGCCTGATGCTTTCCGTCGGCACGATCAGCGCGATGGCGAGCCAGTTGCCGGCAGGCGCGCTCGTCGATGCGATGCGCAACAAGAAGTTCGCCGCGCTCTCCGCGATCATCGCGATCATCGTGAGCGCGCTCCTGCTCGCCGCGAGCCCGACGTTCGTCCCCGTCTTCGCCGCCGAAGTGCTGCACGGCTTCGCGAGCTGCATGCTCGTCCCGGCGATGGCGGCGATCTCGCTCGCCCTCGTCTCGCGCGCCGATCTCGGCGACCGGCTCGGTCGCAATGCGCGCTGGGCGTCGATCGGCAGCGCGCTTACCGCTGCGTTGATGGGCGCGTTCGGCGAGTATCTGTCGCTGCGCTCGGTGTTTTTCCTGACCGCTGCGCTTGCGGTGCCGGCGATTTTCGCGCTGCGCATGATTCACTACGATGCGCCGCCCGTCGTGCCGCGCGCACCGCCCGGCAAGCCCAAGCTCACGCCCGAGGGCGAAGAGCGCGAATCCTTGCGCGACTTGCTGAAGGACAGGCGACTTTTGATTTTTGCGGCGTGCGTGGTGCTGTTTCATCTGTCGAACGCGGCGATGCTCAATCTCGCCGCCGGCGAAGTGACCGCGCACATGGGCGACAACGTTCAACTCGTGATTGCGGCGTGCATCATCGTGCCGCAGTTCATCGTGGCGGCTTTGTCGCCGTGGGTCGGACGGCAGGCGCAGAAGTGGGGCCGCAGGCCGGTGCTGATCCTCGGGTTCTGCGCGTTGCCGGTGCGCGCGATTCTGTTTGCGGGCGTTAGCAGCCCGTATCTGCTCGTGCCGGTGCAGATGCTTGATGGCATCAGCGCGGCGGTGTTCGGCGTGATGCTGCCGCTCATCGCGGCGGATGTCGCGGGGGGGCGCGGGCATTACAACCTGACGATCGGGTTTTTTGGACTTGCGGCGGGAGTTGGGGCGACGCTTTCGACGGCTGCGGCCGGGTTTGCTGCTGATCGCTTTGGCACTGCGATGAGCTTCTTTGGACTCGCCGGTGCGGGGGCGCTCGCGGTTTTGATGGTCTGGCTTGCGATGCCGGAGACGCGGACCGCGCATGGGGTGGTTGAGGGGGAGGTTAAGCCTTCGGTTTAGGGGTTGTTTTTTTCTCGCCGGGTCCCGGTTTCGTGTCGGTCTATTGGCTCTGCCCCTGTGCGGGGCGGCAG